>NZ_JBQENN010000001.1:0-116743 GCF_052044625.1 Pseudomonas sp. 22515
AGAGATCGCCACGGTTCCAGGCCGGTGGGGTACCTTGTAGGAGCGGGTTTACCCGCGAAGGGTTTTACTCGGCCTTCAGGCTCTTCACGCCTTCAGCGGTACCCAGCAGCAGCAGATCCGCCGGCCGCGCCGCGAACAGGCCGTTGGTCACCACGCCGACGATGGCGTTGATCTGTGCTTCCAGCTCCACCGGGTTGGTGATCTGCAGGTTGTACACATCCAGGATCACGTTGCCGTTGTCGGTGACCACGCCTTCACGGTACACCGGGTCACCACCCAGCTTCACCAGCTGACGTGCCACGTGGCTGCGGGCCATGGGGATTACTTCGACCGGCAGCGGGAAGGCCCCCAGTACCGGCACCAGCTTGCTGCCGTCGGCGATGCAGATGAAGGTCTTGGCCACGGCCGCGACGATCTTTTCGCGGGTCAGGGCTGCGCCGCCGCCCTTGATAAGGTGCAGGTGTGCGTCGCTCTCGTCAGCACCGTCCACGTAAAACTCAAGCTCGCTGACGCTGTTCAGTTCGTAGACCGGGATGCCATGGCCCTTCAGGCGCTGGGCAGTGGCTTCGGAGCTGGCGACTGCGCCGTCGAACGCGGTCTTGTGCTGAGCCAGGGCATCGATGAAGAAGTTGGCGGTCGAACCGGTACCGACGCCTACGACGCTCTTTTCATCCAGCTTGGGCAGAATGAAGTCGACAGCGGCCTGGGCGACGGCCTGTTTGAGTTGGTCCTGGGTCATGCGGGCTCCGGAAGGGGCAGGGCGGTTTCAAAGTTGCCTAGTATAACGGCTCGCACGGCTTTGCTGTGGTCGCCCGACGTAGCGCTGGGGTAGACTCCCAGCCCTCGTCCCGCGGCCCAGTGATGCTTTCCCGATGCTCGAACAGTACGTCAAGAAGATCCTCACCTCGCGCGTCTATGACGTTGCCGTCGAAACCCCGTTGCAGAGCGCCGGGCAGCTGAGCAAGCGCCTGGGCAACCAGATTCTGCTCAAGCGCGAAGACCTGCAGCCAGTATTCTCGTTCAAGATCCGCGGCGCCTATAACAAACTGGCCCAGCTGAGCCCGGAAGAACTGGCCCGTGGCGTGGTCACCGCCTCGGCCGGCAACCACGCCCAAGGCCTGGCCCTGGCCGCGCGCGAAATGGGCATCAAGGCCACCATCGTGATGCCCAAGACTACTCCGGAGATCAAGGTCGAAGGCGTGCGCTCGCGCGGTGGCAAGGTGGTGCTGCATGGCGACTCGTTCCCTGAGGCACTGGCCTATTCGCTGAAACTGGTCGATGAAAAGGGCTTCGTCTACGTTCACCCTTACGACGATCCGCACACCATCGCCGGGCAGGGCACCGTCGCCATGGAAATCCTGCGCCAACACCCTGGCCGGCTGGATGCGATCTTCGTGCCGGTGGGCGGTGGCGGCCTGATCGCCGGCATTGCTGCCTACGTGAAGTACCTGCGCCCGGAAATCAAGGTAATCGGTGTCGAGCCGGACGATTCCAACTGCCTGCAGGCGGCCATGGCTGCCGGTGAGCGTGTGGTGCTGCCGCAGGTCGGGCTGTTCGCCGATGGCGTGGCGGTGGCGCAGATTGGCCAGCACACCTTTGATATCTGCCGCCACCATGTGGACGAAGTCGTCACTGTCAGTACCGATGAAATCTGCGCAGCAATCAAGGATATCTACGACGATACCCGCTCGATCACCGAGCCTGCTGGCGCGCTGGGTGTGGCGGGCATCAAGAAGTACGTCGAGCTATACGGCGTCAGCGGCCAGACCCTGGTGGCCATCGACTCCGGTGCCAACGTCAATTTCGATCGCCTGCGCCATGTGGCCGAACGTGCCGAGCTGGGTGAAAAGCGCGAGGCGATCATCGCCGTGACCATCCCTGAGCGCCCGGGTAGCTTCAAGGCCTTCTGCGAAGCTATCGGCAAGCGTCAGATCACCGAGTTCAACTACCGCAAGCACACCTCTGACGAAGCGCATATCTTCGTTGGGGTGCAGACCCACCCGGAAAACGACCCCCGCGCAGCGCTGGTGCAGCAACTGACCGAGCAGGGCTTCCCGGTTACCGATCTGACCGACAATGAACTGGCCAAGCTGCATATTCGTCATATGGTCGGCGGCCACTCGGCCGGTGCCAGCGACGAAATGGTGCTGCGCTTCGAATTCCCCGAGCGGCCGGGTGCGCTGTTCAACTTCCTCAACAAGCTGGGCGGGCGCTGGAACATCTCGATGTTCCACTACCGCAACCATGGCGCGGCTGATGGGCGCGTGGTGGCGGGGCTGCAGGTACCGGAGGACGAACGTCACCTGGTGCCGGCAGCGCTGGCCAAGATCGGTTACCCGTACTGGGACGAGACCGAAAACCCGGCCTACAAACTGTTCCTGGGCTGAGCGGCTAAGCTAGGGCTGATGGCCCGCGAAGAAGCGACCGCAAAATGCCCGTTTAAGGACGACCGAGACATGGAACACCTGACCACGCTCAAGACCCTGCACATCATCGCCACCGCGCTGCTGCTTCTGGGCGCCCTGGGCCTGGCGATCTGGACCTGGCGCGCCCGCCGCCAGGGCGATGCCGAAGCCTACGCCAAGCTGCTGCGCCGGCCGTTGGTGTTCGTCTGGTTGGTGATGGGCCTGTGCCTGGTGAGCATGCCGTTCACCGGCTGGTGGCTGGTACACCTGGTGGGCTGGCCACTGGGGCAGACCTGGGTGTTGGCATCCAGTGTCATCTATACATTTGGCGCGTTTGCCGTGTGGTGGCTGCTGGTGCGGCTGAACCGGCTGCGCAAGGCCGAGGTGGTGGGGTTGCGGTTTACCCTGGCGCTGGCGGTATTCAGTGGGGTTTGCTTCCTGTCCATTGCCGGGCTGATGGGGGCCAAGCCGGTCTGACAGCCTTGTGCTGATTGTGCCGGCCTATTCGCGGGTGAACCCGCTCCTACAGGTACAGCGCAGCCCTCAAGGCCTGTGGTGATTCCTGTGGGAGCGGGCGTGCCCGCGAAAAGACCGGCACGGAAAACCTCAATCCCGCAGCGAGATCACCGGCCATCCACGCTTATCCGCCTCGGCCCGCAGGTCCGGGGCCGGGTCCACAGCCACTGCATGCGTCACCCGCTGCAACAACGGCAGGTCATTCATCGAGTCGCTATAGAAGTAGCTGTCCTCAAGATCAAAGCCGTTCTCCAGCATCCAGCGTTCCAGCCGCGTCACTTTGCCTTCACGGAAACACGGTATATCGGTACTACGCCCGGTGTAGCGGCCGTCGCGCACCTCGCATTCGGTTGCCAGCAACACCCGCACCCCCAGGCGCCGGGCGATTGGTGCGGTGACGAAGCGGTTGGTAGCGGTGATGATCACCAGCTGGTCGCCCGCCTCGCGGTGCTGCTGCAGCAAGGCCAGGGCCTTGGGCAGGACGATGGGCTCGATGCAGTCGCGCATGAAATCGCGGTGCCATTCGTCGAGTTGGGGCATGGGTGTTGCCGCCAGGATTTCCATGGAAAAGGCCAGGTAGGCCTGAAGGTCCAGGGTGCCATTGAGGTAATCCTGGTAGAAGCTGTCGTTGCGTTGCTTGTAGGCGACCGGGTCGAGAATGCCGCGCTCGCAAAGATAGTCACCCCAGGCATGGTCGCTGTCGCCACCGAGGAGGGTATTGTCCAGGTCGAATAAAGCCAGGCGCATCGCGGTCACTCGCATCAGCCACAGGGTAGGCCCGCAGAATACGGAGTTTTCACGCAGCTGCACATAAGCTTGGCGGGCGCGTTGCTGCGCTCGCAAGCTTTGTGGAACAATGCGTTGACATGCGTTTGCGAGGTTGCTGCCGTGATCGACCCGGATGGTTTTCGCCCCAATGTCGGGATCATTCTCACGAATGATGCCGGGCAGGTGCTATGGGCTCGACGGATCAACCAGGATGCCTGGCAATTCCCCCAGGGTGGTATCAACCCTGACGAGACGCCGGAAGACGCCCTGTACCGCGAGCTGAACGAAGAAGTTGGCCTTGAACGCGACGATGTAGAAATTCTTGCCTGCACCCGTGGCTGGTTGCGTTATCGTTTACCCCAGCGATTGGTACGTACCCACAGCCAGCCGCTGTGCATCGGCCAGAAGCAGAAGTGGTTCCTGCTGCGCCTGTTGAGCAACGAACAACGGGTGCGGATGGACCTGACCGGCAAGCCGGAATTCGACGGTTGGCGCTGGGTGAGCTATTGGTATCCGCTGGGCCAGGTTGTGACATTCAAGCGCGAGGTGTACCGGCGCGCCCTGAAAGAGCTAGCACCGCGTCTGTTGACGCGCGACTGACGACGGAGTTCGACCCCGAGCCATGCTCAATACGCTGCGCAAGATCGTCCAGGAAGTAAACTCCGCCAAAGATCTCAAGTCGGCGTTGGGGATCATTGTCTTGCGCGTCAAGGAAGCCATGGGCAGCCAGGTCTGCTCGGTCTACCTGCTCGACCCGGAAACCAACCGCTTCGTGCTGATGGCGACCGAAGGCCTGAACAAGCGCTCCATCGGCAAGGTCAGCATGGCCCCCAACGAAGGCCTGGTTGGCCTGGTCGGTACCCGGGAAGAGCCGCTGAACCTGGAAAACGCCGCCGACCACCCGCGTTACCGCTACTTTGCCGAAACCGGCGAAGAGAAATTCGCCTCCTTCCTGGGTGCGCCGATCATCCACCACCGCCGTGTGGTCGGGGTACTGGTCATCCAGCAAAAGGAGCGCCGTCAGTTCGATGAGGGCGAGGAAGCCTTCCTGGTCACCATGAGCGCCCAGCTTGCCGGGGTTATCGCCCACGCCGAGGCTACCGGCTCGATCCGTGGCCTGGGCCGTCAGGGCAAAGGTATTCAGGAAGCGCGCTTCGTGGGTGTGCCGGGTTCGCCTGGTGCCGCGGTGGGGCGTGCGGTGGTGATGTTGCCGCCGGCCGACCTGGAAGTGGTCCCGGACAAGACCGTCGATGACATCGACGCCGAACTCAAGCTGTTCCAGAACGCCCTGGAAGGTGTGCGCGACGACATGCGCAAGCTGTCGGCCAAACTGGCCACCCAGCTGCGCCCGGAAGAGCGTGCGCTGTTCGACGTCTATCTGATGATGCTGGAAGACGCAGCCCTGGGCGGTGAGGTGACCGAGGTCATCAAGACCGGCCAGTGGGCCCAGGGCGCCCTGCGCCAGGTGGTTGGTGAGCACGTCAACCGCTTCGAGCTGATGGACGACGACTACCTGCGTGAGCGTGCCTCCGACGTCAAGGACCTGGGGCGCCGCCTTTTGGCCTACCTGCAGGAAGCGCGCTCGCAGTCGTTGGTGTATGCCGACAACACCATCCTGGTCAGTGAGGAACTGACACCGGCCATGCTCGGTGAAGTGCCGGAAGGCAAGCTGGTCGGCCTGGTCTCGGTACTCGGCTCGGGCAACTCCCACGTCGCCATCCTCGCGCGTGCCATGGGCATCCCCACGGTGATGGGCCTGGTCGACCTGCCATACTCCAAAGTCGACGGTATTGAACTGATCGTCGATGGCTACAAGGGCGAGGTGTTCACCAACCCCAGCGAAGTGCTGCGCAAGCAGTACAGCGAAGTGGTCGAGGAGGAACGCCAGCTGGCCCAAGGGCTGGATGCACTGCGTGAACTTCCGTGCGTCACCCCCGACGGCCACCGCATGCCCCTGTGGGTCAACACTGGCCTGCTCGCTGACGTGGCCCGTGCCCAGCAGCGCGGCGCCGAAGGGGTAGGCCTGTACCGCACTGAAGTGCCGTTCATGATCAACCAGCGCTTCCCCAGTGAGAAAGAGCAGCTGGCCATCTACCGTGAGCAGCTGGCGGCCTTCCACCCGCTGCCGGTGACCATGCGTACCCTCGACATCGGTGGCGACAAGGCTCTGTCGTACTTCCCCATCAAGGAAGAAAACCCGTTCCTCGGCTGGCGCGGCATCCGCGTCACCCTCGACCACCCGGAAATCTTCCTGGTGCAGACCCGCGCCATGCTCAAGGCCAGCGAGGGCCTGAACAACCTGCGCATCCTGCTGCCGATGATTTCCGGCATTCACGAGCTGGAAGAGGCGCTGCACCTGATCCACCGTGCCTGGGGTGAAGTGCGTGACGAAGGTACCGATGTACCGATGCCGCCCGTGGGTGTGATGGTGGAAATCCCGGCGGCGGTGTACCAGACCAAGGAGCTGGCGCGGCAGGTGGACTTCCTGTCGGTAGGCTCCAACGACCTGACCCAGTACCTGTTGGCGGTGGACCGCAACAACCCGCGGGTCGCCGACCTGTACGATTACCTGCACCCGGCGGTACTGCAGGCGCTGAACACGGTGGTGCGCGACGCCCATGGCGAAGGCAAGCCGGTGAGCATCTGCGGCGAGATGGCCGGTGACCCGGCGGCAGCGGTCCTGTTGATGGCCATGGGCTTCGACAGCCTGTCGATGAACGCCACCAACCTGCCGAAGGTCAAGTGGATGCTGCGCCAGATCAATATGGGCAAGGCCAAGGAACTGCTGGCCGAGGCCTTGAGCCATGACAACCCGCAGGTTATCCACAGCTCGCTGCAGCTGGCCCTGAAGAACCTTGGGTTGGCGCGGATGATTGGGCCTGGGGCTAATAAAACCTTGTGAGGGTGATGCGGCCTGTCCCGGCCTCTTTGGGGGTGAACCCGCTCCTACAACCGGCCTGCGCCTAAACCCTCGATGTGTGTCACCCGATTATTGTAGGAGCGGGTTTACCCGCGAATACGATGGCGGCGGCAACGGTGAACGGGTGGTGGAGATTGGCCAGCAGGTCCGGCCNGTGTCCAAATCCGTGGTAGGAGCGGGTTTACCCGCGAAGAGGCCCGAACAGACAACATCGAATGTTCAGGCCAACAACTCAATTTCCCCCAAATGCCCGCCAAAAGGCCCGAAACTGCGCTCAACCAGCCGTCTTTGCCCCTGATCATCCACAATGAGCACTGTGCTCGCCCGTGTCCCGTAATTCTGGCTGGCGATGAAGACGCTCGATAGCAACTTCTCGGTTGCCAACCCCACGCCTGTTTCGGGTAGGTCACCATCAGCCGCGGGCTCGTTATCCGCGAGCAAAGCCAGCAGCCTGTGCGGCTCCGGCGTGTCCAGCAGGTTTTCCAGCCCGTCACGTGCCTTCACCAGCTTCGGCCACGGTGTATCCAGCCCGGCGTTCGAAAGCCCGTAAACCCCAGCCTTCAGCAGGCGCGGCGTGGCCTCACGGGCATGCAGATAACCCAGTTGCTGCCCATCACCCACCAGCAGGTTGAACCCCGAGTACTGCCCGCTACGGCTGGTCACCTGGTCCAGGTAAGCCTCAACCCCTAGCTCGCCCTGCAGAAACGCCGCCACCAGCTCACCCCGCGAGCGGGGCCCCTGCGCCTGGCCCGGGTCGCGGATGTTGGTCAGCGCGGCAAAGCGCCCCTGTGGGCCTACGCCCAGCCAGGTACCGCCTGCCTCCAGGTCGCGCCCGGCATGCACCCCAGGTGCATCCTCCCAGGCCGCCAGGGGCTGAGTGGGGCGGGCATAGAATTCGTCGCGGTTGGCCGCCACGATCAGCGGCAGGGCGTGCCCCGGCCGCCAGGCAAATACGATCAGGCACATAGGTTGGGCCTCTGTGTTTTTTTGTCACTGTACCCACAGGAACGATGCGGATCCATCCTGACACAGAGTTCACTAGAGCCCCGAGCCCGGCTTCCGTTACCATGCCGGATTGATTTCTAGGGGATGCCGAATGGAATTCGTGCTCTATCTGTTGTTGGGCGCCTGTGCCGGTGTGCTGGCCGGGCTGTTCGGCGTGGGCGGCGGCATCATCATCGTGCCGGTGCTGGTGTTCAGCTTTACCCTGCAGGGTTTCGACGCTTCGGTGCTGACTCACCTGGCCGTTGGCACGTCACTGGCCACCATCGTCTTCACCTCGATCAACGCCGTGCGGGAGCACCACCGCAAGCGGGCGGTGCAATGGCCGATCTTCATCTGGATGACCATCGGCATCCTCCTGGGGGCCGGTGTCGGTGCCAAGACCGCTTCGCTGATCCAGGGCCCACTGCTGCAAAAGATCATCGGTGTGTTCGCCTTGGTCATCGCCGCGCAGATGGCCCTTGACCTCAAACCCAAGGCCAGCCGTGGCGTTCCCGGCAAACCTGGGCTGATCGGTGCAGGTGGGGTGATTGGCTGGGCTTCGGCCATTTTCGGCATTGGCGGTGGTTCGCTGACGGTGCCGTTCCTCACCTGGCGTAGCCTGCCCATGCAGCAGGCAGTGGCCACGTCATCGGCCTGTGGCCTGCCGATTGCTGTGGCCAGTGCCCTGAGCTTCATGCTGCTGGGTTGGCACGAGGAGCACCTGCCGCCCCACAGCCTGGGTTACGTGTACCTGCCGGCGCTGGTCGGCATTGCCGTGACCAGCATGTTCTTCGCCCGCTTCGGCGCGCGCCTGGCGCACAAGCTGTCGCCCCGTTTGTTGAAACGCCTGTTCGCAGCCCTGTTGTTCTGTGTTGGCCTCAGCTTTTTGATTTGAATCGAGAGGAAGTTCCATGCTGCCTTACCCGCAGATAGACCCCGTGGCCTTGGCCATCGGGCCGCTGAAAATCCATTGGTACGGCCTGATGTACCTGATCGGCATCGGCGGTGCCTGGCTGCTGGCCTCACGCCGGCTGAACCGCTTCGACCCCACCTGGAGCCGCGAGAAGCTGTCCGACCTGGTGTTCTGGCTGTCGATGGGGGTGATTGTCGGCGGGCGCCTGGGCTATGTGCTGTTCTACGACCTGCACGCCTACCTGGCCAACCCGACGCTGATCTTCGAGGTATGGAAAGGCGGTATGTCGTTCCACGGCGGCTTCATCGGCGTGATGCTGGCGGCCTTGTGGTTCGGCAAGCGCAACAACAAGTCGTTCTTCGAGCTGATGGACTTCGTCGCCCCGCTGGTGCCGATTGGCCTGGGTGCCGGGCGTATCGGCAA
Source organism: Pseudomonas sp. 22515 (assembly GCF_052044625.1). NCBI lineage: Bacteria > Pseudomonadati > Pseudomonadota > Gammaproteobacteria > Pseudomonadales > Pseudomonadaceae > Pseudomonas > Pseudomonas sp. 22515. The sequence goes on from NZ_JBQENN010000001.1 coordinate 8,930, forward strand.
CTTCATCAACGCCGAACTGTGGGGCAAACCCACCGACGTGCCATGGGCGATGATCTTCCCGCCGTTCAGCGACCCGGCCCAGTTGCCGCGCCACCCGTCGCAGCTTTACCAGTTCGCCCTTGAGGGCGTGGCGTTGTTCGTCATCCTGTGGCTGTTCTCGCGCAAGCCGCGGCCGACCATGGCGGTGTCAGGCATGTTCGCGCTGTTCTACGGTATCTTCCGTTTCATCGTCGAATTCGTGCGGGTGCCGGATGCTCAACTGGGTTACATCGCCTGGGGCTGGCTGACCATGGGTCAGATTCTCTGTGTGCCGATGATCCTGGCTGGCCTCGGTCTGATCTGGTGGGCTTATAATCGCAAGCCCACGGCGAAACCCGCCTGATTAATCCCACGGCAGGGGCGATCCCCCTGCCGTTTTTGCTACAGGTAAGCCATGAAACAGTATCTGGACCTGGTCCGCGACGTCATTGATAACGGCACGTTGCAGGGAAACCGCACCGGCATCCGCACCATCAGCCTGCCGGGCGCGATGCTGCGTTTCGACCTGCAGAAGGGCTTTCCGGCCATTACCACGCGCAAGCTGGCGTTCAAGTCGGCGATCGGTGAAATGGTCGGTTTCCTGCGTGGCGTGAAGAACGCCGGTGAGTTCCGCGAGCTGGGCTGCAAGGTCTGGGACCAGAACGCCAACGAAAACGCCCAGTGGCTGGCCAACCCGTTCCGTCAGGGCCATGACGACCTGGGCGAGATCTATGGCGTGCAATGGCGCCAGTGGCCGGGCTACAAGCGCATCCCGCTGAGCAACCCGGCGGCCATCGAAATGGCCGAGCAAGCCGGTTTCCGCCGTATTGCCCAGGACGAAGAGGACGGCGTCGCGTTCGTCATCCTGTACAAGGCGATCGACCAGGTGCGCCAGTGCCTGGACACCATCGCCAACGACCCGGGTAGCCGCCGCATCCTGTTCCACGGCTGGAACTGCGCGCAACTGGACGAAATGGCACTGCCACCGTGTCACTTGCTGTACCAGTTCCACCCGAATGTCGAGACCAGGGAAATTTCCCTGACCCTCTACATCCGCTCCAACGACCTGGGGCTGGGCACGCCGTTCAACCTCACCGAAGGCGCGGCGCTGCTGTCGCTGTTCGGCCGCCTGACCGGCTATACACCGCGCTGGTTCACCTACTTCATCGGCGATGCCCATGTGTATGAAAACCACCTGGACATGCTCAACGAGCAGCTCAAGCGCGAGCCGCTGGAAGCGCCGAAGCTGGTCATCAGCGACCGTGTGCCGTCGTTTGCCGAGACTGGTAAGTACGAGCCGGAGTGGCTGGAGAAGATCGAACCGAGTGATTTCTGGCTGGAAGGCTATGAGCACCATGCGCCGATGACAGCGCCGATGGCGGTCTGATAGATCTCCATTGTTTGAACTGGCCTCTTCGCGGGTGAACCCGCTCCCACAGGGTACTGNGGAGCGGGTTCACCCGCGAAGCTTTTGGCTCAATGCCCGTGACTCCGCCCCACATGCGAATGTTCGGTATCCGGCACCGATACCGCCCCGTTTGTCTCCAGTTGCTGCAAGATCGCGCATTCACTCCCCTGCGTGTTGCAGCGCCGCCGCAGCTCCACCAGCTGCTCTTGCAATGCCACCAAGCCATCGATCCGCGCCTGAACATGCTCGATATGCTCGTCGATCAGCGCATTGACGCTGCCGCACGCGTCGTCGGGGCTGTCGCGCAGGCGTAGCAGGCTGCGAATTTCGTCCAGGGTCATGTCCAGCGTGCGGCAGTTGCGGATGAAGGTCAGCCGCTCCACATGGGCCTGGGTGTACAACCGGTAGTTGCCCTCGCTGCGCGCCGGCTCTGGCAGCAGGTTTTCACGCTCGTAGTAGCGGATGGTTTCCACCGCGCAGTCGGTGGCTTTGGCCAGTTCTCCGATCTTCATCACGAAATCTCCAGCAAGTGGCTTGACCCTATAGTGGCTACAGGGTGTTCACTTGGCAACAGGCTCAATTTAAGGATGACCCCATGAACCAGCCTGTCAGCCACGAACACAAGCATCCGCACGATCACGCTCATGGTGATGACGACCATGGCCATGCTGCCCACGGCCACAGCTGCTGCGGCGCCAAAGCCGCGCCGCCGCTGGTGCAACTGAGCGAAACGGCCAGTGCCCAGGCACAACTCAGTCGTTTCCGCATCGATGCCATGGACTGCCCCACCGAGCAGAACCTGATTCAGGACAAACTGAGCAAGCTGGCCGGTATCGAACAGCTGGAATTCAACCTGATCAACCGCGTGCTTGGCGTGCGCCACACCTTGGACGGCACCGCCGATATCGAGCGGGCTATCGACAGCCTGGGCATGAAGGCCGAGCCGATTGCCGCCCAGGACGACGGCAGCGCCAGCGTGCCCCAACCGGCCAAGGCCCGCTGGTGGCCACTGGCATTGTCGGGCGTCGCCGCGATCGCCGCCGAAATCGTGCACTTTGCTGCACTGGCCCCTGAGTGGGTGGTAGCGGGACTGGCGCTTGCCGCGATCCTCGGTTGCGGCCTGGGTACCTACAAGAAGGGCTGGATTGCCCTGAAAAACCGTAACCTCAACATCAATGCGCTGATGAGTATCGCCGTGACGGGGGCCGTATTGATCGGCCAGTGGCCGGAGGCGGCGATGGTCATGGTGCTCTTCACCGTTGCCGAACTGATCGAAGCGCGCTCGCTGGACCGTGCGCGCAATGCCATCGGCGGGTTGATGCAGCTGACCCCGGACGTGGCTACGGTGCAGCAGGCCGATGGCCAGTGGCGCGAGCTGGAAGTGCGTGAGGTGGCCATCGGCGCACTGGTTCGGGTGCGCCCCGGTGAGCGCATCGGCCTGGACGGTGAAGTGACCAGCGGGCAATCCAGCGTCGATCAGGCGCCGATTACCGGCGAAAGCCTGCCTGTGGAGAAGGGGGTGGGCGACAAGCTGTTCGCTGGCACCATCAACCAGGCGGGGGCGCTGGAGTTTCGCGTCACCGCCGCTGCCGGGCAGTCGACCCTGGCGCGGATCATCAAGGCTGTGGAGGAAGCGCAGGGCGCGCGGGCGCCTACCCAACGCTTCGTCGACCGTTTCTCGCGTATCTACACCCCGGTGGTATTCGCCATTGCCCTGGCCGTGGCGCTGTTGCCCCCGCTGTTCATGGCTGGCGCCTGGTTCGACTGGGTTTACCGCGCCTTGGTGCTGCTGGTGGTGGCCTGCCCCTGCGCGCTGGTGATCTCGACCCCGGTGACCATCGTCAGTGGCCTGGCCGCCGCTGCGCGCAAAGGCATCCTGATCAAGGGTGGCGTGTACCTGGAGGGTGGCCGCCACCTGGATTTCCTGGCCCTGGATAAGACCGGCACCATTACCCATGGCAAGCCGGTGCAGACTGACGCCAAGGTGCTGGCGCCGCTGTTCGAAGACCGTGCGCAAGCCTTGGCGGCCAGCCTGGGCGAGCGTTCGGACCACCCGGTGTCCCGCGCCATTGCCGAGTTCGGCAAGCAGCAAGGCCTGGCCTTGAGCGAGGTCAGTGACTTCGCCGCCCTGGCCGGGCGTGGCGTGCGTGGTGTCATCGCCGGTGAGGTCTACCACTTGGGCAACCACCGCCTGGTCGAGGAACTGGGGCTGTGTTCGCCAGCGCTGGAGGCCCAGCTTGATGCGCTGGAGCGCCAGGGCAAGACCGTGGTCCTGCTGCTCGACCGATCCGGCCCTCTGGCACTGTTCGCCGTGGCCGACACGGTCAAGGACAGCAGCCGTCAGGCGATCGCCGAATTGCATCAACTGGGTATCAAGACTGTCATGCTGACCGGTGACAATCCGCATACTGCGCAGGCCATTGCCGCCGTGGTGGGGATCGACCGCGCCGAGGGCAACCTGTTGCCGGCCGACAAGCTGAAAACCATTGAGGCGTTGTACGCCCAAGGCCATCGGGTAGGCATGGTCGGTGACGGCATCAACGACGCCCCGGCGCTGGCCCGCGCCGAAATCGGTTTTGCCATGGCTGCTGCCGGCACCGACACCGCCATCGAGACGGCTGATGTGGCGCTGATGGACGATGACTTGCGCAAAATCCCGGCCTTCGTCAGGCTGTCGCGCCAAAGTGCGGCGATCCTCATGCAGAACATCGTTCTGGCGTTGGGCATCAAGGCGATATTTCTGGCGATCACCTTTGCCGGCATGGCCACGATGTGGATGGCGGTGTTCGCTGATATGGGCGTGAGCTTGCTGGTGGTGTTCAACGGCTTGCGCCTTTTGCGCAAATAGAGGACGTGCATGCTGAGTTCCGAGCTGAAGGCCTTCTACATGGTGGCCCGTCTGGGCAGCATCACCCAGGCGGCGAAGAAGCTTGGCCTCAGCCAGCCCACGGTGACCACGCAGATCCGCAGCCTGGAAGGCCAGTACGCCGTGGAGTTGTTCTACCGCGGCGGGCGGCGCCTGGTGTTGAGCGAGGAGGGCTTACGCCTGCTGCCGATGGTCAAGGCGCTGCTGCAGCAGGAAGCCGACATCGAGTTCGAGCTGCGCAACAGTGGTCAGGCCCAGGGCAGCCTGCGCATTGCGGCCACTGCGCCTTACTACATTCTCGACCTGGTCAAGATCTATCGCGAACGCTTACCGCAGGTTGAAGTGGCGGTGGAGATCGGCAACTCGCAGCAGGTGCTGGAAATGCTCGAGGATTACCGGGTGGATATTGCCGCGTCGTCGCAATGGGTGGAGGACGCGCGGTTGGTGCGGCGGATACTGGGCACTGACCCTTTGGTGGTGGCGGTGCACCGCAACCACCCTCTGGCCCAACGCCAGACGGTGTCGATCGAGGTGGTGTCGGGGCATTGCCTGCTGATGCGCGAGAAGGGCTCGACCACACGCAAGCTGACCGAGCAGATGATGCAGGAGGCCGGGGTCAAGGCCGGCGCCCTGATGGAAATCGGCAGCCGCGAGTCGATTCGCGAAGCGGTGCTGCGCAATATCGGCATCAGCGTGATTGCCCGCCATGAGGTGCCGCACAACCCCGAACTCCGGGTGCTGGCGCTGGAGAATGCGCCGGTGATGCACGAGTACCTGTATTGCCTGAAGGAACGGCGCCAGGCCCGGTTGCCAGCGGCATTCCTGGGGGTGGCGCAGGAAGTGGCCGGTTCGCAGTTCTAGATTTTTGCTGGCTTCTTCGCGGGTAAACCCGCTCCTACATTTCAGCGTACCCGCGTGCCTGCATTTTCCGCGAACATGCATGCCGTTGTAGAAGCGGGTTTACCCGCGAAGAGGCCGGCACAGGCCACTACTAAATCTGCCTATACCACTATCACCGGCTTTTGCCTTAAAGCCACAGAACCTTCGCACAGCCTGCCTAGCATGGCCCCATCTCTTTGATGAGGCCATGCCATGAACCACACCACCCCCGGCGCACAGATAAAAGTGTGCAACATCCACAAGCGCTTCGGTGCCTTTACGGCGCTCAACGATGTCTCGCTGGACATCGCCGCGGGCGAACTGGTGTGCCTGCTCGGCCCGTCCGGTTGTGGCAAGACCACGCTGCTGCGCTGCATTGCCGGCCTGGAGCGCCAGGACCGCGGTACGCTGTACATCGGCGAACGCGATATCTCCAAGCTGTCACCCCAGGCGCGGGACTACGGCATCCTGTTCCAGTCCTATGCGCTGTTTCCCAACCTTACCGTCGAAGCCAATATCGCCTATGGCCTGACGGGCAGTGGTCGCGAGCAGGCCCGTCAGCGGGTGGCCGAAATGCTCGAACTGGTTGGCCTGTCTGGCAGCGAGAAGAAGTACCCAGGCCAGCTCTCCGGTGGCCAGCAGCAACGTGTGGCCTTGGCCCGCGCGCTGGCACCGTCGCCATCGCTGCTGCTGCTCGATGAGCCGATGTCGGCGCTGGACGCCCGGGTGCGCGAGCACTTGTGCACCGAACTGCGTCAGCTGCAGCGCCAACTGGGCATCACCACGTTGATGGTTACCCACAACCAGGACGAGGCCATGTTGATGGCCGACCGCATTGCGGTGATGAACAACGGCCAGGTCGAGCAGTACGCCACCCCGCAGGAAATCTATGACCACCCGGCCACGCCGTTCGTGGCCGAGTTCGTCGGCCAGGGCAACTGGCTGCCGTTCCAACGCCGCAGCGACAGCCATGCCCTGGTCGGGGACATGAACATGCGCCTGGCGCCGGGTTCAGCCCAGGCCAGCAGTGGCCGGCTGTTCTGCCGCCCGGAGGCGATCACGGTCAACCCGGTGGTGCACGAAGAAAACCTGTTCCCGGCCATGGTCCGCGAAATCACCTTCCTCGGTAACCGCTGCCGCATGAGCTTTGAACTCAAGGCCCTGCCAGGCCATGCCCTGCTGGCCGAACTGGCACCCGAGGCCATGCCGCGCCTGGGTTCGCAGGACATCTGGGTGGCGTTGCCGCCGCAGAGCCTGCAGGTGTTTGCCTGAGATGGCCGCGCCAATGTCCCTGCCGTTGAGCCAGGCCAACGTCGCGCCGCGTGCTGGCATCGCCCTGGGTGACCGGCTGTTCGTCATCGGCGGCAAGAGCCTGCTGCTGATTCTGTTGGTGCTGGCCGTGCTGATGCCGTTGCTGGCGATCTTCTGGCGTGGTTTCAGCGGTGAAGCGGGCCAGGGCGGTGGCTTGCTGGCGGCCCGTGAATTGTTCACCAGCGCCAGCTTCCATTGGTTGCTTGGCAACAGCCTGTCGGTGGCCTTCACTGTCGCGGCCATTGTGGTACCGCTGGCCTATTTGTTCGCCTTTGCCCTGCAACGCACGTTGATCCCGGCCAAGGGCCTGTGGCGGGGGATTTCGCTGCTGCCATTGCTGGCACCGTCGATGCTGCCGGCGATCGCCCTGGTCTACCTGTTTGGCAATCAGGGCCTGCTGCGTGGGTTGCTCAGCGACAATATCTACGGCTTCTGGGGCATCGTGCTGGGCGAGGCCATCTACACCTTCCCGCATGCGCTGATGATTCTGCTGTCGGCACTGTCACTGGCCGATGCTCGCCTGTTCGATGCGGCCTCCAGCATGGGGGCAGGCTCGTGGCGGGCGTTCACCAGCATCACCTGGCCAGCCTCGCGCCAGGCAGTATTCGCGGCGTTCTGCCTGGTATTCACGCTGACTATCACAGACTTCGGTGTACCGGTCGTGGTGGGGGGCGACTATCAAGTGCTGGCGCTGGAAGCCTACAAGGCGGTGGTGGGCCAGCAACAGTTCGGCCGTGGTGCGCTGATCGGCATGGTGCTGCTGTTGCCGGCCCTGTTCAGCTTTACCGTCGACGCCTGGCTGCGTAGACGCCAGGGCGACACCATGGGTGGCCGTGCGCAGGTGTTCGAACCCAAGCCATCACGCGGTCGTGATGCCTGCTTCCTGACCATTGTGCTGCTGGTGTGCGCGGCGTTGCTGGTGGTGATCGGTATGGCGGTGTACTCCTCGCTGGTCACTTTCTGGCCCTACAACCTGTCGTTGTCGCTGCGCCACTACCTGTTCGAAGACACTGCCGGTGGCGGCTGGCTGGCCTACCGCAATAGCGTGACCATGGCCATTGGCACCGCACTGATCGGCAGCATCGTGATCTTCACCGGTGCCTTCCTGATGGAGAAGACCCAGGGCCAACGCCTGCTCAACCATGCGCTGCGCCTGCTCAGCTTCATCCCCATGGCCGTGCCGGGCCTGGTGCTGGGCCTGGGCTACGTATTCTTCTTCAACCTGAACGGTAACCCGCTGCATGTGCTGTACGGCGGCATGGGGTTGCTGGTGGTGTGCACCATTGCCCATTACCTGACCACCGCGCAGATGACCGCGACCACCGCCCTGCGCCAGCTCGACGGCGAGTTCGAGGCTGCCGCGATGTCGCTGAAAGCGCCGCTGTACAGGCACTTCCTGCGCGTGACCGTGCCGATTTGCCTGCCGGCACTGCTGGACATCATCCGCTACCTGTTCGTATCGGCAATGACCACCGTGTCGGCAGCGATTTTCCTGTACAGCCCCGACACCCTCCTGGCTGCCGTTGCCGTGCTGAACATGGACGACGCCGGCAACGTTGGCGGTGCCGCCGCCATGTCCACCTTGATCCTGCTGACCAGTGCCGGCGCTTCACTGTTGCTGGCTGCAGCCTCGCGCGGCCTGCTGCGCCGCTCCCAAGCCTGGCGCCAACGCGCCGCGACCGTCTGACCTGATAGGAACCTACCCATGCACAAGCACCTTGCCCTTGCCGCTGCCGTTTCCGCCGTGTTCAGCCTGCAGGCTTCGGCCGCTGCTACCCAGCTGACGGTCTACACCGCTCTGGAAGCCGAGCAGCTGAAAACCTACAAACAGGCCTTCGAGAAAGCCAACCCGGATATCGAGATCAAGTGGGTGCGTGATTCCACCGGCATCATCACTGCCAAGCTGTTGGCGGAGAAAGAGCGCCCGCAAGCCGACGCTGTGTGGGGGCTGGCGGCATCGAGCCTGGCCATACTCGATCAGAACGGCATGCTCGAAGCTTATGCGCCCAAGGACCTGGGCAAGATTTCCGGCAATTATCGTGACGCCGCCAACCCGCCAGCCTGGGTCGGCATGGACGTGTGGGCCGCCACCATTTGCTTCAACACCATCGAGGCCGAGAAACAGGGCCTGAGCAAACCGGTGAGCTGGCAGGACCTGACCAAGCCTGAGTACAAAGGCAAGATTGTCATGCCCAACCCGGCCTCGTCCGGCACCGGCTTCCTGGATGTCAGTGCCTGGTTGCAAACCTTTGGCGAGCCGCAGGGCTGGGCCTACATGGATGCGCTGCACCAGAACATCGGCCAGTACGTCCATTCCGGCTCCAAACCGTGCAAGTTGGCGGCGGCGGGCGAGTTCCCGATCGGAATTTCGTTCGAATACCCGGCCGTTCAGCTCAAGCGCCAAGGCGCGCCGTTGGACATCGTGTTGCCAAAGGAGGGTTTGGGCTGGGAGATCGAGGCAACCGCAGTGATCAAAGGCTCGCCCAAGGCCGATGCGGCCAAGCGCCTGGCCGATTTCTCAGCCAGCCCGGCGGCCATGGAACTTTACAAGGAAAACTTCGCCGTACTGGCCGCGCCGGGCATCGCCAAGCCGCAGACCGAGCTGCCGGCGGATTATGAGCAGCGGTTGATCAAGAACGACTTTGTCTGGGCTTCTAAAAACCGTGACCAGATTCTGGCCGAATGGCGCAAGCGCTATGACGGCAAGTCGGAGAAGGTGGCCCAGCAGTAACGCTTCACTATTGAGGGCCGGCCTCCACCCGCCGTTCACCGTTGCCGCCGCCACCGTATTCGCGGGTAAACCCGCTCCTACGCAGATTGGGGGTGGGCACACTACACAGGCCGCCGTAGGAGCGGGTTCACCCGCGAAAGGGCCGGGCCTGCTGGCTCAAATCTGTGAAACCAGCGCCTCCAGCTGTTCCTGCCGCTCAGCCTGATTCAGCTTCGCCCCGGGATTCAGGGTGGACCATTGCGGGTGCGCCCGCGCCTTGACCAGCGCCTCCGGCAACTTGCCCTCGCGCCAGGCCTTTTCATCCAGCTCACCCAGCCTGATGCTGTCCTGCGCTGCATGCCCGCGGTTATCCAGCGCCACCATCAACTGCTGCTGACGCAAGGCCAGCAAACGCAATACAGTGTCGTCCACGGTCAGCTCGCGCTTGCCCTTGAGCTTGCCCATCAACCGTGACCCATAGTTGCGCGCCGTCTGCAGCGCGCCACCGGCAATCGCCCCGGCCAGCGCCGCTGCGCCGAGGGTAAGGCCACCAACCAGCAAATCGACCCCGGCACCGGCCGCAGCACCCGCCGCCACACCGCTGCCCAGGCGCACGCCCAGCAGTTTCAACGTCTCTGGATTGAACAAATCATCGCCCCAGCGGCCGTCCAGCAATGGCAGGTCGCTGGCATGGGCATCCTCGCGGCGGAAGGCATACAGCTTGAGCAAGGCTTCGACGCAGCGTTGTTCACGTTGGCGAATGTCCTGACGCAGCGCCGCGATGGCCCGGGCTTCTGCCGCCGGTTCGGCCTCGACACTGCGCCGGCATGCAGCGCAATCGAGCAGCAGTTCGGCAATCAGGCGCTTGCCGCTGTGCCGGCGTGCCAAGCGCTGCGCCTGCTGGTCGTCGATCAGCCGTTGCAGCGCCGGGCGGGCGTTTTCCAGCAGCAGCGCCAGGCTTTCGTACAAACGGCGCTCGCCATCTTCCGGCGGGGCCACGCTGTCGAACCGCACCAATGCGTGAAGCCCAAGCCGGGCAAGGGCTTCACGCCATTCCGGTTCGCGGTGCTGGCTGCTGGCGACGAAGTTGAGCACCGGCAGCAACGGCTTGCCGCAGTTGGCCAGTACTTCCAGTTCGTCGCGGTACTTGGCCAGCACCGGCTCGCGCGCATCAATCACATACAGCCCGGCATTGCTGGCCAGCAGTTGGCGCAATACCTTGGCCTCCTGCTCGAAACGTTGGCGCGCTTCGCTGCCCTGCAGAAAACGCTCCAGCCGGGCCGGGCCATCCAGGCGCTCGCCCGGGCGTTCCAGACGTTCAAGGTAGTCGAGCAGGGCGATGGCATCTTCCAGGCCGGGCGTGTCGTACAGCTCCAGCAGGGGTTCACCGTCCACAGACAGCCGCGCACCTTCCACATGGCGGGTAGTGCTGGGGCGGTGGGACACTTCGCCAAAACCGACGTCGCGGGTCAGGGTGCGCAGTAGCGAGGTTTTGCCAACATTGGTATGGCCGACCACGGCCAGTTTCAGTGGCTCAGTCATGGCCATGCTCCAGCCAGGTCAGCGGTGAGGTGTCGGCATGTTGCAGGCCAAGGCGGTCAAGGGCCTCGTGCCAATCGCCCAGGCGCTCGGCATCGAGGGGCTGGCCTGGTGCAGCCTGCAGCAGCCAGATACGGGTTGCGCCGGCATTGCGCGCCAGTTCGGCGAGCAGCGCCAAACTGCCGCGGTCCGGCGAGCGACGTGGGTCGCAGGCGATGGCCAGGCGTGCCGGTGGGAAGCGGCTGAGCTGTTCCAACAGCCGGTTGCGTGATTCGCGGCTGTCGAGCACGCCGGCATCGGTCACGCTTTTCGGTAAGGCAGGTGGCCAGGGGCGCTGGTCGTCCAGCTCCAGGCCCACCAGCAGGGCACCGCTGCTGCCGCTTTCCAGCTGCCCGGCGGCAAACTGCGGCAAGGCTTGCGGGGCAGCATCCTGCACGCCAATGCGCTCGCTGCGCGGCATCAGTGCCTCGCGCAGTTGCGCGTAACCGGGCAACCCCAGGTCCAGCGTCAGGCGTTCACGGCCCTGGCGCCAGCGCCACAGGCATAACCCGGCCAGCAGCAGGCGGGGCAGCAGGCCGTATACCAGCACCACGCCGAGCAGCCAGCTGGCCCAGGCCTGGCGGGCCACGTCCAGGGCTGGCAGGCTGTCGCCGCTGGCCCGGATCATGGCTTCGTCGGGCACGGCGAAGCCCAGCAACGAGGGGAGGGCGCCCAGCGCTTGGGTCAGGTGAATGAACGGCTCGGCGGCGAGCAAGGTGGTCTCCCAGACAAAGCCATAGCGCCGGGTCGCCAGCAAGACCAGCAGCATGCCCAGCGCGGTGAGCATCGCCAGCAGCCAAAGGCCGTGTACCAACAGGCCGAGCAGCCACCGGTTGAGGCGTTGACGTTGCAGCAGCACCAGCAGCGCTGGCGCCAGGTGCGCGGCCTTGGCATCGCGGGCAAAGCGTTCGCTTAGCCACAGCCACAAGCGGCCCAGCCCTGCGCCATGCTCGCCGCTCAGGGCAAAACCCATGCCCCAGCCAAGTAGCATCAGCAGGTTCAGCCCGAGCAGGCTGCCCAGCGCCCAGAACACATTCACCGGGCGCTGCCCGTCACCGAGGGCGGCCAGCCCCAGGCCCGCGCCGCTGAGCACGGCCATCAGCAACAAGGCCAGCAGCGCCAGGCGCGCGCCCTGCTTCCAATGGCGCAGGGCGCCGGTCATGTCATCGCGCTCGGCCAGGAACAGCGCACGTGTTTCGATGCGCGTGGCCAGGTCGCCACCTAGCTGGCGGGCGTAGCGGTTGGCTTCCTGGTCTTCCAGCGGGCCGGCATGTTCTTCGCGCAGGCGTACCGCTTCGGTGAGCCAGCGCTTGTCCAGTGGCGTGGGTGCAGTCACAAGGTCTTCCATTGCACAGGTCAAGGCAGAAGCATAACCCACACGCCCGGTGCTATCCTCGCTGGCATGAATACATCACTCCCCCTCAGCCTGATCGCGGCTTATGCCGAGAACCGCGTGATCGGCATCGACAACTCCATGCCCTGGCATTTGCCGGGGGACTTCAAGTACTTCAAGGCCACCACCCTGGGCAAGCCGATCATCATGGGGCGCAAGACTTGGGACTCGCTGGGGCGGCCGCTGCCTGGGCGGCTGAACATCGTGGTCAGCCGCCAGCCGGGGCTTGAACTTGCAGGTGCCGAAGTGTTCGCCTCGCTTGAAGAGGCGTTGGTGCGGGCCGAGCAGTGGGCGCGCGAGCAGGGCGTCGGTGAGCTGATGCTCATTGGTGGGGCGCAGCTGTATGGGCAGGCGCTGGAGAAGGGGCTGGTCAGCCGCATGTACCTGACGCGGGTTGAGTTGGCGCCAGAGGGGGATGCGTGGTTCCCGGCGTTTGATGAAGGGCAGTGGAGGCTGACTTCTAGCGAGGCACAGGCTGAGGAAGGTAAGCCGGTGTATCACTTCGAGGTTTGGGATAAGGGGTGAGATTGTTGGGGGCTGCTCTGCAGCCCTTCGCGGGTGAACCCGCTCCTACAGCGGCCTGTGTCCGACCCCCGATGTGTATCCACCACCCAGTAGGAGCGGGTTTACCCGCGAATACGATAGCGGCGGCAACGGTGAACGGCGGGTGAAATTGGCCGGCAGGCCTGGCCCTTTCGCGGGTAAACCCGCTCCTACGGGAGACCGCAGGGTGTTCGGATTTTGAGCAAGACACGAACGAACTTGTTGCGAAAGGGGCGCAACGCGCCCCCGGCGATCTATCAGGTGTGGCTCAGCTCGGCATGTTCATCACCGGCCAGCACTTCCTTGTCAGTCTCTTTCAACAGTTGGCTGGTGACAACGCCCGCCGTCATCGAACCGTTCACGTTCAACGCCGTACGGCCCATATCGATCAGCGGCTCCACCGAAATCAGCAACGCCACCAGTTCCACCGGCAAGCCCATGGCTGGCAGCACGATCAGCGCGGCAAAGGTGGCACCGCCGCCCACGCCGGCAACCCCTGCAGAGCTCAGCGTGACGATGGCCACCAGGGTGGCGATCCACAGCGGGTCGAAGGTGTCGATGCCTACCGCTGGCGCGACCATCACCGCCAGCATGGCAGGATAGAGCCCGGCGCAGCCGTTCTGGCCAATGGTGGTGCCGAACGATGCGCTGAAGCTGGCGATCGATTGCGGCACGCCCAGACGGCGGGTTTGTGCTTCGATGTTCAGCGGAATGCTGGCGGCGCTGGAGCGGCTGGTGAAGGCGAAGGTCAGCACCGGCCACACCTTGCGGAAGAAGCGCAGCGGGCTCACGCCGGTGGCGGCGAGGATGATGCCGTGCACCACGAACATCAACCCCAGGCCCAGGTACGACACCACCACGAAGCTGCCCAGCTTGAGGATGTCCTCCGTGTTGGAACTGGCCACTACTTTGGTCATCAACGCCAGCACGCCATAGGGGGTCAGCTTCATCACGACCCGCACCAGGCGCATTACCCAGGCCTGCAGGGTGTCGATGGCCGACAGGGCGCGCTCGCCCTTCTCGGCGTCGTCCTTGATCAACTGGAGCGCGGCCAGGCCGAGGAACACGGCAAAAATCACCACGCTGATGATCGAGGTCGGCTTGGCCCGCGCCAGGTCGCCTACCGGGTTGCTGGGGATGAACGACAGCAGCAGTTGCGGGATGTTGAGGTCGGCAACCTTGCCCGCGTAGTCACTGTGGATAACCTGCATGCGTGCGCTTTCCTGGGCGCCGGCCACCAGGCCCTCGGCGCTGAGGCCGAACAGGTTGGTCAACACAATGCCGATCAGGGCGGCAATGGCCGTGGTCAGCAGCAGGGTGCCGATGCTCAGCACGCTGATGCGGCCCAGCGAAGAGGCAGTGTGCAAACGTGCCACGGCACTGAGGATCGAGGCGAAGATCAGCGGCATGACGATCATCTGCAGCAGGCCGACATAGCCGTTGCCGACCAGATCGAGCCAGGCGATGGTTGCCTTGAGCACGGGGTGGCCAGCGCCATAGATCGTGTGCAGCACAAGGCCGAAGACCACGCCCAGCACCAGGCCAAGCAGTACCTTCTTGGCCAGGCTCCAGTCGGTGCGGCGGGTTTGTGCCAGGCCCAGCAACAGGGCCAGGAACGCCAGCAGGTTGAGTGACAGCGGCAGATTCATTGAAGCTCCAGCAGAAAAAAGCAGAAGTGGCATCGCCTCTGTGAGCGATTGCGAACGGAAATGCTAACAGCCTGAAAACAAACGAATTTATACCCAAATGGAATTTGCATAGTCGTTTATGGAATAACGGGATGTCGCAGATTGCAATGAACAAGGCGTTTGCGGCTGCCTGGAGGTCGTTATCGGGGGCTTGCAGTGGGGATTGTTGCACTAGCGTTTCTGAGTCATTTCAGGAGATTCGTACATGAAAGTCGCTGTGAAAGCCGCCGCCATTGGCCTGTCCCTGCTGTTCAGTATCGAAAGCTTCGCCACGGAGCTCAAACACTGGCCTGCTGACGCGGCCAAACAGCTCGACAGCATGATCGCTGCCAATGCCAACAAGGGTAACTACGCGGTATTCGACATGGACAACACCAGTTACCGCTATGACCTGGAAGAAGCCTTGCTTCCGTTCATGGAAAACAAGGGCCTGCTAAGCCGCGACAAGCTCGACCCTTCGTTGAAGCTGATGCCGTTCAAGGACACTGCCGAGCACAAGGAAAGCCTGTTCAGTTATTACTACCGGCTGTGTGAAATCGATGACATGGTCTGCTACCCGTGGGTAGCCCAGGTGTTCTCCGGCTTTACCTTGCAGGAGCTGAAGGTGCAGGTGGATGAGCTGATGGCTTCGACCAAGCCGATCCCCAGCACCTATTACGAAGGCGACCAGGTCAAGGCCATCGAGGTTCAGCCGCCCAAGGTCTTCAAGGGCCAGGCCGAGCTGTACAACAAGCTGATGGAGAACGGCATCGAGGTCTATGTGATTTCGGCGGCCTCCGAGGAGCTGGTGCGCATGGTCGCCTCGGACCCCAAGTATGGTTATAACGTGAAGCCCCAGAACGTGATTGGCGTGAGCCTGCTGCTCAAGGACCGCACCAGCGGACAGCTGACCACTGCGCGCAAGCAGATCAGCGCCGGGCACTACGATGCCAAGGCTAACGAGGGCCTGGAGCTGACCCCTTACCTGTGGACCCCAGCCACCTGGATGGCGGGCAAGCAGGCGGCGATCCTTACCTACATCGATGAGTGGAAGAAACCGGTGCTGGTGGGCGGCGACACGCCGACCAGCGATGGCTACATGCAGTTCCATGGGGTGGATGTGGGCAAAGGTGGTATCCACCTGTGGATAAACCGCAAGGCCAAGTACATGGACCAGCTCAACGGGATGATTGCCAAAAATGCGGCAGCGCAGGCCAAGGAAGGGTTGCCGGTGACGGCGGACAAGAACTGGGTGATTGTCACGCCGGAGCAGATCCAGTAAATCTTGCCCTACCTGTGCGGCCCCTGTGGGAGCGGGCGTGCCCGCGAAGGGGCCGGTGCAGGCATAAAAAAACCGGCGCCCAGGGCGCCGGTTCTTATTTCACGCCAAAAGCACCTCAGAGGCCTTCCAGCATCGCCTTGTTACGCACAGCGCCTTTGTCGGCACTGGTGGCCAGCAGGGCATAGGCCTTGAGCGCGGTGGTTACCTTGCGGGGACGGACCTCGGCTGGCTTCCAGCCCTTCTTGTCCTGCTCGACACGGCGTTCCGCCAGCTCTTCATCGCTGACCAGCAGGTTGATCGAACGGTTAGGGATGTCGATCAGTACCTTGTCGCCGTCGCGCACCAGGCCGATGGCACCGCCCGCCGCGGCCTCTGGCGAGGCGTGGCCGATCGACAGGCCCGAGGTACCGCCCGAGAAGCGACCGTCGGTGAGCAGGGCGCAGGCCTTGCCCAGGCCTTTGGACTTGAGGTACGAGGTCGGGTAGAGCATTTCTTGCATGCCCGGGCCGCCTTTCGGGCCTTCGTAGCGGATGATGACGATGTCGCCGGCTTTCACCTCGTCGGCGAGGATGCCGCGCACGGCGCTGTCCTGGCTTTCGAAGATCTTCGCGGTGCCCTCGAACACGTGGATCGATTCGTCCACGCCGGCCGTTTTGACCACGCAGCCATCCAGTGCGATGTTGCCGTACAGCACGGCCAGGCCGCCCTCTTGCGAGTAGGCGTGTTCGAAGCTGCGGATGCAGCCGTTTTCACGGTCGTCGTCGAGGGTTTCCCAACGGGTCGACTGGCTGAATGCGGTCTGGGTCGGGATACCGGCCGGGCCGGCCTTGAAGAAGGTGTGCACCGCTTCGTCATCGGTCTGGGTGATGTCCCATTTGGCGATGGCTTCTTCCATGCTGCGGCTGTGCACGGTCGGCAGGTCGGTGTGCAGCAGGCCACCACGGGCCAGCGAACCGAGGATGCTGAAGATGCCGCCGGCGCGGTGGACGTCTTCCATGTGGTACTTCTGGATGTTTGGCGCCACTTTGCACAGCTGCGGCACTTTGCGTGACAGGCGGTCGATGTCGCGCAGGTCGAACGCCACTTCACCTTCTTGTGCTGCGGCCAGCAGGTGCAGGATGGTGTTGGTCGAGCCGCCCATGGCGATGTCCAGCATCATGGCGTTTTCGAACGCTTTGAAGTTGGCGATGCTGCGTGGCAGGACCGACTCGTCATTCTCGCCGTAGTAGCGCTTGCACAGCTCGACGATGGTGCGGCCGGCCGTGAGGAACAGCTGCTCGCGGTCGGAGTGGGTGGCCAGTGTCGAACCGTTGCCCGGCAGGGCCAGGCCCAGGGCTTCGGTCAGGCAGTTCATCGAGTTGGCGGTGAACATGCCGGAGCACGAACCGCAGGTCGGGCAGGCGCTGCGCTCGTATTCGGCGACTTTTTCGTCGGAGGCCGTGGAGTCGGCCGCGATGACCATGGCATCGACCAGGTCCAGGCCGTGGCTGGCCAGCTTGGTCTTGCCGGCTTCCATCGGGCCGCCGGAAACGAAGATCACCGGGATGTTCAGGCGCAGGGCGGCCATCAGCATGCCGGGGGTGATCTTGTCGCAGTTGGAGATGCAGACGATGGCGTCAGCGCAGTGCGCATTGACCATGTACTCCACCGCGTCGGCAATGATTTCGCGGCTTGGCAGCGAGTACAGCATGCCGTCGTGGCCCATGGCGATGCCGTCATCGACCGCGATGGTGTTGAATTCCTTGGCCACGCCACCGGCGCGTTCGATTTCGCGGGCGACCAGCTGGCCCAGGTCCTTCAGGTGCACATGGCCCGGAACGAACTGGGTGAACGAGTTGGCGATGGCGATGATCGGTTTCTTGAAGTCTTCGTCCTTCATCCCGGTGGCGCGCCACAGGGCACGGGCGCCGGCCATGTTGCGGCCTTGGGTGGAAGTCTTGGAACGATAATCAGGCATGAAACACTCCTGGCGGCTTAATCAGGTCACAAATAGGGGAGTGAGCTTCTCTTGTCCTTTGCGCCGCAGGCCGGTTGCCACTGGCACGGATGGGGCCAAGACCGCGCGGGATCGCCGCGTGCTTGACCAGAGCTCATAAACCCGCCGGGGATGACTGGCGATGAATAGGCCGATTCTACACCGCTGGCGCGGTGAGGGAATGCAGATGTGGATGGTTGGCGGGGGGATTGCGGCAGGAAAGGGCCGCTGGGTGGCCCTTTTTGGCAGATATCAGCTGTTTGGCAGTAACCGGCAGGTGATGCTTTTGATGTAGCGGGTTTCGGCGATGGCCGGGTGTACCGGGTGATCCGGGCCCTGACCGCCTCGCTCGAGCAGCTGCATGTTGCGGTCCAGGTGGCGGGCGCTGGTCAGCAGGATGTTGTTCAGGTCGTCCTCGGGCAGGTGCATCGAGCACGAGGCGCTGACGAGGATGCCGTCTTTGTTCAACATGCGCATGGCCTGTTCGTTCAGGCGGCGGTAGGCCGCTTCGCCGTTTTTCAGGTCTTTTTTGCGCTTGATGAAGGCAGGTGGGTCGGCAATGATCACGTCGAAGCGTTCTTCGGCCGCCTTGAGCTCGCGCAGGGCTTCGAACACGTCGCCTTCGATGCAGGTCAGCTTCTCGCTGATGCCGTTCAGTGAAGCGTTACGCTCCACGCCGTCCAGGGCAAAGCCCGAGGCATCGACACAGAACACTTCGCTGGCGCCGAAGGCACCGGCCTGTACGCCCCAGCCACCGATATAGCTGAACAGGTCGAGTACACGCTTGCCCTTCACGTACGGTGCCAGGCGGGCGCGGTTCATGCGGTGGTCGTAGAACCAGCCCGTCTTCTGGCCTTCGCGCACCGGGGCTTCGAACTTGACGCCGTTCTCTTCCAGCGGCACCCAGTCCGGCACTTCGCCGTAGACGGTCTCGACATAGCGCTGCAGGCCTTCGGCATCGCGCGCGGCCGAATCGTTCTTGAACAGGATGCCGCTGGGCTTGAGCACCTGCACCAGTGCGGCGATCACGTCATCCTTGTGCGCTTCCATGGTGGCCGAGGCCAACTGCACCACGAGGATATCGAAGAAACGGTCGACCACCAGGCCTGGGAGCAGGTCGGAGTCACCGTAGACCAGGCGGTAGCACGGCTGGTCGAACAGGCGCTCGCGCAGCGACAGGGCGACATTCAGGCGGTGTACCAGCAGCGACTTGTCCAGCGGCAGCTTGATGTCGCGTGACAGCAGACGGGCGCAGATCAGGTTGTTCGGGCTCAGTGCGACGATGCCCAGCGGCTTGCCGTTGGCTGCCTCGAGAATGGCCTGCTGACCCGCCTGGAAGCCTTGCAAAGGGGTCGCGCTGACATCGACTTCGTTGCTGTAGACCCACAGGTGGCCGGCGCGCAGGCGGCGGTCGGCATTGGCTTTGAGGCGAAGGCTGGGCAGGGACATGACGTCGCTCCGGGAAAAAGAGCGGGATTATAGCGTGTCTGCAGTGCTTTAGCTTTTACAGGTGTGGTGCCCGGGGGCGCTGAGAGGGTTAAAATCCCCCGTCCTAAACGAGTGTGTACGTATGTCCCAAGAACTCAGCGCCGAACAGATCCAGCAAGCCTTGCAAGGCATCACCATCCCGCCTCAACCGCAGATCATGGTCGATCTGCAGTTCGAGCAGTACATGCCTGACCCAGACCTGGAAACCATCGCCAAGCTGATTTCCCAGGACCCGGGCCTCTCTGGCGCCTTGCTCAAGCTGGTCAACTCTCCGCACTTCGGGTTGTCCAACAAGATCGGTTCGATCCAGCGTGCGGTAAACCTGCTGGGGAGCCGGTCGATCATCAACCTGATCAACGCCCAGTCGATCAAGGGCGAGATGAGTGACGAGACCATCGTTACCCTCAACCGCTTCTGGGATACCGCCCAGGACGTCGCGATGACCTGCCTGACGCTGGCCAAGCGTACCGGCATACAGGCGGCGGACGAAGCCTATACCCTTGGCCTCTTCCATGACTGTGGCGTGCCGTTGATGCTCAAGCGCTTCCCCAATTACATGGACGTGCTGGAAGAGGCATACGCCAAGGCCGACGAAGAAACACGCGTGGTCGATACCGAAAACCGCACGTTCAACACCAACCATTCAGTGGTCGGCTACTTCACAGCCAAATCCTGGCGCTTGCCCGAGCACCTCAGTGCGGCCATCGCCAACCACCACAATGCCTTGGCCGTGTTCCGCGACGATACCTCGCGCAATACCCAGAGCCAGCTGAAAAACCTGTTGGCGGTGCTGAAGATGGCCGAGCATATCTGCGCGTCCTACCGTGTGCTGGGCAACCAGGCGGTGGACCACGAATGGAATGTGGTCGGCCCGTTGGTGCTCGATTACATTGGTTTGTCGGAATACGATTTCGAAAACCTCAAGCAGAACATTCGCGAGTTGGGCGGACACTGACACATGCCGGAATTGCCAGAAGTAGAAACCACCCGGCGCGGTATTGCGCCACACCTGGAAGGCCAGCGCGTCAGCCGTGTGGTGGTACGCGACCGGCGTCTGCGCTGGCCGATTCCGGAAGACCTCGATGTGCGCCTGTCAGGGCAGCGCATCGTCAGCGTGGAGCGACGTGCCAAGTACCTGTTGATCAATGCCGAAGTGGGTACGCTGATCAGCCACTTGGGCATGTCGGGCAACCTGCGGCTGGTCGAGCTGGGCTTGCCGGCGGCCAAGCATGAGCATGTCGACATCGAGCTGGAGTCCGGGCTGATGCTGCGCTACACCGACCCACGCCGCTTTGGTGCCATGCTGTGGAGCCTGGACCCTCTGAACCATGAGCTACTGCTGCGCTTGGGGCCTGAGCCGCTGACCGACCTGTTCGATGGTGAACGGCTGTTCCAGCTGTCCCGCGGGCGGTCGATGGCGGTCAAGCCGTTCATCATGGACAACGCGGTGGTGGTAGGGGTGGGCAACATCTACGCCACCGAGGCGCTGTTTGCCGCCGGTATCGACCCACGCCGGGAGGCGGGCGGGATTTCCCGGGCGCGCTACCTGAAACTGGCGATCGAGATCAAACGGGTGCTGGCGGCGGCCATCGAGCAGGGCGGTACCACCCTGCGCGACTTTATCGGTGGCGACGGGCAGCCGGGGTACTTCCAGCAGGAACTGTTTGTGTACGGGCGTGGCGGACAGCCGTGCAAGGTATGCGGCACTGAGTTGCGCGAAGTGAAGCTGGGGCAGAGGGCGAGCGTGTACTGCCCGCGCTGCCAACGCTGAAACGTTCGCTGCAAACCTGTTGAAGCAAAACCTGAACGTTGGCGCGGTAACTGTGGGGGCGGGCAAGCCTGCGAAGCAGGCGACGCGATGAATGGCACCGGCTACGCCGGTGTTCGCGGCATGCCCGCTCCCACAGGGACCGTGCAGCGAAGGGCAGTGATCAGCCCTTGCCAGTGATCCGGCGATACTTGGCCATCAGCTGTTCTTCGGTTTCCGGGTGCGCTTCATCCAGCGGGATGCAGTCGACCGGGCAGACCTGCTGGCACTGCGGCTCGTCGTAATGGCCTACGCACTGGGTGCACAGGTTAGGGTCGATCACGTAGATCTCTTCGCCTTGGGAGATAGCCTCGTTCGGGCACTCGGGTTCGCAGACGTCGCAATTGATGCAATCGTCGGTGATGATCAGGGACATGGGGACTCCGGCCGGGGCTCACAGCCCGGGCATGTTCAACGCAATGGGCACAATTGTGCCGCATTCGCGCCCGCAGTGCACGCGGGCGCGACAATCAGGCGTCAGGCTTACTTCTTGAAGCGTTCAGTCAGTGCGTCGGCCACCACCGGGTGGACGAACTTGCTGATATCACCGCCCAGCGCAGCAATCTCCCGGACCAGGGTCGAGGAAATGAACGAATAACGCTCCGACGGCGTCAGGAACAGGCTCTCGACATCGGGGGCCAGTTGCCGGTTCATGTTCGCCAGCTGGAACTCGTACTCGAAGTCGGACACCGCACGCAGGCCACGCAGGAAGACGTTGGCGCCCTGTTCCTTGGCGAAATGCGCCAACAGGGAAGAGAAGCCGATGACTTCGACATTGGGCAGGTGCTTGGTGACCTCACGGGCGAGCTCAACCCGTTGTTCCAGGGGGAACAAGGGGTTTTTCTTGGGGCTGGCCGCCACCGCGATGATCACGTGGTCGAATAGCCGCGAAGCGCGCTCGACCAGATCGCCATGGCCTTTGGTAATGGGGTCGAAAGTACCCGGGTACAACACTCGGTTCATCGCGTCATCCTGGCTGGAGTGCGTTGGGGAGTCGGATGGTAGCGCAGCGACGGCGCCCCGGCCAAGTCATGCGGCCGACTGATGGCACTATAGACAGGGGCCATGTTCGTTGTCATGCGCTGTGTGCCAGGCGGCTGACCAGTGCTTCGCTGAGCCTGGCGCTGATGGCATACACCGATAATTGCGGGTTGGCGCCGATGCTGGTGGGGAACAGCGAGCCGTCGTGAATCGACAGGTTTTCCAGCTGGTGATGGCGCCCCAGGCTGTCGCACACCGCCTGACGCGGATCTTCGCCGAGGGCGCAGCCGCCCATCACATGGGCACTGCCCAAGCGCGTGCGGAAGGGCTCCAGGCGCAGTTTGTCGATCATGGTCAGGGCCTGTTCCAGGCGAGAGGCGGCGCTGGCGTCGCTGTGCACTGGGGTTACCTGGGTGGCGCCAGCGGCGAACTGTATGTGCGCCATGCTGCGGTAGGCGCGCCGCAAGCCATCCCGCAGGTAGTCGGTGACCGGGTAATCGAGCACGGGTGAACCATCGCCGCG
Organism: Pseudomonas sp. 22515; assembly: GCF_052044625.1. NCBI lineage: Bacteria > Pseudomonadati > Pseudomonadota > Gammaproteobacteria > Pseudomonadales > Pseudomonadaceae > Pseudomonas > Pseudomonas sp. 22515. The sequence continues at coordinate 31,359 of NZ_JBQENN010000001.1, forward strand.
CAGTTCCACGGCCCCGCCCTGGCTTTCGGGGTGAAAACCATCGCGTAGCAGCGCCAGCATCACATGGGTATGGGGCAGCTCGGCCATGCGCTGGGCACTCTCGTGGCCGTGCCCGCCCAGCAGGGTGCTGGCCAGGGCCGGATGCAGCGGCGGTACTTCCAGCTTGTAGCCAGCCGGGCCGTCTACGCCGCCTTGCCACTGAAAGTGATCGCTGTAGATCGATTGCGGGGCGCCATGGTAGGGGTCGATACGCTCGCTGAAGCGTGCCGCACTGAAGTTGACCAGGTGCAGGAAGGTTCGCTTGCCCAGGCGACCATGCGGGTCGGGCGCGGCAGAGCGCAGCAGCAGGGCCGGGCTGTTGATACCGCCACCGGCCAGGAGGTAATGACGTGCCCGCACGCTGACCTGCCGGCCAGTAGGGTGTATGCCCTGGGCGTCCAGGGCCTGGCATGTCAGGCTCTGAATGCGTTCGCCGTTGTGGGTGAAGCGCTCGGCCCGCGCCAGGTACAGCAGTTCGCCGCCTTGCTCGAGGGTGGCAGGTATACGGGTCACCAGCATCGATTGTTTGGCATTCACCGGGCAGCCCATGCCGCAGTAGCCCAGGTTCCAGCAGCCGCGCACATTGCGCGGGATCACCCCCCAGCGGTAACCCAGCTGTTCGCAGCCCCGGCGCAGCACCTCGTTGTTGGCATTCGGCGGCAAGGCCCAAGGGCTGATGCCCAGTTCCTGCTCCATGCGCTCGAACCAGGGGCGCAGTTCATCCTCGCCCAAACCGTTCACACCATGGACCGACGCCCAGTGCGCCAGGGTTTGCGGCGGGGTACGAAAGCTTGAGGTCCAGTTCACCAGCGTGGTGCCACCCACGGCGCGGCCCTGCAGGATGGTAATGGCGCCATCCTTGCTCATGCGTCCCAGGCCTTCCTGGTACAGGCTTGCGTAGGCTTCACTCTCCAGCAGGTGGAAATCGCTACTGGTTTTCAGGGGGCCTTCTTCGATCAGCAGTACCTTGAAACCGGCAGCGCTGAGCATCTGCGCGCTGGTGGCGCCGCCGGCACCACTGCCGATCACGGCAATGTCGGCCTCCAGAAACAGGTCGTGCTCCAGGCGCGAGGCGTCGTGGGTGATCCAGCCGCGTTCGAGGCCTTGGCGAAACGGGTCGGGGACAGGCATTGGCGATGCTCTTGTTGTTTTCAGATTTTCGGTGGGCCCGGGTAACCGCAGTCTGCCCAGGATTCAGGGCGTTCGTACCAGGCCATTTGCAGCAGTTGCAGCAACGAGGCGTGCCCCATGCGTAGCAGGTTCAGCGAGCTGTCCTGCCAACGCTGCAGGAACGCCGTGACCTGCGTGGCGCAAGCTTGGCCCCAACTGCCCCAGACGCCGGTCAGCGGGCCGCGAGTCAGCGGCAGGCTGAGCACGTCGAATAATTGCCGGGTGAGCTTGAGCATTTCCGGCGACAACGCCGCCAGCTTGTTGTCGAGGCTGCGCAACACCGGCGCATCGGTGGCCTGTGTACCGGCCAGGACCACCGGGATCAGCGCACGCAGCAGGGGCAGGTCGTCGTCACGGAGTACCTGATAGCCGGTCGCGGCGGTTTGCACGCTGCACCCCACCAGGCTGGCACCCGCCAGAAAAGCACTGGCGCCGAGGCTGAAACGCAGCAGGTCGCGGCGGTGCATGGTGCGATCCTCAGCGGATGAACAGTTTGTAGACCAAGCGCTGCAAGGCTTTGCCATAAGGCGGGTAGATCAGCCGTGCGGCGTTGAAGCGTTGTTTGGCAAGTACTGCCTTGGCCTTGCTGAAGGTGAGGAAGCCGTCATGACCATGGTAGTGGCCCATGCCTGAAGGGCCGATGCCGCCGAAGGGTAGATCGTCCTGGGCAACATGCAGCAAGGTGTCGTTCAGGCACACACCGCCGGAGTGGGTGTGACGCAGCACATGCTCCTGGGTGTGGCGGTCATAGCCAAAGAAGTACAGCGCCAGTGGGCGTGGGCGCTGGTTGATGTAGGCCAAGGCCTGGTCGAGGCCGTCATAAGGCACTAACGGCAATAGCGGGCCGAAGATTTCGTCCTGCATCACCTGCATGCTGTCGTTCACATCCAGCAGCAAGTGTGGTGGCAGGCGCCGCCCCTGAGGGGCTTCGCCTGGGTACAAGTCGAGTACTTGCGCGCCTTTGGCGCGGGCATCGTCCAGCAGGTGCTGCAAGCGCTGCAACTGGCGCGGGTTGATGATGGCGGTGTAGTCGGGGTTGTCGGCAATACGCGGGTACAGTCGGTGCACGGCGCGCTGGTAGGCGTCGCTGAAGGCGGGCAGCCGTTCGCGCGGCACCAGTACGTAGTCGGGGGCGACGCAGGTTTGGCCGGCGTTGAGGGTCTTGCCGAAGGCGATGCGTTCGGCGGCGCTGTCCAGCGGCACATCGTCAGAAACAATAGCGGGGGATTTGCCACCCAGCTCCAGGGTGACCGGGGTCAGGTTGTGTGCGGCAGCCTGCATCACCTGGCGGCCCACGCTGGTGGCACCGGTGAACAGCAGGTGATCGAACGGCAGGCGGGCGAAGGCCTGGCCCACCTCGACCTCACCGAGCACAACGCTGACCAGGTCTGTGGGGAACACACGCTCGAGCAGTTGCTGTAGGGCCAGGCCAGTCGCGGGCGTGGCCTCGCTAAGCTTGAGCATGACCCGGTTGCCGGCGGCCAGGGCGCAGGTCAACGGGCCGATGGCGAGGAACAGCGGGTAGTTCCACGGCACCATGATGCCGACCACGCCCAAGGGTTGATAGCGCACCTGTGCGCTGGCCGGCTGGAACGCCAGGCCGACGCGGCGTCGGCGGGTGCGCATCCAGCTTTGCAAGTGCTTTTCGGCGTGACGCAGGCCCTGCACCGACGGTAGCAGTTCGGCCAGCAAGGTCTCATCGGCGCTGCGCCCGGCAAAATCCTGGCTGATGGCTTCGATCAGTCCTGCCTGGCTGCTCAGCAAGGCTTCACGCAGGCTTTTCAGCCACTGGCGCCGCTGCGCCGCTGGTGGCAGCGGGTTACCGGCAAAGGCCTGGCGCTGGGCCGCGAACGTCGTTGCGAGGTCGAGGTCGAATTGCAGAGGGGGCAAGGCACTGGGCGAGTTCATGGTGGTGTCGAGTCCGGGCCGGGGTTGCCTAGAGCCTATACTCTAATTTGTACCATGGTGCGAATTTTTCCATGCCGCTCAACGGTGCATTCCATCTGTAATACGCCGTAAGATAAACCTTTGATGAAAGCCCGCAGACTGGGAGCTGAGCATGGCCCCGCGCATGAAGACCCGAGAGCGCATCGTGCAGAACAGCCTGGAGCTGTTCAACCAGCAGGGCGAACGCAGCGTCAGTACCAACCACATTGCCGCGCACATGGAAATCTCGCCCGGCAACCTGTATTACCACTTCCCCAACAAGCAGGCGATCATTGCCCTGTTGTTCAGCCAGTACGAAGCGCTGGTGGACAGCTTTCTGCGCCCGCCGCAGGGCCGCGCGGCAACCGTGGAAGACAAGCGCTTCTACCTCAAGGCCTTGCTGGCGGCGATGTGGAACTACCGCTTCTTGCACCGTGACCTGGAACATCTGCTGGACAGCGATGCCGAACTGGCCGCCCGTTACCGGCGTTTTTCCGAACGCTGCCTGCGCCAGGGCCAGGCGATCTACCGCGGCTTCGTCGAGGCAGGGATCCTGGCCATGGTGCCGGCGCAGATCGAATCGCTGACCATCAATGCCTGGATCGTGCTGACATCATGGGTACGTTTTCTCAGCACCACACGTGAACATTCCGCGCACTTGGGTGAAGAAGCCTTCAAGCGCGGCGTCTATCAGGTGTTGGTGCTGGAGCTCGGTTTCGTCACCGACAATGCCCGTCCTGCCGTGGACGCGCTGTGTCAGGAATTCCATGTACCGTTCAACCAGGCCCTGGAGCACTAGCCCAGGGCTCTTGTGCCATCGATCAGGAGATTGTCATGCCCCTTGCGCAATTGATCACCCCGCAGCAGTTGGCCGAGCGTCTGGGCTCGCCCAAGTTGGTGATCCTCGACTGCCGCTTTGCCCTCGAGGATGTGGACTATGGCCAGCGCAGCTATGCCCAGGGGCATATTGAGGGGGCGCATTTTGCCGACCTGGACCGGGATCTCAGCGGGCCGGTGAGCAAGGGGCGCACCGGGCGCCACCCGCTGCCCGATGCCCAGCGGCTGGTCGAGCGCCTGCGAGAGTGGGGCCTGGACAATGACAGCGAGGTGGTGCTGTATGACGACGGCCCCGGCGCCTTTGCCGCCCGCGCCTGGTGGCTGCTGGTCTGGCTGGGCAAGCGCAGCGGTGTGGCGATTCTGGACGGTGGCCTGAAGGCCTGGCACGCGGCACACCTGCCGTTGAGCCTGGACCCGCCGCCCAAACGTGAGGGCACTTTCAGTGGGGAACCTGACGCGAAGCTGCTGATCGATGCCGACCATCTGGGCAAGCGCCTTGGTAGTGCAGACCTGACCTTGATCGATGCGCGTGCCTTGCCGCGTTTTCGCGGTGAAGTGGAGCCTATCGACCCGGTGGCAGGGCATATTCCCGGGGCCCAGTGCGCGGCGTTTACCGACAACCTGGGGGCTGACGGGCGTTTTTTGCCGGCGGATCAGCTAAAGCAGCGTTTTGCCGAAAAGCTGGGTGGACGAGCGCCGGAGCAGTTGGTGTCTTATTGCGGGTCTGGGGTAACCGCTTGCCATAACCTGTTTGCAATGGCCCTGGCGGGGTACCCGCTGGGCAAGCTGTATGCGGGGTCGTGGAGCGAGTGGATCAACAACCCGCAGCATGCTGTGGCCACCGGCGAGTAAGCAGACCGGGTTGAGCCCCTGTAGGAGCGGGCCCCCGCGGTGGTTGGCACCGGCAATGCCGGTGTACGTGGGCATGCCCGCTCCCACAGGGGACGCGCAGCCTTTACGCATTCGAGCGCTAGCTACCGTCCACCAGCCACTGCGGAATCCGTCGTTCCAGGTAGTACCCCGGATTTCGCAGGCTGCCATCGACAAAGCCCACATGCCCACCGCGGTCATGCAGTTCGAAGCGGGTTTGTGGTGACAGTTCACGGGTCGTCGGCAGGCTGTGGCTGGACACGAAGGGGTCATCGCTGGAATGGATGATCAGCGTGGGCGTGCGGTTCTGGCCGAGGAAGAAGTGGCTGGATGAGCGACGATAGTAGTCGTGCGCATCGCGAAAGCCATTGAGCGGTGCAGTGACTTTACCGTCGAAGTCCCAGAATGTGCGCAAGTTGGTGAGTTGGCCCAGGCGCTCCAGTGTCGCCAGCTGTTCATGCTGGCCTTGGTCGTGGAAGTGCCGCTGCTTGAGCTGAACATACGCCAGCATCTCGCGCATGAAATGCGCCTGATACACCTTGGAGAACCCTTGGCCGATACGGTCGGCGCAGTGGTCCAGGCGAAACGGCACCGAAACTGCAGCCGCTGCCTCCAGTTGGCTGGCGACGCCGCTCTCACCCAAGTATTTCAACAATACATTGCCACCCAGCGAATAACCCACTGCATACAGCGGCGCCAGCGGGCGCTGGGCGCGAAGATGGCTGACAATTTCCGCCAGGTCTTCGCTGGCGCCGGAATGGTAACTGCGCGGCAACAGGTTGGGCTCGCCTGAACAACCTCGCCAGTTCACTGCCACACTGGCCCAGCCGCGACCTTGCAGCGCTTGCTGCAAGCCTTTCACGTAAGGCGAGTGAGACGAGCCGGTCAGCCCATGCAGCACCAGTACCAGTGGCGCATGGGGTTGGTGCGGGCCATGCCAGTCCAGATCGATGAAGTCGCCGTCGGCCAGCCACAGTCGCTCGCGGTCGCGCTGCAGCTCAGGCAGCTTGCGCCAGAGTGGCCCCCACAGGGTCTGCAGGTGGGGATTGGACAGGCCGATGGCCGGACGGAATGTGGCGTTGTGGCTGGGCATGCTGGGTGGCTCATGATGTGCCTTGCTAGCTTGCCACGAAACAGCGCCACAGTACCTGCGCTATTGGTCGGGGGCTGGCAGCGGCTGTTGCTGAACGCCTGGTCCGACACTGACAAGTACCTTGCGGCTCAGGGCCAGCCGGCGCTGCATGACGGCTCGGACATCTGCCGGGGTAAGTTCGGCAATACGGGCGCTGTACGTGTCGAGATGATCGGCAGGTTGCCGCTGATGGGTTACTTCCGTCAGCAGTGTTGCCAGTTGCCTGTTCTGCGCGATCCCTCGCAGCAACTGCCCTTCCAGCTGTTTGCGTGCCAGTTGCAGCTCCAGCTGGGTGGGCCCTTGGTCGATGAACGCCTGCAGCAGGGTTTCTACCAGTGCCTGCGAGCCCTGCACATGCTGGGGCGCAACCTCCCATTCCACGGTGAACAGGCCGCCTGCACTCAATGGCAATACATGCGTGTGCACGCCGTAGGTCAGGCCGCGTCGTTGGCGCAACTCCACCATCAAGCGCGACTCGAGGCCCTCTCCCAGAACAGCGCTTGCCAAGGTCAGGGCCAGAAACTCCGGATCGTTGGCGGGTACGTTCATGGGCAGTGCCAGCAGGACCGCACTGCTGGCACCGGCCTGTTCGACGACTATCGTCGCGCTGGGGGCCGATGGGGCTGCCGGCAGTTCGGTGGCCGACCAGCCTTGCGGCAGGGCCTGGCTGATCTGCTGTGAGATGGCTTGGGCTTGTGCAAGGGAAAGGTCGCCTACCACGACCATCTCAAGGTTGCTGGCGCAGTAGGCGCGTTGGTGGAATGACCGCAAGTCCTCAGGGGTAATGGCCTCGATACCTTGAGCGGTGCTGCCCAGAGGGTTGCCGTAAGGATGCCCGTTGAACAGGTGTCGGAAGACTTCGCTACGTGCTCTGAAAATGGGTAGCCGCTCGCGCGATGCATGGTTTTGCAGCAACTGGCGCTTGATCTTGGTCAGGGCCATTGGGTGGAAGACAGGGTGGGCCACGAGGTCGGTAAGCAGCGCCAAGGCCGGGTCGAGCAAAGAAGGAGGGCTAAGGCTGCGCAGGCGCAGCGTCGCATGTTCCAGACGTACTTGTTTTTCCATGACCGCGCCCAGGCGCTCCAGGTGCTCAGCCTGCTGGGCAGCCGTGTAGGCCTGGCTACCCTCATCGAGCATGGAGAGCGTCAAGGCTGCCAGGCCAGGGTACAGAGTGTCCTGCGTAGTGCCGGCCTTGAACCGTAGTATCACGTCAACGATTGGCAGTTCCCGTGCTTCAACGAATTTGACGTCCGTGCCCGTAGTCGTCTTCCACGCTTGAACCGGTGTATGGATGGTTTCGAACTGGTTCAGGTCAAGTCCCTGGGCAGAGAGCAGCCCGCCGTAAAGGTTGTTGGCTCCGGCAGGCTGTTGCGGGGTCGTTGAGTCAGTCATGAGCGCTTTCCTTGTGGTGCGTGAACGTGAAGGCTGCACGGGAATCGGTGAGGAATTCATAGGCAGCCAGGCCTACCTGCTCGGCTGTCACGGTCTCGATGGCCTGTTGTTCTTCCTCGAGCGAAATAACCGGCAAGCCACAGGCGGCCTGTTTACCCATGGTTTGGGCCTGTTCGGCAATGTCGTCCCGTTCGAAAATCAGCCTGGCCAGCAGACGAGCCTTGGCACGTTGCAGGTGTTCCTTGGCTGGCGCTGACTGGCGAAACGCTTCGATCTCCTGCATCAGCCGCTCGGCCGCGGTCTCAGGGGTTACGTGTGGGCTGCAGAACGCGTAAAGGGTCAGCAGGCTGTCACCGCGCTGCCAGGGTTCATAGGTCGCTTTCATGTATTGCAGGATGGGTTCGTCCAGCAGCAGCCTGCGCTGGAGGATGCTGCTGTAGCCGTTGGCAAGCAGATCGGGAAGTAGACGCAGTGCGTAGGCCTGCCTGGCAGACTGCGCGGTACGCTGGCTGGGTAGTTTGAAGCTTATGATCGCGCCGTTGTGCAAGCCTGGCAGGCGCAGCGTCTGAAAACGCCGGCCGTGGGAGGAGGGCCCCGTGGGTAAGGGCTGCATCGGCAAGCGATGGGCGGGGATCGCCGCAAAGTGGCGCGTCACCAAGGTTTGCAGTTGTAGCAGGCTGATGTCGCCGGCCACGGCGAGGGTGGCATTGTTGGGGTGATACCAGGTCTGGTACCAGGTACGCGCTGCGGCTGGAGTGAGGCTCTCCAGATCTGACAGGTGGCCAATGACAGGCGTGCCATGGCCACTATTGCCGTAAGCCAGCAAGTCGTGATGCTCCAGTGCCAATGCCCAAGGATTGTTGTCCACTGCCTCGCGCCGCTCAGCCATGACCACTGCCAGTTCCCGAGCAAAGGGCGTATCGCCGAGGGTGGCACTGGCCATGACATCAGCCATGGCCTCCAGGGCAATTTCCAGGTGGCGGGTTGGCAAGGTGAGCGGAAATACCGTGGCATCCGCATAGGTGAATGCATTCGGGTCGCCGCCCAAGCGGGTCATGAGGGTTGAGTACTGGCCAGGCGCCAGCTTGCTGCTGCCCTCGAACAGTAGATGCTCCAAGGCATGGGACAGGCCGGTGTGGCCTTCAGGTTCGTAGCTGGAGCCTACGTGGTACCACAGCTGCACGCTGACCAGTGGCGCACGGTGGTCTTCACGCAGGCAGACGTGCAGGCCGTTGGCGAGGGTAAAAGAACCTTTCGAGCCTGCCATTAGCGGCGGGGAGGGGTGTTCGGCCATGGTTGAACTGCTCCTTCAGGAAATGAAGGAGCAGCTTCAACCATGGCGCAGATGGGGTGCGGTAACTAAGTACACACAACCCGCGGGTAATCAGCCCCGCTGCCAGAGCGCGTAGTGCACCTGGCCGGTCTTCTTCTCGCGGTGCAGGCGCCAGTTGCCTGGCAGCTGCAAGGTCGAGGGTGCCGCTTCGCTTTCTGTGTAGACCCATGCCTGCTCGCTCAACCACTGATGCTGCTCCAGCATGTTGCAGGTGTTGGCCAGTAAGTCCTGGTGGAACGGCGGGTCGAGAAACACGACATCGAACTGCTGCTTGGCCGGGCCTTGCAGGTAGCGCAGGGCGTCGGTTTGCAGAATTTGCCCGCGAGGACAGCGCAGGATTTCGAGGTTGTTCTTCAGGTTGGCGATGGCCGCAGGGTTGCTGTCCAGCGCCACGGCATCCTCGGCCCCACGGGACAGGGCTTCGAGCACCAAGGCACCGCTGCCGGTGAAGGCGTCCAGCACGCGGGCGCCCTCGATGTAGGGTGCCAGCCAGTTGAATACGGTTTCCCGTACGCGGTCAGGCGTTGGCCGCAGGCCTTCGCCTTCCGGCACCGCCAGGCGGCGGCTGCGCCACTCGCCGGCGATGATGCGCAGGTGGCCCTGGCCCTTGCTTTGGCCCGCTTGCGGGCGGGCGGGAGGGGTGGATCTTGGCATTAGTGCTCCGGTACCCCGAGCGGTTGCTCGGAGGGCTTGTCAGTGGGTGCTGGCAGCGGTTTTTGTGGCACTTTCGGGCCAACGGTGACGATCACCAGTTTATCGGCTGACAGGTGTTTGTTCATGGCTGCCTTGACCTGTTCGACGGTAAGGGCCTGGGACTGTTGCATGAAGTCCTCTAGCCAGGTCAGCGGCAAGTTGTAGAAGCCGATCGCGCCCAGTTGGCCGACGATGCTGGCATTACTGGCATTGGACAGCGGGAAGCTGCCGGCCAGCTCGCGCTTGGCATCGTCCAGTTCCTGTTGGGTAGGGCCCGTCTTCAGGTAGTCGGCGAGAATGCCTTGCACCAGCTTGAGCGTACCTTCGCTGAGCTCGGCACGGGTTTGCAGGTTGATCATGAACGGACCGCGTACCTGCATCGGGCTGAATACCGAGTAAACGCCGTAGGTCAGGCCACGCTTCTCTCGCACCTCGCTCATCAGCCGGGTACCGAAGGCGCCACCCCCAAGGATCTGGTTGCCCAGCGACAGGGCTGGCCAGTCCGGGTCCTGGCGGTCGATCCCCAGTTCGGCCAGCATCAGGTGGGTCTGCTTGGACGGGAAGTCGATGTGGGTCAGGCCGGCCTTGGCGTCTGTGGGTTGGGCCGGTGCGGCCAGCGCAGGGCCCTTGGGCAGGCCGGCAGACACCTGGGCGGCGATGGCTTCGGCCTCTGCACGGCTGAGGTCGCCGACGAGGGCGATTACCGCATTGCCGCCGGTATAGGCCTTGGCGTGGAACGCGCGCAGCTGGGCAAGGCTTATGCCCGTGATGCTCTCTGCGGTGCCGTCGCTTGGGTGGGCGTAGGGGTGGTCGCCATAGAGCTTGCCGAAAAGGGCCTTGCCGGCGATCTTGCCGGGGTTTTGTTTCTCATATTCGAAGCCAGCCAGCATCTGGTTCTTGATGCGCTTGAGGGCATCCTCGGGGAATGTTGGCTTGCCCGCCACCTCTGTAAACAGTTTGAGGGCCGGTTCGCGCTTGTCCTTGGCACTGAGACTGCGCAGCGATGCGACGGCCATGTCGCGGTAGGAACCGTTGCCAAAGTCTGCGCCCAGGCCTTCGAAGCCCTCGGCGATGGCGCTGACGTCCTTGCCGGCCACGCCCTCGTTGAGCATGGCGTTGGTCAGAGCGGCCAGGCCTGGCGTGCCGCCGTCCTGGCTGCTGCCGGCAGCGAAGGTGACGCGCAGGTCGAACATGGGCAGTTCGCGGGCCTCGACGAACAGCACCCGGGCACCTTCGGCGGTGTTCCAGTGCTGGATGTTCAGCTGACGCCGGCTGGGTGCCTTGCCATTCAGTTCGGCCAGCGACTGCAAGGTGTTGGCCGGGCGGGCTGCGCTGCTGTCGGCCTTGGCAGCGTTATCGGCCATGGCCGGAGCGGCCAGCACTGCCGCCAGCGCCAGGGCACGAATGCCCGTGGCCAGCAGGGTTGGGCGTGGTGCGCGGCGATCACTCATGGGCGGACTCCTCGGGCAGTACATGGGCAACGCTCAGGCGTTCGCGGGTGAAGTAGGTGCGCGCGGCGTTCTGGATGTCCTGCGGGTTGACGCGCTTGAGCTCGTCCAGTTCGCTGTCGATCAGCTTCCAGGACAGGCCGACGGTTTCCAGCTGGCCGATGGTGGTGGCCTGGCTGCTGATGGAGTCGCGGTCGTAGACCAGGCCGGCGATGACCTGAGCGCGTACGCGTTCCAGCTCTTCGGCGCTGGGCGGCGTGCTCTTGAGTTCTTCAAGCAGCTGCCAGATGCCTTTCTCGACGTCGGCGAGGGTTTTCTGCTTCTGCACATTCGGCGTCGCCGAGATCAGGAACAGGCTGTCGCCGCGGGTGAAGGCGTTGTAGCTGGACGACGCGCCGGCCACCAGTTCCTGGCCACGCTCCAGGCGGGCCGGCATGCGGGCGCTGTAGCCGCCGTCGAGCAGTGCCGAGATCAGGCGCAGGGCATGTACCGTCCGAGGGTCCTTGGCGGTGGGCAGGCCGGGCACGTTGAAGCCGTAGATCAGGCTTGGCAGCTGGGTTCGTACGTGCAGGGTCAACTGGCGCCAACCAGGTTCGGCCAGTTCCAGTGGCAGCTTGGCTGGCGGTACGGCGCGTTTGGGAATATTGCCGAAATACTTCTGCGCCAGGCCCTTGACCTCGGCGGCGGTGACATCACCGACCACCACCAGGGTGGCGTTGTTGGGGGCGTACCAGGACTCGTACCAGTGGCGCAGTTCCTCAACTTTCATGCGCTCCAGGTCGGCCATCCAGCCAATGGTCGGCGTGTGGTAGCCGCTGGCCGGGTAGGCCATGGCGCGGAACAGCTCGAATGCCTTGGCATTGGGCTGGTCGTCGGTGCGCAGGCGGCGTTCTTCCTTGATGACCTCGATTTCGCGGCTGAACTCGTCGGCAGGCAGGCGCAGGCTGGCCAGGCGGTCCGCCTCCAGTTCCAGGGCTACCGGCAGGCGGTCGCGGGCCAGCACTTGGTAATAGGCGGTGTAGTCGTCGCTGGTAAAGGCGTTTTCATCGGCGCCGAGGTCACGCAGAATGCGCGAGGCCTCGCCGGGGCCGACCTTGGCGCTGCCCTTGAACATCATGTGTTCCAGCGCATGGGACAAGCCGGTCTGGCCCGGGGTCTCGTAGCTGGAGCCGACCTTGTACCAGATCTGCGAGACCACCACCGGGGCGCGATGGTCTTCGCGGACCACGACCTTCAGGCCATTGTCGAGGATGAATTCGTGGGTGGGTTGCACATCGGCGGCAAAGGCCGCGAGCGGCAGGCAGAGCGTGCCGAGCAACAGGCCAGCGGCGCGGCGGGCTAGAGCGTTCATACGGTGTTTAACCTGTTCGGCGGCCCGCTGGGTTTAGCGTCGGCGGGCCAGGAGGTGCTAGGATACTGATCCGGTTGCCTGGCGACCATGCCTGTCGCCGTTCTGGCCCACAGGACACTAAGTCAAAACATTGCGCATGAACCAGCCGGCTTCAAGATAGTCTGTTCTGCGTAGAGAGAATTCCCGATTGGCCATAGCTGGCCTATCGCTACCCTGAGATAGCCGTCTTCCATGTTTGGTTCCAACGACGACAAAAAAGCGCCGGCCGAGGCTGGTGAGAAGAAAGGCCTGTTCAGCTGGTTTCGCAAGAAGCCGCAGCCACCTGCGGGAGCGGGCGTGCCCGCGCATGAACCCCCCGCTGTCGAGCAGTCTGCAGCCGCTCCGGTCGAGGGATCTGCCGCCGAAGCGCCACAGGCCCCCGAACCCGTTCAGGCCCCTGCTGCCCCACAGCTGGCTGAGCCGCAGCCGGACGCCGCACCGGCCCGGCCCCCGGTAGTCGAGGCCCCCGTCCCTGAACCGGTGGCGTCCCAGCCATTGCAGGCGCCTGAGCCAGAGCCGGTTGCGTCCATGCCCTTGCAGGCGGCCCCTGTCGAGTCTGCCCCTGTCGAGACCGCAGCGCCGGTCAGCAACCTGGTGCTGCCGGTTGCCGAAGAGCCCGTGGCCCTGGTGCCGGACCTGGAGCCGAAGGCACCGCCCGCAATCCCGGAACGCGCGGTACCCGCCCCGGCGGCGCCTGTTGCTGCACCCGTCGAACAGGCCAAGCCCGGCTTCTTCGCGCGCCTAAAGCAAGGCCTGTCCAAGACCAGTGCCAGCATCGGCGAGGGCATGGCCAGCCTGTTCCTCGGCAAGAAGGTCATCGACGACGACCTGCTCGATGAAATCGAGACGCGCCTGCTGACTGCCGACGTGGGTGTGGAGGCTACCTCGGCCATTGTCCAGAACCTGACCCAGAAGGTCGCGCGCAAGCAGTTGGCCGATGCCGATGCCCTGTACAAATCGTTGCAGGAAGAACTGGCTGCGCTGCTGCGCCCGGTCGAGCAGCCGCTGAAGGTACAGGCCCAGAACAAACCCTATGTGATCCTTGTGGTTGGCGTGAACGGCGCCGGCAAGACCACCACCATTGGCAAACTGGCGAAAAAGCTGCAACTGGAAGGCAAGAAGGTCATGCTGGCTGCCGGTGATACCTTCCGCGCCGCCGCGGTCGAGCAGTTGCAGGTGTGGGGCGAGCGTAACCAGATTCCGGTGATCGCCCAGCACACGGGTGCCGACTCTGCTTCGGTCATCTTCGATGCCGTGCAGGCCGCCAAGGCCCGTGGCGTCGACGTGCTGATCGCCGACACTGCCGGCCGCCTGCACACCAAAGACAACCTGATGGAAGAGCTGAAGAAGGTCCGCCGGGTCATCGGCAAGCTCGACGTTGAGGCGCCGCACGAGGTGCTGCTGGTGCTTGACGCCGGCACCGGCCAGAACGCCATCAGTCAGGCCAAGTACTTCAACCAGAGCGTCGAGCTGACCGGCCTGGCCCTGACCAAGCTGGACGGCACTGCCAAGGGCGGGGTGATCTTCGCCCTGGCCAAGCAGTTCAACATCCCGATCCGTTTCATCGGCGTCGGTGAAGGCATCGACGACCTGCGTACCTTCGAAGCCGAGCCGTTCGTCAAGGCTCTGTTCGCCGAGCGAGATTGACCATGATCCGATTCGAGCAGGTTGCCAAGCGCTATCCCAACGGTCATGTGGGGTTGCATGAGCTGAGTTTCCGGGCGCGCCGGGGCGAATTCCTGTTCGTCACCGGCCACTCCGGCGCAGGCAAGAGCACCCTGCTGCGCCTGTTGCTGGCCATGGAGCGCCCGACCAGCGGCAAGCTGATGCTGGCCGGGCAGGACCTTGGCCAGATCAGCAATGCGCAAATCCCGTTCCTGCGCCGGCAAATCGGCGTGGTGTTCCAGAACCACCAGTTGTTGTTCGACCGCACCGTGTTCAACAACATTGCCTTGCCGCTGCAGATTCTCGGCCTGTCCAAGGTCGAGATCGCCAAGCGCGTGGACTCGGCGCTGGAGCGCGTGTCGCTGTCCGACAAGGGCGAGCTGTTTCCGGCCGACCTTTCCACCGGGCAGCAACAGCGGGTGGGTATCGCCCGCGCCATTGTTCACCAGCCGGCTCTGCTGCTGGCCGACGAACCCACCGGTAACCTCGACCCGCGCCTGGCTGCAGAGATCATGGGCGTGTTTGAGGACATCAACCGCCTGGGCACGACGGTATTGATCGCCAGCCACGACCTGGCACTGATCGCGCGCATGCGCCACCGCATGCTGACCTTGCAACGCGGCCGCTTGATCGGCGATGGGGAGGCCGGGCAATGAACACTACACGCACGCCGAAGGTTTCCGAGCGGGTCGCACCGAAACCGGCCGATCCGCAACCTGCGAAGAAAAAGCGCGGTGAAGACGATGATGGCCCGGACTTCCGCACCCTGCTGCATGCCTGGCTGGAAAGCCACCGTGCCAGCTTGGCCGACAGCCTGCGCCGCCTGGGCAAGCAGCCGATCGGCAGCTTCTTCACTTGCCTGGTCATGGCAGTGGCGCTGAGCATGCCGATGGGCCTGTCCTTGTTGCTGAAGAACGTCGAGCAGCTTGGCGGTTCTTGGCAGCGCGCTGCGCAGATTTCGCTGTACCTCAAGCTTGATGCCGGCAGCCGCGATGGCGAAGCGCTGCGCGACGAGATCAAGGGCATGCCTGGCGTGGCGGACGCCCAGTATGTAAGCCGCGAGCAGGCCCTGGAGGAGTTCCAGCAGCAGTCCGGCCTGGGCGAGGCCTTGCGCGAACTGCCAGACAACCCATTGCCGGGTGTGGTGGTGGTAACCCCGACCGAGGTCGACAAGCCGGCCCTGGACGCCTTGCGTCAGCGCCTGGCGGAGCTGCCGCGGGTGGACGTGGCGCAACTGGACCTGGTCTGGGTCGAGCGCCTGGCAGCCATCCTCAAGCTGGGTGACCGCTTCGTCTTCGGCCTGGCCGTAATGCTGATTTCTGCCCTGCTGTTAGTAATCGGTAACACAATTCGTCTACACATTGAAAACCGTCGTATCGAGATCGAAGTGATCAAGCTGGTCGGCGGCACCGACGCCTACGTGCGCCGGCCGTTCCTGTACATGGGCGCCCTGTATGGCCTGGGCGCAGGCCTGCTGGCGTGGGGCATCCTGGCGTTTGGCCTGAACTGGCTGAACGAGGCGGTGGTAGGGCTTTCCGGGCTGTATGGCAGTGACTTCGCCCTGGGCGGCGTTCCGGCTTCCGATGGTCTGTCGCTCTTGATCGGAGCAGTGTTGTTGGGGTATATCGGTGCATGGATTGCAGTCGCCCGCCACTTGAACGAGCTGGCGCCGCGATAGTTTTTACGTGCCAGCATTGACATTTTCTTCACTGCGGAACTTGTACCGTCGTTCCAGGTCAATGTTGGCAGCGCCCACAAGGTGCGAGTTTTGTAAGTCGGAGGTTCTTGAATGACCACATCGTTGCAACCTGCCTATGCCCTGGTACCCGGTGCAAACCTGGAAGCCTATGTGCACACGGTCAACAGCATCCCGCTGCTGACGGTCGAGCAGGAGCGTGATCTGGGCGAGCGTCTCTATTATGAGCAGGATGTCGAGGCCGCTCGTCAGATGGTGATGGCCCACCTGCGTTTCGTCGTACATATCGCCCGTAGTTATGCCGGCTACGGGTTGGCCCAGGCTGACCTGATCCAGGAAGGCAATGTCGGCCTGATGAAAGCCGTCAAGCGCTTCAACCCTGAAATGGGCGTGCGCCTGGTGTCGTTCGCTGTGCACTGGATCAAGGCAGAGATCCACGAGTTCATTCTGCGCAACTGGCGCATCGTCAAAGTGGCTACCACCAAGGCTCAGCGCAAGCTGTTCTTCAACCTGCGTAGCCAGAAGAAGCGCCTGGCGTGGCTGAACAACGACGAAGTGCATCGCGTGGCGGAAAGCCTTGGCGTCGAGCCGCGCGAAGTGCGCGAGATGGAAAGCCGCCTCAGCGGCCAGGACATGGCCTTCGATCCGGCAGCGGAAGCTGACGACGACAGCGCCTTCCAGTCGCCTGCGCATTACCTGGAAGACCACCGTTACGATCCAGCGGTGCAGTTGGAGGATGCCGACTGGAGTGACAACTCCACCAGCAACCTGCACGAAGCGCTGCAAGGTCTGGACGAGCGTAGCCGCGACATTCTCTATCAGCGTTGGCTGGCGGAAGAGAAGGCCACCCTGCATGAACTGGCAGACAAGTACAGCGTATCGGCTGAACGTATTCGCCAGCTGGAAAAGAATGCGATGAACAAGGTCAAGGCACTGATTTCTGCCTGATCGAGTCTGGGTTGTAAAGAAAAGCCGCTGGCCCTATGGGGTGAGCGGCTTTTTTTGTTTGTGCTGGCTTCGCCGGCCTCTTCGCGGGTAAACCCNNNNGGGGATGCGGTTGCCCGTAGGAGCGGGTTTACCCGCGAAAGGGCCGGGCCTGCATTCAAAGCTTTCTGGATGAGTCCAGCTGCATCAGGTAGCTGGGCCCGCCCAACTGGCTCATCTGCCGGCGAATCCAGCCGGCCCGGCTGGCCACGTAGGCACTCGGCCGGCTGGCACTCCATTTGATTGGGCTAGGCAGCACCGCAGCCAGCTGCGCCGCCTGCTGGCGGCTGAGCCGGCTGGCGTCGACACCAAAGTGATAACGCGCCGCCGCCTGGGCACCAAACACGCCCTTGCCCCACTCGGCGCTGTTCAAATAGACCTCGAGAATCCGCTCCTTCGACCAGAACAGCTCAATCAGTGCGGTGAACCAGGCCTCCAGCCCCTTGCGAAACCAGCTGCGGCCTGACCACAGAAACAGGTTCTTGGCCACTTGTTGGGTCAGGGTGCTGGCGCCGCGAATGTTGCCACCGCGTTCGTTGTGGGCCAGCGCCGCCTGAATGGCCGGGAGGTCGAAGCCCCAGTGGTTGGCGAACTTCTGGTCCTCGCCAGCAATGACTGCAACCTTGAGCTCATCGGAGATGTTCTCCCAAGGCTCCCAGTCGCGCTGCAGGTCGATCGGTTCACCATTCACCCAAGACTGTACCTTGCGCTCGACCATCAGCGCCGTGCCGGGCGGTGGTACCCAGCGGAACACCAGCACCAGCACGATGCTGCCGGCAACGAACCAGAGCAGGGCGCGGGAGAGGCGACGGATAAGCGTTGACAGCATGTCGATGGCTTGGCCCTAAGGGTGGAAGGGGCCATTATACAGACCCGATACAAGGAGTCGTCCCATGCTTCGCAGCTTCCTGATGCTTGCCGCCTTTTTTGGCTTTACCGGTGTCGCCCTGGGCGCCTTCGCCGCTCATGGCCTGAAAAACCGGCTGACGGCTGACTACCTGGCAATCTTCCATACCGGCGTGACTTACCAGCTGGTCCATGCCTTGGCGATCTTCGGCGTTGCGGTGCTCTCGGCGCACCTGCCCGGGCGCCTGGTCGGGTGGGCTGGCGGCCTGTTTGCGTTGGGCATCGTGCTGTTCTCCGGCAGCCTGTACCTGCTGACCCTCAGTGGCCTTGGCAAGCTTGGCATCATCACCCCGATGGGTGGCTTGTGCTTCCTTGTCGGCTGGCTGTGCCTGGGCCTGGCAGCCTGGCGGCTGGGCTGACCGAGTGGTCCACAATCACGACTAATGGCGCGCACCGCCCTTGGGTTGCAGGGCGGTTCGGCGCTAGAATGCTGGCCCCAAAGAACAATGGTGGCCGTGCGCATGCGCATTAAATTGAACGGTGAACCTTACGAACTGCCTGCCGGCGAAAGCGTTGCAGCCCTGCTGGCGCGCCTGGAACTGACCGGGCGCCGTGTTGCAGTGGAACTGAACCTGGATATCGTGCCGCGTAGCCAGCACGACAGCACGCTGCTGAATGACGGCGACCAGGTCGAAGTGGTCCACGCCATCGGTGGCGGCTGACAGCAGCCCGGCGGTTCACAAGCAAGCCCTGCAACCTTTTCCCGAGGAACAACGATGAGCAACGTTCGTAGCGACAAGCCCTTCACCCTGGCCGGGCGTACTTTCCAGTCGCGCCTGCTGGTCGGTACCGGCAAGTACCGTGACATGGAAGAAACCCGCCTGGCCACCGAGGCCTCGGGTGCCGAAATCGTCACCGTCGCTGTGCGCCGCACCAACCTTGGCCAGAACGCGGGCGAGCCGAACCTGCTCGATGTACTGTCGCCCGACAAGTACACCATCCTGCCGAACACTGCAGGCTGCTTTGACGCGGTGGAAGCGGTACGCACTTGCCGTCTGGCCCGCGAACTGCTCGATGGGCGCAAATCGCACGAGTCCCGGACGCTGGTGAAGCTGGAAGTGCTGGCCGACCAGAAAACTCTGTTCCCCAACGTGATCGAAACCCTCAAGGCCGCCGAAGTGCTGGTCAAGGAAGGTTTCGACGTCATGGTCTACACCAGCGACGACCCGATCATCGCCCGTCAGCTGGCCGAAGTCGGCTGCATCGCGGTCATGCCGCTGGCTGGCCTGATTGGCACCGGCCTGGGTATCTGCAACCCCTACAACCTGCAGATCATCCTGGAAGAATCCAAGGTGCCGGTGCTGGTCGATGCTGGCGTGGGTACCGCATCCGACGCCACCATCGCCATGGAAATGGGCTGTGAGGCAGTACTGATGAACTCGGCCATCGCCCACGCCCAGCAGCCGGTGCTGATGGCCGAGGCCATGAAACACGCCATTGTCGCGGGTCGCATGGCCTACCTGGCCGGTCGTATGCCGAAGAAACTCTATGCCAGCGCCTCCTCGCCGCTGGATGGTCTGATCAAGTAAGAGCAACTGATGACTGAATCGCACGATACGCCGATCACCCCCGACGGCGAAGCCCGCCCACACCGCCGCATCAAGAGCTTCGTGATGCGTGCCGGGCGCATGACCGAAGGCCAGCAACGCGGCCTGGACCAAGGCGGCCCGCTGTACATCCTGCCACTGGCTGACAGCCCGGTGGACTACGACCAGGTGTTCGGCCGTTCGGCCCCGCGCACCTTGGAGATCGGCTTCGGTATGGGCCATTCCCTGCTGGAAATGGCCGCTGCTGCACCTGAGCAGGACTTCATCGGTGTGGAAGTGCACCGCCCGGGTGTTGGCGCGCTGCTCAATGGCGTGCTGACCCAGGGGCTGAAAAACCTGCGGGTGTATGACTGCGATGCTATCGAAGTGCTGAACCGCTGCGTGGCGGATAACAGCCTTGATCGGCTGATGCTGTTCTTCCCAGACCCATGGCACAAGGCGCGTCACCACAAGCGCCGCATCGTCCAGCTGGAGTTCGCCGAGCTGGTACGTCGCAAGCTCAAGCCTGGTGGTGTGTTCCACATGGCCACCGATTGGGAGCCGTATGCCGAGTACATGCTGGAAGTGATGAGCGCAGCTCCTGGCTATCGCAACCGTGCGGCAGACGGCACCTATGTGCCGCGCCCCGAAGAGCGCCCGATCACCAAGTTCGAACGCCGCGGTGAGCGGCTGGGGCACGGGGTGTGGGACTTGAAGTTCGAGAAGGTCGATTGAGCGGCTGATACGGCTTCTCGATGTGCCGATGCTTGCAGGAATGCAGGCGAAAAAAACCGCCTTGAGAAGGGCGGTTTTTTCTTTGTAGGAGTGGGTTCACCCGCGAATACGGTAGTGGCGGCAACGGTGAACGGCGGGTGGAGATTGGCCAGCACGGCCGGCCCTTTCGCGGGTGAACCCGCTCCTACAAGGGCCCGGGGCCATTGGGTCAGCCTCGGCGATCCGCCACCACGCCAATCAATACCAGCACCACCAGCAACACAGGCGCCAACGCATAGTTGTTGAACTGGCTGAGCCCCTTCACCACCCACGGTGTGGCATAGATCAGCGCAGCACCGCTACCGATCATGACCATCAGCGCCATGAACGGCACGCGCAGGGCGCCCGCGAGGCCGCCCAGGCGCTGCTCGGCCCAGGCTTTGACATCAGTGCCGAACAGCACCAGCAGGCAGCCTACCAAGGCCAGTGAAATCTCCGACAGGTTGCTGCGGCTCCAGCGGGAAACCGTCGCGAGCAGATCAAGTACCAGATCCATGGGTCATCCTTAGGTCAAGAAATACTGCAGCAGGTCATTGAGGAACAACTGGCCCCTCGGCGTGGCTACCAGTCGATCCGGTTCGACCTGCAAAAGGCCCTTTTGTTCGGCGGCACGGCGTGCTTCCTGCAGCTGTGACAGCGGCAAGCCGGTGCGTTGGGTGAACAGTTCGGCTTCCACGCCATCGGTCAGGCGCAGGGCGTTCATCAGGAACTCGAACGGCAGTTCATCGACTGGCAGCAGCTTCTCGCCGGCCTTGAACGGCTTGGCCAGGTTCAGGTAATCCTTGGGCAGGCGGGTCTTCCAGGTACGCAGGATGCGCCCGTCGGCAAAGGTGAGCTTGCCGTGAGCGCCAGCGCCAATGCCGATGAAGTCACCGAAGCGCCAGTAGTTGAGGTTGTGCCGGGCGGCGCGGCCTGCCTGGGCGTAGGCCGATACCTCGTACTGGCGGTAGCCGTGCTCGGCCATCAGCGCTTGGCCGGCTTCCTGAATATCCCAGAGGATGTCGTCTTCGGGCAGCTCTGGCGGCTGGTTCCAGAACACCGTGTTCGGCTCCACGGTCAGCTGATACCACGACAGGTGGGTCGGCCCCAGATCGATGGCCTGGCGCAGGTCACCCAGCGCATCGTCCAGCGACTGGTCGGGCAGGCCGTGCATCAGGTCCATGTTGAAATTGTCGAAACCGGCCGCGCGCGCCATGTCGGCGGCCCGAACCGCTTCGTCGCCATTGTGGATGCGCCCCAGTGCCTCCAGCTTGGCTGGCTGGAAGCTCTGCACGCCGATCGAAAGACGGTTGATACCGGTCTGCCGGTAGGCCTTGAACTTGTCCTGCTCGAAGGTGCCCGGGTTGGCTTCGAGGGTGATCTCGATGTCTGGCGCGAACGGAATACGTTGCTCTATGCCACGCAGTAGCCGGCCAAGGGCGTTGGCACTGAACAGGCTTGGCGTACCGCCACCGAAGAAGATCGAGCTGATCGGGCGACCTTGTACGGCAGCCAGTTCCTGGTCGAGGTCGTCGAGCAGGGCTGTGACGTAGGCATCTTCCGGTAGTTCAGGCCCGGCTGCGTGGGAGTTGAAGTCGCAATAAGGGCATTTGCGTACGCACCACGGAATGTGGATGTACAGCGCCAGCGGCGGCAGGCTGCTAAAGCCTGCCGCGCCGGGGGGCGACAGCATTTCGATCATGCCAGGCCCAGACGTTTGCGCAGCAGGGCCATGGCACGGGCGCGGTGGCTGAGCTGGTTCTTGTCTGCTGGGGCTAGATCGGCGCTGGAGCAGTTGCGCTCCGGTACCCAGAACAGCGGGTCGTAGCCAAAGCCCTGCTCGCCGCTGGCCTCGAACAGGATGCGCCCGTGCCACAGGCCTTCGCACAGGATCGGCAATGGGTCGTCGGCGTGACGCACCAGCGCCAGAACGCAGACGAACTGTGCACTGCGCTCAGCTTCAGGCACGTCTTTCAAGGCTTCGAGCAGCTTGGCATTGTTTGCCGCGTCACCTTTGCCATCGGCATAGCGCGCCGAGTAGATGCCCGGCGCGCCGCCGAGGAAGTCCACTGCCAGGCCAGAGTCATCGGCCAGGGCCGGCAGGCCGGAAATGCGGGCGGCGTTGCGCGCCTTGAGGATGGCGTTCTCGACGAACGACAGGCCGGTTTCTTCCGGCTCCACCTGGCTGAACTCACCAATCGAGTGCAGCTGCACGGAATGGCCGAGCATGGCCTGGAGTTCCTTCAGTTTGCCGGCATTGTGGCTGGCCAATACGAGTTGCTGGAAATTCATCATTCGCCTGGGAACACTTCCTGGTTGAAGCTGAGAGAGTTGCTGATGCCGCCGGTTTCGATGTTCAAGTCGAAGGTGACGGTTTCTGGCTGGTCGATCTTGAACTGGGCGATGTAATACACCGCGCCCTGTTCGGTAATCTGCTTGAACGACAGCGGGCTGCTGCGCCCGGTCAGGTCCTTGACCGTGCCGCTGATCACCGCTGTTGCAGGTTTGCTGGCCTTGAGGACGGTAATGTTGAGCACGCCCTGGTTCTTGCTGCGCACCAGGCCGGTGGCCGCGGCCACCTCGGGTGTGAGCATGCTCGAGGTGAATGCGCTGTAGTGCACCGTCACGTCACCAAATACCTCCTTGCGCTCGGGGCGTGCGGCATCGGCAGCCAATACTGGCAGGGCCAGGCACAGGCTGATCAGGAACAGGGCTAGGCGACGCATGGTGCGATTCCTCCGGTGGGCGTCAGACCGCGAGCTGATGCTCTTGCAGGCCCGGACTGCTGACGCGGTAGATGCCGATCTCACCTAGAAGATTAGGCCATAGCCGGCCACCCCACCCGTTGCGGTGCAAGTGGTCGACCGCCAGGCGGTCGAGTACCTTGGCTCGGCGTTCGTGCACAAGTTCTTCGAAGTCGGCGAAGGTGCAGAAGTGGATGTTCGGCGTGTTGTACCAGGTATACGGCATGAAGTCCGATACCGGCATGCGGCCTTTGGTCGCCAGGTACCAGCGGCAGCGCCAGTGGCCGAAGTTCGGGAAGGTGATGATGCACTGACGGCCTACTCGCAGCATTTCGTCGAGGATGCGGTCGGGGTATTCCACGGCCTGCAGGGCTTGGGTCATGATCACCACGTCGAAGCTGTTGCTGGCGAAGTTGCCCAGGCCTTTGTCCAGGTCCTGTTCGATGACGTTGACGCCCTTGGCCACGCAGGCGGCGATATTGTCGGCGTCGATTTCCAGGCCGTAGCCGGTGACCTGTTTGCAGTCACGCAGCGAGGCCAGCAGTTCGCCGCTACCGCAGCCCAGGTCGAGTACCCGGCTGCCGGCGGGGATCCAGTCGTGGATGATTTCCAGATCGGCTCTCATGCTGTCCTCAGATGGCAATGCGGTTCATGTAGTTCGAGAAACCCTGCATGTAGCGAGGTGTGGGGATCAGGAAGGCATCGTGCCCGTAGGGCGAATCGATCTCCAGGTAGCAGACGTTCTTGCGCGCGGCCATCAGCGCGTCGACGATCTCGCGCGAACGGGCCGGAGAGAAGCGCCAGTCGGTGGTGAACGACATGATGCAGTAGTCTGCCTTGACGTGGGCCAGGGTGGCGGCCAGATCACCACCGTGCGTGGCGGCCGGGTCGAAATAGTCCAGTGCCTTGGTCATCAGCAGATAGGTGTTGGCGTCGAAACGGCCGGAAAACTCCTCGCCCTGATAGCGCAGGTAGCTTTCGACCTGGAACTCGACGCTGTGGAAGTCGTAGTTGAGTTTGTCGCTTTTCAGCTCTCGGCCGAATTTTTCACCCATCGAATCATCGGACAGATAGGTAATGTGGCCGACCATGCGTGCCAGCATCAGGCCGCGCTTGGGGATCACGCCCTGGTCCTGGAACGAGCCTCCATGGAACTCAGGGTCGGTAAGAATGGCCTGACGCGCCACCTCGTTGAAGGCGATGTTCTGCGCCGACAGCTTGGGTGCCGAGGCAATGTCGACGCAGTGGCGTACGCGCTCGGGGTAGGTCATCGTCCATTGCAGCGCCTGCATGCCACCCAGGCTACCGCCGACGATAGCTGCCCACTGCTGGATGCCCAGGCGGTCGGCCAGCCGTGCCTGGCTGTGCACCCAGTCTTCCACGGTCAATACCGGGAACTCGGCGCCATACGGTTTACCGGTGGCTGGGTTGACACTGCTGGGGCCGGTGCTGCCGTTGCAGCCGCCGAGGTTGTTCAGGCTGACCACGAAGAAGCGGTTGGTATCGATCGGTTTTCCGGGGCCGATGCAGCTGTCCCACCAGCCCGGCTTGCGGTCGGTGGCGGCATGGTAGCCAGCGGCATGGTGGTGGCCGGACAGGGCATGGCAGATCAGCACGGCGTTGCTCGCGCTGGCGTTCAGGGTGCCATAGGTCTCGTAGACCAGTTCGTAACTGGCCAGTGAACGGCCACAGGCCAGTGCCAGCGGTTCATCGAACCGGGCGGTTTGCGGTACTACCAGACCGACGGAATCTTCGGGAAAGACAGTTGACATCGACCCTGCTCACGCTTGACGGAGGCGTAAGTCTAAAGAGCGCTACCCCCAGCGGCAAGCAAAGGCTTGCGACGGGGGGCACGCTGGCTCTGGCGAGCCTCAGATCATTCGCCACAGCTCTTGAGGCATGCCCGCGTAGGCGGCCAGCGGAGGCATGACAAACGACTGGATCACCTGGATCGCCAGGAAGGCGAAGATCGGCGAGATGTCCATGCCGCCCAGGTTTGGCACCAGGCGGCGGAACGGTGCCAGCACTGGCTCGCTGATCTGGTAGGCCAGTTCGGCCGCCGGGTTGTGGCTGTTGGGGGCAACCCAGGAAACGATCACCATGATGATCATCGCCACCCAGAAAATCTTCAGGAACAGCGAGGTGATGCCGATGATCGCCCACATCAGCAGGTGCAGGACGTCGCCGAAGGTACCGTAGGTGACCATCAGCACAAAGCCCATCAGCAAGGCCTGGATGACCACCGCCAGCAGTAGCGACGAGGTATCCAGCCCGCCAACGCTAGGGATGATCCGGCGGATCGGCTTGAGCAACGGTTGGGTGGCACGAACGGCGAACTGGCACAGCGGGTTGTAGAAGTTGGCCTTGACCAGTTGCAGCACGAAGCGCAGCAGGACGATGACCAGGTAAAGGCTGACCAGGGTTTGCACCACGAAAATCGCGGCGCCTGACAGTGCATTCATCTAAAGCTCCTTATTTGCCCAGTTGTTCGGCCAGCTCGGCGGAGCGCGTGGCTGCAGCCTGCAGCGCCTGCTCGACGATGGCTTCGAAGCCGCTGGCCTGGAACGACTTGATCGCCGCTTCCGTGGTGCCGGCGGGCGAAGTGACGCGGCGGCGCAGTTCAGCGGCATCGACATCGCTTGCAACTGCCATGCGCGCGGCGCCCAGGGCCGTCTGCAAGGTCAGTTGGGAGGCCGTTTCGCGTGGCAGGCCGAGTTTTTCGCCTGCCGCGGTCATGGCCTCGATCAGCAGGAAGAAGTATGCCGGGCCACTGCCGGACACAGCTGTCACGGCGTCCAGTTGCTGTTCCTGCTCCAGCCACAGGGCGGTGCCCACGGCCGACAGCAGTTGTTCGGCCTGCTGACGCTGTTCGCCGGACACTTCAGCGGTGGCGTACAGGCCGCTCACGCCTTGGCGCAGCAATGCCGGGGTGTTGGGCATGCAGCGCACCACCGGGCGAGCGCCCACCCAGCTTTGCAGGCTGGCGCACGTGATGCCGGCGGCGATTGAAACGATCAGCTGGCCATCCTGCAGGTTGGGTTGCAGTGCCTGACATACGGTTTTCATGACTTGTGGCTTGACCGCCAGCACGATGACGTCAGCGCCATCGATGGCCTGGGCGTTGTCCTCGAAGGCTTCAATGCCGTGCTCGGCCTGGATGCGACTGCGGGTCTCGGCGCCCGGGTCGCTGGCGCGGATCTGCGAGGCGTCCAGGCCCTGGGCACGCAGACCACCGATCAGGCTGGCGGCCATGTTGCCGGCGCCGATAAAGGCAATACGTGTCTTGCTCATGTCAGGTCCTTGTGGAAAAGAGTGAGTGAAGCATGGAATCAGGTGTTGCCGTAGTCGCGGGCGCCGAACAGGGCCGTGCCAATTCGTACCCACGTCGCGCCCTGGGCGATAGCCGCTTCCAGGTCGTGGCTCATGCCCATGGACAGGGTGTCCAGGCCAAACCCCAGGCCTTCCTGCAACTTGCGCAGGCTGGCGAAGGCGGCCTCCTGGGTGGCGCGGTCTTCGGTGGGTTCCGGGATTGCCATCAGCCCGCGCAGGCGCAGGTTGGGCAGTGCGGCTACGGCTTTGGCCAACGCGGGTAGGTCGGCCGGGGTGCAGCCGGATTTACTGTCTTCGCCGCTGACGTTTACCTGCAGGCAGATGTTCAGCGGCGCCAACCCGGCAGGGCGCTGTTCCGACAGGCGTTGGGCAATTTTCAGGCGGTCCACGGAATGCACCCAGTCGAAATGCTCGGCGATGGCTTTGGTCTTGTTCGACTGAATGGGGCCGATGAAGTGCCAGATCAAGGGCAAGTCGCTGAGGGCCTGCTGCTTTGTCAGTGCTTCCTGTAGGTAATTCTCCCCGAAGTCGCGCACACCGGCGGCATGGATCTCGCGGATAGCGCTGGCGGGCTTGGTCTTGCTCACGGCCAGCAACTGGACGCTGGCCGGATCACGCCCGACTGCCTGGGCAGCACTGGCGATACGGGCGGAAATCGCGGAAAGGTTGTCTGCTAGGGTGGACATGGATCGATGCCGGCAGCTGTAGGGTCTGCGGCATTCTACCTGCTTGAAGGCCTTTGGGGAGTCTCATGGATGTGACCGACCTGTTGGCCCGAGCTGTGGATGCGGGGGCTTCAGACCTGCACCTGGCGACGGGTCAGATTCCGATGCTGCGCCTGGATGGCGAGTTGCAGCGTATGGGCTTGCCGCCCTTGAGCCAAGGGGCCTTGATCGAGGGCATGGCGAGCGTGCTGGATGATGACCAGCGCCGGCAGTGGGCCCAAGGCGATGAAATGGACCTTGCGCTGGAATTGCCTGCGCTTGGGCGCTTTCGGCTGAACCTGTTTCGCCAGTTGAATGGCCCGGCGGTTACCTTTCGGTTGATTCCGGGGCGCATTGCGACGGTGAGTGAGCTGGACCTTGCGGATGTGTTTCTAGCTGTTGCGCAATGCCGGGATGGCTTGATCCTCGTGGGCGGGCCGACCGGCAGTGGCAAGTCCAGTACCCTGGCAACGCTGCTCGACCAGCTGAACCGCGAGCGGGCGCTGCACATCATCACCCTGGAAGACCCTGTCGAGGTCATCCATGCCAGCCAGCGCAGCCTGGTCAACCAACGTGAGATGGGGCGCCATAGTCGCGGCTTTGCTCAGGGGCTGCGCAGTGCGCTGCGCCAGGACCCGGACGTGATCATGATCGGCGAGTTGCGCGACCTTGAAACCATTCGCCTGGCCCTGCGCGCGGCCGAAACCGGGCACCTGGTGCTGGCAACCGTGCATGCGCGTTCGGCGACCAGCAGCATCGACAGGTTGGTGGAGGTTTTTGCTGCCGAGGAAAAGCCGTTGGTGCGGGCGATGCTGGCCGAGTCACTGCGCCTGGTGGTCGCGCAGGTGCTGGTCAGGCGCGTGGGGGGCGGGCGGGTGGCTGCGCGGGAAGTGCTGGTGGCGACGCCGGCGGTGCGTAACCTGGTTCGGGAGGGGCGGTTGGCGCAGTTGTCTTCGGTGATGCAGGGCGGGGCGGCGGAGGGGATGCTGACGATGGAGGGGGCGTTGCGGAGGCTGAGGGAGCGAGGGTTGATCAAAGGCTTGTAGTACCTGCAAAGGCCCTTTCGCGGGCGCGNCCCGCGAAGGGGCCGGTACCGGATAGCGCCGATCAGATTAACGCTTGGCCAGACTCAGCTGTTGCTGCTCTTTCGGCAGCACCCGTTTGGCCACCACGTAGTGCTTCTGCCAGTAAGGCTTGCTCAAGGTGTCGATACTCACCCGCTTGCCACGGCGTGGCGCGTGGATGAAGCGGTCGTTACCCAGGTAGATGGCTACGTGATTGACCCGACGGCTCTTGATGTTGAAGAAGATCAGGTCGCCAGGCTTCAGATCACCCTTGGCCACCTTCACCCCATGGCCCTGGGCCATGGCATTGGAGGTGCGCGGCAGGTCGACGTCGGCGACGTCGTTGAAGGCGTATTTGACCAGCCCGCTGCAGTCAAAGCCTTTTTTCGGGCTGCTGCCGCCCCAAACATAAGGGGTACCGAGCACATTTACCGCACGGCTCAGCACATCGCTGCTTTGCTTCGGCGACATGGCGGCGACATTCGCACCGCGGCTGCTGACGGCATTGCTTGGGCGGGCGCGCAGCGCGGTCTGCTTGGCGGGTGCGTGTTTCACCGACGCGTTGGTCGTGTAGCCGGTGAAACCATTGGGAAGACGTTGCTCACGATTGGTGGCGTGGGCGGCCAGGGGCAATAATAGGCAGAGGGTCAGCCATGTCTTGATCAAAGGCGGCATAGATGAAGCTCTTATGAATAGTTATGTGTTGGGCGCGCAACTTTATAACAGCTTTTTGATCAGTTATTGATCCGTTGGTCGATTGCCTAGGCGCCGTATGTCGGGTAGCGACGAGAAAGTCACATTTTTTTTTAGAAAATTTTCGGATAACCCACGGGGGCTATGAATGAACAGTTATCAACAGGGGGTGCCCTTTCACGACACCCACAGCAAAACCATTGGCTACCTGCTGTGGATTTTCGGCTTCACCGGGTCCCATCGTTTCTATTACGGCAGGCCGATTACCGGGACCATCTGGTTCTTCACCTTCGGCTTGCTGGGCATTGGTTGGTTGATCGACCTGTTCCTGATCCCGTCCATGGACCGTGAAGCCGACCTGAGGTTTCAGTCCGGGCGTATCGACTACAACATTGCCTGGATTCTGCTGACCTTCCTGGGGGTGTTTGGCCTGCACCGGCTGTATCAGGGCAAATGGATCACCGCGATCATCTACTTCTTTACCGGCGGGTTGTTCCTGGTGGGGGTGCTGTATGACTTCTGGACGTTGAACAGCCAGGTGTCCGAAAGGAATGCGGGGCGGGGCTGACGGTAGCGGGGCTGCTTTACAGCCCCTTCACGGGCAATGCTGTCCATATAAAGAAGGCCTTGTCGCACCGCTGCGGCAAGGCCTTCTTCGTTACTGGCGGGTCTGCCGCTGTTGCAGCAACAGGTTGCTGAATCCGGCCCCAGCCAGCTGCTTCTGAGCCCCGGTCAGCTGCTCGCGGTTGCTGAACGGCCCGACCAGTACGCGGTACCAGGTTTCATCCTTGACCGTGCCCGACTCCACCTTCACGGACTGGCCCAGCAGGATGATCTGTGCCCGTACCTTGTCGGCATCGGCCTGCTTGCGGAACGAGCCGGCCTGAAGGAAGTACTGCGTGGTCGCCGCCGGCTTGATCACGGGTGGTGGCGGCGGCGGGGTCTGGCCGAGCAGCGCTGCCTGGGCCCTCGCCGTGTCGATTTTCGCCGCTTCTGCTGGTGTCACCGGGGTTACCGGCTGGGCCGGCACCGGTGGCGTTTTCTCCGGTACGGCTTCCGGCGGCACGATCACCTCAGACTCCGGCAGCAGGGTGTAGAAGTCGTACTTCGGCTTCACCGGCTGTTGCGGGGTAGCTTGCGCGGGCTTGCCGGCTTCGGCCGTTTTCGCCGGTTTCTCCTGCTCGGGCTTGGTGCGCTTGATGTCATCGCCACCGGGTTCGAGCTTCATCAGGAACACGATGAACGCGCCTACGGTCAGGCCGACCGCCAGCCATACCCAGCCGGGGATCGGCTGTTTGGCCGGTGCCGTCTGGCGGCTGGCGCCGCGTTTCGGGGCAGGTTTTTTCTTGGCAGCCAACTTACATGCGCTCCAGGGTTTCCAGGCCGAGCAGTTCCAGACCTTGTTTGAGGGTGCGGCCGGTCAGGGCGGCCAGGCGCAGCCGGCTCTGCTGCTGCGAAGGGGTTTCGGCAGCGAGGATCGGGCAGTTCTCGTAGAAGCTCGAGAACAGGCCGGCCAAGTCGTACAGGTAGCTGCACAATACGTGCGGCGTGCCTTTTTCGGCGACGTTGTTGAGGATTTCGCCAAACTGCGCCAGGCGCGCGGCCAAGTCCTGCTCGTGGGCTGCGTGCAGCACGATTTTGCCGTCGACTTCGTCAAAGCCTTTGCCCAGCTTGCGGAACACGCCGGCTACGCGGGTGTAAGCGTACAGCAGGTAAGGGGCGGTGTTGCCTTCGAAGTTGAGCATCAACTCGAAGTTGAAGCTGTAGTCACTGGTGCGGTGCTTGGACAGGTCGGCGTATTTCACCGCGCCAATGCCCACCACCTCGCCGATGTGGCGCAGTTCGTCGTCGGCCAGGCTCGGGTTCTTTTCCTTGACCAGCGCGTAGGCGCGCTCCTTGGCCTCGGTGAGCAGGTCGATCAGCTTCACGGTGCCGCCGTCACGGGTCTTGAACGGGCGGCCGTCGGCGCCGTTCATGGTGCCGAAGCCCATGTGCTCCATTTGCATCGGGTGGCCGACGAAGCCAGCGCGGCGGGCCACTTCGAACACCTGATTGAAGTGCAGGGCCTGGCGCTGGTCGACGAAGTACAGTGCGCGGTCAGCCTTCAACACATTGCTGCGGTAACGCACGGCAGCCAGGTCGGTGGTGGCGTACAGATAGCCGCCGTCAGCCTTCTGCACGATCACCGGCAGCGGGTCGCCTTCGCTGTTCTTGAACTCGTCGAGGAACACGCATTGGGCGCCCTGGTCTTCGACCAGCAGGCCCTTGGCCTTGAGGTCGGCCACCACGTTGGCCAAGTCGTCGTTGTAGGCGCTTTCGCCCATCACGTCGGCCATGGTCAGTTTGACGTTGAGCAGCTCGTAGGTCTTCTGGCAGTGCGACAGCGAGATGTCCTTGAAGCGTGTCCAAAGGGCCAGGCACTCGGGGTCACCGGCTTGCAGCTTGACCACCAGGCCGCGGGCGCGAGTGGCGAACTCCTCCGATTCATCGAAGCGTTTCTTCGCCGCGCGGTAGAAGTTTTCCAGGTCCGACAGCTCGTCGCTGGTGATCGGGTTTTCCTGCAGGTAGGCCATCAGCATGCCGAACTGGGTACCCCAGTCGCCGACGTGGTTCTGGCGGATGACGTTGTCGCCCAGGAACTCCAGCACGCGCGCAACGCTGTCGCCGATGATGGTCGAGCGCAGGTGGCCGACGTGCATTTCCTTGGCCAGGTTGGGCGCCGACATGTCGATCACCACCTTTTGCGCCGGGCCGGCTTTGCGTGCACCCAGGTGGGCGTCGGCCAGAGCGGCATCCAGGCGGTTGGCCAGGGCATCGGTGTTCTGGAAGAAGTTGAGGAAGCCGGGGCCTGCAATCTCGACCTTGCTGATGTCGGCGCTGGCCGGCAGGGCGTTGATCAGTTTTTCGGCGAGGTCGCGCGGCTTCATGCCGGCCGGCTTGGCCAGCATCATGGCGATGTTGCTGGCGAAGTCGCCGTGGGTCTTGTCCCGGGCGTTTTCCACCTGGATCGCCGGCGACAGCCCTTCAGGCAGCACACCGTCGGTGACGAGTTGGGTGAGGGCTTGCTGGATCAGCTGGCGAATGGTGTCTTTCATGGGGATCTCTTTTCGACCGCAAGCGCGGTGAGCGCCTGGATGCGCAGGTGGAAAAACTGGGCATTATCCGTTGCCGGGAGCAGGTTGCCAACCTTTGGGCGGCAAGCTGGGGGCCACAAGCGGCAAGAAAAAGCGGCATCGCACCCGCCCGGCGCTTGCTTGCCGCTGGTCACTCGCAGCTTGAAGCTCAATACAGGTCTACCGGGTCGACATCCAGCGACCAGCGCACCTGGCGCCCGCTCGGCAACTGTTCCAACACTAGCAACCAGGCGCTGATCAGTCGATGCAACGGCGCCCGGGTATTGGCCTGTATCAACAATTGTGCGCGGAATCGTCCGGCGCGGCGCTCCATGGGCGCCGGTACCGGGCCCAGCAGTTCGATGCCCGGCAGGTGCTGTTCGGCCACCAGGCGCTCGGCGGCGGCACAGGCTTCGTCGAGAAAACTTTCGGCCTGCCCCGGCTTGTGTGCTTCGGCACGCAGCAAGGCCAGGTGCGAGTAGGGCGGCAGCCCGGCGGCTCGGCGTTCGTCCAGGGCCTGTTCGGCGAAGGCGAAGTAGCCTTGCTCGGTTAGCTGGACCAACAGTGGGTGGTCGGCCAGGTGGGTCTGGATGATGACCTTGCCGGGTTCTTCGGCCCGCCCGGCCCGCCCGGCCACCTGTACGATAAGTTGTGCCATGCGCTCGCTGGCGCGGAAGTCACCGGAAAACAGCCCACCATCGGCATCAAGGATGGCCACCAGGGTCACCCGCGGGAAGTGGTGGCCCTTGGCGAGCATCTGGGTGCCGACGAGGATGCTTGGCTGGCCGCGCTGGATGGTGCTGAACAGGTTGTGCATGGCGTCCTTGCGCGCCGTGCTGTCGCGGTCCACGCGCAGGATCGGGTAATCCGGGAACAGCACCTTCAGGCGCTCTTCGGCGCGCTCGGTACCGGCACCGACCGGGCGCAGGTCGACGTGGTTGCATTGCGGGCACTGGTGCGGCAGGCGTTCGTCATAGCCACAGTGGTGGCAGCGCAGCACGCCGGAGCGCTGGTGCACGGTCATGCGCGCATCGCAGCGTGGGCATTCGGACAGCCAGCCGCAATCGTGGCACAGCAAGGTTGGGGCAAAGCCGCGGCGGTTGAGGAACACCAGCACTTGTTGGCCAGCTTCCAGGGTCTGTCGGATAGCCTGCTGCAGCGGGCCACTGATGCCGCTGTCCAGTGGCAGGCTCTTCACATCAAGGCGCAGCATGCGCGGCGGGCGGGCCCCCCCGGCGCGTTGGTTCATACGCAGCAGGCGGTAGCGGCCGGTCAGGGCGTTATGCAGGGTTTCCAGCGACGGTGTGGCGGAGCCGAGCAGGATCGGGATGTTCTCCTGGTGAGCGCGTACCAGTGCCAGGTCGCGGGCGTGGTACCGCAGGCCTTCCTGCTGTTTATAGGAGCCGTCGTGCTCTTCGTCGATGATGATCAGGCCGGGGTTTTTCATCGGCGTGAACAATGCCGAGCGGGTGCCGATGATGATATCGGCCTCGCCGTCCCGTGCCGCCAGCCAGGCATCCAGGCGTTCGCGGTCGTTCACCGCAGAGTGCAGCAGGGCAATGCGCGCGTTGAAGCGTTGCTCGAAGCGGGCCAGGGTTTGCGGGCCGAGGTTGATCTCCGGGATCAGCACCAGCGCCTGCTTGCCGGCTTCCAGGGTTTCGCGGATCAGTTGCAGGTAGACCTCGGTCTTGCCACTGCCGGTGACGCCGGCCAGCAAGAACGCGCCGAAACCGCCAAAGCCCTCGCACACGGCGTCGAAGGCATCGCGTTGCTCTTCGTTGAGGGGGAGTTCCGGCTGTGCCAGCCAGTGCTCATGGCGCAGGGCCGGCAAGTGGCGGCGCGTCTCGATCTGCACCAGATCCTTGGCCAGCAGCAGGTCGAGGCTGTCCTTGTTCAGGTTGAGTTTGGCCAGCAGGCTGTGGGCCACGCCGTGCGGGTGCTGGGCCAGGGTCTTGAGGGCGTCGCGCTGGCGCGGCGCGCGGGCGATGCGCGGGTCCTCCAGGCGGGCGCCAGGGGCTATGTGCCAGAAGCGTTCCTGGCGCATTTCGGCAGCTTCGCCCTGGCGCAGTAGCGTGGGCAGCGCCCAGCTCAGGGTATCGCCCAGGCTGTGCTGGTAGTACTGGGCGGTCCACAGGCACAGCTTGAACAGCGACGCGGGGATGGGGGACACCGGGTCGAGCAGGGCAGTGGCCGGCTTCAGTTTGTCGGCGGGCACTTCGCTCTGCGTGCACACCTCTATCAGCACACCGATCATTTCGCGGCGGCCAAAGGGCACGCGGATGCGCATGCCAGGGGTCAAGGTCTGGCGCGCCATGCTCGCCGGCGCCTTGTAGTCGAACAGGCGCCGCAGCGGAGAGGGCAGGGCAAGGCGCAGGATGACGTCGGACACGCGGAAAGTCTCGGAGGGCGTTACAAGGACTGGCGAGCCTAGCAGACGACGGTCGGTGCAAGCGACATCTTGCGCTGACGGTGTGCTCTGGTATTATTCGCCGCCTAATTACGTGCGGTATTCAACAATTGGTGTTGGGTGGCGGCACGCAGCTCGAGGAAGTGACCATGAAAGAAGGTATCCACCCGAACTACGAAGTAGTTGCAGTCACCTGCAGCTGCGGTAACAAGTTCGAAACTCGTTCGACCCTGGGCAACGTCCTGTCGATCGACGTTTGCAACCTGTGCCACCCGTTCTACACCGGTAAGCAGAAAGTTCTGGACACCGGTGGTCGCGTACAGAAGTTCGCCGATCGCTTCGGCATGTTCGGTGCCAAGAAGTAATCATGCGCAGGGCGAATCCTTCGGGCTTCGCATTGTTGCTGAAGAAGGCGTCCCTTGTGGGCGCCTTTTTTGTGGGCGTTATCTGGCATTTCCCGGTCCTGGCGTTCTGCCCACAGCCGGATAAGCCCCAATGGGTAGCGGTACGACAGGTGGTTGATGGCGACACCTTGCGTCTGGTCGATGGCCGCAGTGTGCGGCTGATCGGTATCAATGCCCCGGAAATAGGCCGCAAGGGGCGTACCAGTGAGCCCTATGCCGAAGCTGCCAGACGGCGATTGCAGGCCTTGGTAAAGGCCAATGACGATCGTGTCGGGCTGGTGCCTGGTGTTGAAGGTAAGGACAAGTACGGTCGCACACTGGCGCACATCTACAGCCGCAATGGCGACAATCTGGAAGCACAATTGCTTAGCGAGGGCTTGGGCTACCGCGTGGCCATTGCCCCTAATGTGCGTTTCAGCGATTGCCAGCAGCTTGCCGAACAAGTAGCGCGCCAGGCTGGCGTTGGCCTGTGGCGGCATTCGCCCGTAGTGGCTGCAAGCGATGTCAGGCAGTCAGGTTTCGCTGTTGTGCGTGGTCGTATCGAAGGCATCGAGCGAAATCGTGGTGGGGTCTGGCTTACCCTGGGCGGTACCCTGGTACTGCAGGTTCCCGCTCGTCTGCAGCGCAACTTCCCCGCCAGCTTCTTCGATAATCTCAAGGGACGCCAGGTCGAAGCGCGCGGCTGGGTGCTGGATCGTTCCCGCAGGGGTGGCCTCAAGCCCGGGCAGCGACGTTGGGTGTTGCCATTGACCGATCCAAGCATGTTGGAGCGCATTTCAGGTTAAAAGATGTAGACATTTCGCTACGAGATTGTACACACTGTTGGTTGTATGCCCCCGTGGGTTGTAGCGTAAAGTCGTAGGCTAAAGGCCTTGACACAAGTGACCGGCCAGTCTTGTGGCTCCCCGGCTCTTTGCGTATCCTCGGCGGTCCGTCAGAACAGTAAATAGCGGAATGCCCACCATGTCAGACCTGAAAACCGCCGCTCTCGAATATCACGCTCAACCTCGTCCGGGGAAACTGAGCGTTGAACTCTCCAAGCCCACTGCCACCGCCCGTGACCTCGCCCTGGCCTACAGCCCAGGTGTTGCAGAGCCGGTGCGCGAAATTGGCCGTGATCCAGAGCTGGCTTACAAATACACCGGCAAAGGCAACCTGGTTGCGGTGATTTCCGATGGCACTGCCATCCTCGGTCTGGGTGACCTCGGCCCACTGGCTTCCAAGCCGGTCATGGAAGGCAAGGGTGTTCTGTTCAAGCGTTTCGCCGGTATCGATGTGTTCGACATCGAAGTCGAGTCGGAAAGCCCGCAAGCGTTCATCGACACCGTTCGCCGCATTTCGATCACCTTCGGTGGCATCAACCTTGAAGACATCAAGGCACCTGAGTGCTTTGAAATCGAACGTACCCTGATCGAACAGTGCGACATCCCGGTGTTCCACGATGACCAGCACGGTACTGCCATCGTAACTGCCGCTGGCATGATCAACGCCCTGGAAATCGCCGGCAAGAAACTGGAAGACGCCAAGATCGTCTGCCTGGGCGCCGGCGCTGCTGCCATTTCCTGCATGAAGCTGCTGGTAAGCATGGGTGCGAAGGTCGAGAACATCTTCATGATCGACCGTAGTGGCGTGATCCACGCTGGCCGTGACGACCTGAACCAGTACAAGGCGCAGTTCGCCCACGCGACCGACAAGCGCACCCTGGCCGACGCCCTTGACGGTGCCGACGTGTTCGTAGGTCTGTCTGGCCCGAACCTGCTGAGCCCGGAAGGCCTGAAGTCGATGGCTGCCAACCCGATCGTGTTCGCCTGCTCGAACCCGGACCCGGAAATCTCGCCAGAGCTGGCGCACGCCACTCGCAACGACGTGATCATGGCGACCGGCCGTTCCGACTACCCGAACCAGGTCAACAACGTACTGGGCTTCCCGTTCATCTTCCGTGGTGCTCTGGACGTTCGCGCCAAGCGTATCAACGAAGAGATGAAGATCGCTGCCGCTATCGCCCTGAAAGACCTGGCCAAGCTGCCAGTGCCGAAGGAAGTTTGCGAAGCCTATGGCGTTGAAGGCCTGGAGTTCGGCCGTGAGTACATCATTCCGAAGCCGCTGGATGCACGCTTGATCACCGTCGTTTCCGATGCTGTGGCCAAGGCTGCCATCGAATCCGGCGTGGCTACCCTGCCATATCCGAAGCACTACCCGCTGACCAGCGTGGATGAAGTGTTCAACGGCTGATTGCCGCAAGCGACATAAAAAAGCCCCGGCTCGCATGAGCCGGGGCTTTTTGTTGGGGCTTGAGAATGTGTCAGGGCTGCAAGGTGTTCGTCAGGGCACTTGTGGCGCCTATCAGATCGAGCGCCGCCCGCGCGGCGCATCGCGACGCCGCTCCCGCATTTGTTGCAACGTGGCCATGTCTGTGAGGCCATGGTTGTCAGCCTTGCTGGCATGACTGGATTTGGAGGTGGGCATTGATGCCGCCCCGCCTGTCTTAAGGCATGCACCCAGGCGGGCAACCATGGCCTGGCAGGTTCGGCACGTTGCAGCAGATGTGGGAGCGGCCTTGCGTCGCGATGCGCCGCGCGGGCGGCGCTCGATTCACGCGCCCACGCAAAACCTGAGTCACGCGCCCTGCCTTAGAACAAATCCATCGGCGTCGCTTCATCGGCTGGCAGCGGGCTGCCCGGTGCCGCGCCATTGCCCAGCTCGTCCACCGACGGCGGCGAATCTTCGGCTTTGAACAGCTCGAAGTAGGCATTCGGGGTGCTCGGCGATGCCGCGCGCCCGCTGACCGGGTCGACGCGCAAGCTGAGAATGCCCTCCGGTTCTGCCGGGGCATGCGCAGGCTTGTCCTTGAGCGCCGCGCCCATGAAGTTCATCCAGATCGGCAGTGCCGCAGTCCCGCCATATTCGCGGCGGCCGAGGGTTTCCGGTTGGTCGAAGCCGACCCAAACGGTAGTCACGTAATCGGCGTTGTAACCGGAGAACCAGGCGTCCTTGGATTCGTTGGTCGTACCCGTCTTGCCCGCCAGGTCGGTGCGGCCCAAGGCCAGCGCCCGGCGGCCGGTGCCGCGCTTGATCACGTCCTGCAGCATGCTGGTGAGGATGTAGGTGGTACGCCCGTCGATGATCTGTTCGGCCACTGCCGGCGCTTGCGGTGCCGCGGCCACCTGGCTCAAGGCAGAAGGTGCTTCGCCCGGCATGGCCGCAGTGCTGATTGGCTGCTCGGGTGCGGCCAGGCCCGCCTGGTCTTGGGCACCTTGCGGTACGCGGGCCGGGTTGGCGGTGAAGAGTGTCTCGCCGCTGCGGCTCTCGATGCGCGCGATCAGGTACGGGGTGATCTTGTACCCACCGTTGGCAAAGGTGCTCCAGCCGGTGGCGATTTCCATCGGGGTCAGGGTGGCGGTGCCCAGGGCCAGCGACAGGTTGCGCGGCAGGTCCTGCTTGTTGAAGCCGAACTTGGCGATGTAGTCGATGGTGCGGTCCACGCCCATGGCTTGCAGCAGGCGGATCGACACCAGGTTACGTGACTTGTACAGCGCCTCACGCATGCGGATAGGGCCGAGGAAGGTGTTGGTATCGTTCTTCGGTCGCCACACTTTATCCACCGACTCGTCAACGAACACGATCGGCGCATCGTTGACCAGGCTGGAAGCGGTGTAGCCGCTGTCCAGCGCGGCGCTGTAGATGAAGGGTTTGAAACTCGAGCCCGGTTGGCGCTTGGCCTGCACGGCGCGGTTGTAGTTGCTCTGTTCGAACGAGAAACCGCCGACCAGGGCGCGGATGGCGCCGTTGTTCGGGTCGAGGGTGACCAGGGCACTCTGCGCAACGGGCACCTGGCTGAACTTCAATGTGCCATCGTCAAGGCGTTGCAGGCGCACCAGGTCACCGACCTGGGCCACGTCGGCCGGCGATTGCGGTGAGCGGCCCTGGGCGTTGTTGTTGATGAACGGGCGCGCCCATTTCATGGTGTCCCAGGCAACCTGCGCCTCTTGGCCGTCACGGGTCAGCACCTTGAGGCCGGTGTGTTCCACCTGGGTGACAATGGCTGGCTCCAGGCCGCCAAGGGTGCGTTGCTTGCCCAGCTCCTGCAGCCACGCTGCCTGGGTGCGGCCCGGGAAGCGTGCTTCAGGGCCACGGTAGCCGTGGCGCTCATCGTAATCGGATAGGCCCTTGAGGACGGCCTTGTTGGCCATTTCCTGCATGTCGCTAGGCACGGTGGTCGTGACGCGGAAGCCTTCGGTGTAGGCGTCACTGCCGTAGCGGCCGACCATTTCCGCGCGGGCCATTTCGGCGATGTACGGGGCATTCACCTCAGGCGTCGGCACGTGATAGCTGGCGTTGAGCGGCTCGGCCAGGGCGGCCTCGTAGCTGGCCTGGTCGATCTTGCCCAGCTTGTACATGCGCCCAAGGATCCAGTCGCGGCGCTCTTTGGCGCGCACCGGGTTGGCCAGCGGGTTGAAGCGCGACGGTGCCTTGGGCAGGCCGGCGATCATCGCCATCTGCGCCAGGCTCACGTCACGGATGGACTTGCCGTAATACACCTGTGCTGCTGCATCGATACCGTAGGCGCGGTTGCCCAGGTAGATCTTGTTCACGTACAGCTCAAGGATTTCGTCCTTGGTCAGCTCACGCTCGATCTGCAGGGCCAGCAGGATTTCGTTGGTCTTGCGTGAGAAGCTGCGTTCGCTGGTGAGGAAGAAGTTCTTCGCCACCTGCATGGTAATGGTGCTGCCGCCGGTCTGGATATGCCCGGTTTTCACCAGCTGGGTCGCGGCGCGCATCAGGCTGCTGGGGTCGACACCGTAGTGGTTGAGGAAATTGTCGTCCTCGGCTGACAGCAACGCCTGAATGAATTGTGGGGGAATTTCCGCGAAGCGGATCGGCGAGCGGCGCATTTCGCCGAATTCGGCAATCAGCTTGCCATCGCTGCTGTACACCCTGAGGGGGATCTGCAACTGGATGCTTCTGAGGGACTCGACCGAGGGCAGGCTGGGACTAAGATACAGAAACGCACCGCTCACACCGAGTACGAGCGCGCAGATGACTGCGACGGAAGACCACCAGAAGAACTTCAGCAGACGTATCAAGGCTTTTCGGTGTCCAGGTTGGGAGTGGATTGCACGCAGGTCCGGTGGACCAAAAAACGCTGGGCATTATAAGCATTTTTCGCCTCTCCGGGTGACCGGCCAGGCTACCCGTCGACTCGATGAGTAGCCCCGGCTCAGTGTTGCCGCGGGGTTGCGACAGGTGGCTGCGCTTGGCAGCTGCAACAGACAGCAAAGGAGTCGCGATGTTTGGACGCTTCGGCAAGGATGCCGGTTCACTGGTGGGGGTGGAAATCACGCCCGACGCCGTTCGGATAATGCAACTGCAGCAGCGCAATCGACGCTGGCGTGTGATGGGATCGGCACAAGAGCTGTTTCAGGCGCCGCTGGCCGATGACTGGGCTGAGGCGCCTGGGGAGGTGGTGGCTGCGCTGCAGCGCACTTACCGGCGCAGCGGCCTCAGGCAACGCCGGGTAGCGCTGGCACTGCCGGCCAGTCAGGTTATCTGCAAGTTGTGCCATCTGCCGGTGGAGCAGAGCGGGGCGCAGTTGGAGGCACAACTGCTTGCCGATGCAGAGCGGCTGTTTCCGTTTCCGCTGGAAGACCTGGCCTTGGATTTTCAGGTCATGGGGGCTTCCCATGACCAGCCAGGTTGCTCAGAGGTAATGGTTGCTGCCTGTCGACAGAGTGCGCTGGCGTCACTCGAATCCGTCGTCGAGGAGGCGGGCTTGCAGTTGGAAGCCGTCGAGGTCGACACCATTGCCTTGTGCCGCATGTTGCCACAGGGTGGCCTTGAGGGAGCAGCGCTGCTGCGTGTCGAAACCCGCAGCGTAACGCTTCATGACTGGCAGCCGGGCAGGGTGTACCAGCGCTGTGAACTGCAAACGACTGGCCCGGATATGAACGGGCAATGGCCAGAGCGCCTGCAGGCTTTACTTGCCAGGCAGAGCCTTCCTGCGGGGTTGTGGGTTGCCAGCAGCTCATCGATCAATCCGGGCTGGCTGCAGGGCCTTGGCAGCCGGCTGAATGTGCGGTGCACGTACCTGCCTGGGCTGGCAGGGCTTGAGCATGTTGATGGGGCGATGCTCCTGGCCTGCGCCTTGGCCTTGGGAGGTTTGCGGCCATGATGCGGCTGAACCTTCTGCCCTGGCGCGAACGGCAGCGTCAGGCGGCGCTGCGTCGCTTTCGAGGCCAGCTGGTGGGTGGTGCACTTTTGGCTTTGTGCGCCGTGATGCTGGTCGATCAGCTGGCCCGCCAACGCGGGCATCAGCAGGTGCTGGCCAATACCCAGCGCCAAGCGACCCTTGATGCACAGGATGAGCAGTTGCAGTCGCTGGCCGAAGTGCGTGCACAGCATGAAGCGCTACTTGCCCGTGCGGTGGCCCTGGAAGGCCTGCGCGCCCATCAGGGTGTATTGGCCGGTGTCTTCGCCGACCTTGAAGGGGCGTTGCCTGAAGGTGTGCAGCTACTTGACCTGAGCCTTGATAGTGGCCGCTTGCAGATGACAGGGGTGGCTGCGTCCGGTGCTGTGGTTGCTCAGTTCATGCGCGACTTGAACCGCTCGAGCGTTTTGCTCGATCTGGAACTCAAACGCATCAAGAGCCTGCCGGACGGCGATGAGTTTCTGCTGACCGCTCGCGTTGCGGCGTTCTGGTCGTGAGTACCGCGCAGATGCTCGCTTGGCTGGCAGTGGTCGAGGGCTCAGGCCGCTTCCGACGGCTGGCGCCAGTGCTGGTGGCTGTTGTGTTGTTCAGCCTGGGCTGCGCGATGCGCCTGCCCGCCCTGTTGCAGCAGCAGGCGCGGGAGGATGCCAGGCATGTCGAGTTGAGCCAGCTGCAGGTAGCCAGTGCATCGCAGTTGGCCGAACTGGAGCGGCTGAAGGCTCTAACGGTGATTGCCGAACAGCGGTTGCAAGCGGCGCACTGGTACCTGGCGGCCGGGGAGAGCATGAGCGACCTGCTTGAGCGTCTGGCAGTGTCGGGGCATGCACACGGCTTGCTTGTCGAGCGACTCGATGTAGGTGAGGGCGAGCAACAGGCCGGATTCAGTAAGGTACCGCTGGTGGTGCAAGTGGTAGGGCGTTACTCGGCCTTGCGGCTGTGGCTGGGCGACTGGTTAGGGCAGGCACGGATTCTGCGCAGCGGTGACATGAGCCTGGCAACCGTTGATCGCCAGCCTGGACTGTTGCGCCTGCAGTTGCGGGTTGATGCCTATCACGCGGCTACGCCCCTGAAGGCACCTGCAATGCTGGCGGACCTGCCGGCAAGGGCCGCAATGGCTGCACCTGAAGTGGACCCGTTTGCGCCGGCTGCTGCGCGAGTGGCCAGTGCCGGGCTGGTCGGCGTGCCGTTGGCGCAGCTGGAAATGGTCGGCAGCCTGGCGCGCGGGGCGGCACGCGAGGCACTGCTGAAGGCGGCTGGCAAGCTCTATCGCGTACGCCCGGGCGACCGGGTAGGGCGTGATCAGGGGGTAGTGATGCATATAGACCAACGTCAGGTCGAAGTGCGTGAGCGGCTGTTCATGGCGGGGGTGTGGCACGAGCGCACGGCGTTCATCACCCTCGCCAAGCGCCAGGGCAAGGAGGCCTCGGACCCGAATGAAAACGTGGATGAAATACCTGCTGGCAACCCTGCTGTCGATCCCGCTGGCTTCGGCGACGCCTTACCAGGGTGAACCCCTGTCGCTGAACTTCCAGGATGTAGAGGTGCGTGCGGTGCTGCAGGTGCTGGCTGACTACGCCGGCGTCAACCTGGTTGCCAGTGATGCGGTACAAGGCAGCGTCACTTTGCGTTTGCAGGACGTGCCGTGGGATCAGGCGCTCGACC
The DNA here is from genome assembly GCF_052044625.1 of Pseudomonas sp. 22515. Classification (NCBI taxonomy): domain Bacteria; kingdom Pseudomonadati; phylum Pseudomonadota; class Gammaproteobacteria; order Pseudomonadales; family Pseudomonadaceae; genus Pseudomonas; species Pseudomonas sp. 22515. Next base: position 73,445 of record NZ_JBQENN010000001.1, read on the forward strand.
TGGTGTTGCGCAGCAAGGGCCTGTCCCGGCGCCAGGAGGGCAATGTGCTCTTGGTGGCGCCTGCGGCCGAGTTTGCCGCGCAATCGGCAGACGCCCGGGTGAGCCAAGTGCTGGACGCGCAGCTGCAGCCATTGCGTCGGGAGCTGCTGCCCATTCACCACGCCAAGGCCGCCGATTTGGCGCAGTTGCTGCTGGCAAGTCTGGAGGGTGGCGGCATCCCCACGGGTAGCCTGAGTGTCGATGAACGCACCAATACGCTGGTGGTGTACCTGCCCGCTGACCGCCTGGCCGAGATGCGCCAGTTGGTGGCGCAGTTGGACGTGCCGGTGCGTCAGGTAGCGATCGAGGCGCGTATCGTTGAGGCCAACGTCGATTATGAGAAAAGCCTGGGGGTACGCTGGGGTGGGCCGCTGTACGGCGAGAAACTGCGGCCCGGCAAGGAGCTGTTCGTCGACCTCGGTCTGGAGCGAGCCGGCAGCAGTATCGGCCTGGGTCTGTTGCGCGGTGACGTGCTGCTGGACCTGGAGCTCAGTGCCATGGAAAAAAGCGGCAACGGCGAGATCATTTCGCAGCCCAAGGTGGTCACGGCTGACAAGGAAACGGCGAGGATCCTCAAGGGTACCGAGGTGCCTTACCAGGAAACCAGCCAAAGCGGCGCTACCTCGGTATCGTTTCGCGAAGCCTCGCTGTCGCTCGAAGTAACACCACAGATCACTCCGGACAACAAGGTGATCATGACCGTCAGGGTGACCAAGGACGAGCCGGATTACGTCAATGCGTTGAACAACGTACCGCCGATCCGCAAGAACGAGGTCAATGCCAAGGTTCGTGTGGCTGACGGCGAAACGATCGTGATCGGTGGCGTCTACTCGACTTCGCAAAACAATGTGGTCGACAAGGTGCCATTTTTCGGCGATCTGCCGTATGTTGGGCGGCTGTTTCGACGCGATGCATTACAAGAGAAAAAATCCGAGCTGCTGGTCTTCCTGACTCCGCGTATCATGAGTGACCAGGCGATTGCTGTGAGTCGTTGATTCTGTGCGAAATTTGATACTTGTGGGGCCCATGGGCGCTGGTAAAAGCACCATCGGACGCCTGTTGGCCAAAGAGCTGCGCCTGCTGTTCAAGGATTCCGACAAGGAAATCGAACTGCGATGCGGCGCAAACATCCCGTGGATATTCGACAAGGAAGGCGAACCGGGTTTCCGTGATCGCGAGCAAGCGATGATTGCCGAGTTGTGCGCGCTCGACGGTGTGGTGCTGGCCACCGGCGGTGGCGCGGTGATGCGCGAAGCCAACCGGCAGGCGCTGCATCAGGGTGGCCGGGTGATCTACCTGCATGCTTCGGTCGAGCAGCAAGTCGGTCGCACCGCGCGCGACCGCAATCGCCCGCTGCTGCGCACGGCCAATCCGGAGGCGACCTTGCGCACCTTGCTGGAAACCCGCGACCCGCTCTACCGCGAGATCGCCGACCTGGTGGTTGAAACCGACGAGCGGCCCCCACGCATGGTGGTGATCGATATTCTCGAGCGCTTGCAGCAGTTGCCGCCCCGTTAACCCGGGACTATTCTCGGCCTCCAGCGCCGAGGCGAGGCTCAACGTTACCGCGCAGGTCGCCGGATGGCGCCGCGCCCAAGTACATTGTGGGGATACATGCAGACACTAAAGGTCGACCTGGGCGAGCGTAGCTACCCGATCTACATTGGCGAAGGCCTGCTGGACCAGCCTGAGCTGCTGGCGCCGCACATTGCGGGTCGGCAGGTAGCCATCGTTTCCAACGAGACCGTCGCGCCGCTGTATCTCGAACGCCTGAGCAAGGCCCTTGGAGCCTACTCGGTACTGCCAGTGGTGTTGCCCGATGGGGAAGCCCACAAGAACTGGGAAACATTGCAGCTGATCTTCGATGGCCTGCTGACAGCTCGGCATGATCGCCGTACTACTGTGGTCGCGCTTGGTGGTGGCGTGATTGGTGACATGGCTGGTTTCGCAGCCGCCTGCTACCAGCGCGGCGTCGACTTCATCCAGGTGCCGACTACCCTGTTGTCCCAGGTCGACTCTTCCGTGGGTGGCAAGACCGGCATCAATCATCCGCTGGGCAAGAACATGGTCGGTGCGTTCTATCAGCCCAACGCGGTGCTGATCGATACCACCAGCCTCAAGACCCTGCCAGCGCGCGAGCTGTCCGCAGGTCTGGCCGAGGTGATCAAGTACGGCCTGATTTGCGACAAGCCGTTCCTCGCCTGGCTCGAAGACAATATGCAGGCACTGCGTGCCCTCGATTCGGCAGCCCTGACCGAGGCCATCCGCCGCTCTTGCGCGGCCAAGGCCGCAGTGGTGGGTGCTGACGAGCGCGAGTCGGGCGTACGGGCCACGCTGAACCTGGGGCATACCTTCGGGCATGCTATCGAAACCCACATGGGCTATGGCGTGTGGCTGCACGGCGAGGCTGTCGCGGCGGGCACAGTGATGGCCCTGGAAATGTCCATGCGCCTTGGCTGGATCGACCAGGCTGAGCGCGATCGTGGAATCCGCCTGTTGCAGGACGCAGGTTTGCCGGTGGTGCCACCACAGGAAATGACCCCGGCGCATTTCATGGAGCACATGGCGGTCGACAAGAAGGTGCTCGACGGTCGTTTGCGTTTGGTGCTGCTGCGCCAAATGGGCGAGGCCGTGGTGACCGACGACTATTCGAAAGAGATTCTTCAGGCCACGCTGTCGGCGGATTACCGCGCGATCGTGGCCCAGCTTTGAGGTTGTGACAGCGCAATGACAAGTTTGCATGCCGATGAGGCCTTTCTCGACCATTACCAGTTGAGCCATGATCCGTTCGCGCCCCGCGTACCTGGCTTCAAGTTCTTCCCGGCCCAGCGCAAACCGGTGCTCGGCCAACTGCACCACCTGGCGCGCTATAGCCAGTTGATGCTGGTGGTCAGCGGCCCGTTGGGCAGCGGCAAGTCGCTACTTCGCCAGGCCCTGGTGGCCAGCACCAACAAGCAGACTGTGCAAAGTGTGGTGGTGTCGGCCCGCAGCGCCAGCGACGCCTCCAGTATGCTCGCGCAGGTCGCGCAGGAGCTGGGTGTGGCCCAGCCCGAGGTGCAGGCGATCCTATCGAAGGTGGTGCAGCTGGCACTGACCGGGCAGGAAGTGTATTTGCTGGTGGACGATGCGGAACAACTCGACGAGTCGGCACTCCAAGCGTTGCTGGAGTTGGCGGCGGGGGTTCCTGAAGGGCGTCCGCACGTGTTTCTGTTCGGTGAGCCATCGCTGATTGCCGGGCTGGATGAGCTCAATGTCGAGGAAGAACGTTTTCACATCATCGAGCTTGCGCCCTACAGTGAAGAAGAAACCCGCGAGTACCTGGAACAGCGCCTGGAAGGGGCTGGTCGGGGCATCGAGGTGTTCAGCCGTGAACAGATCGCCGATATCCATGAAAACTCCGACGGCTGGCCTGGCAACATCAATCAGGTCGCCCGTGACACTTTGATCGAAGCCATGATCGCCAGCCGCTCGACGGCCAAGCGACCAACCATGGGGTTCAAGATGCCTAAAAAACATGTGCTCGCACTGTCCGCTGTGGTCGTGGTTGCCGTTGCGGCCGCGGTATTGATGCCCAAGAAAGGCGACAAGGCCCCTGCCGAAGCGCCGGCTGCCCAGGCCCAGTTGCCACTGGGCGACGGCAAGCAGGGTGCTGCCATCGAGTTCTCTGGCTCGTCCCAGCCAATGCCGCTGCCACTGGTTGGCCAGTCGCAGCCGGTGATGCGCGAGCCGCTGGCCCAAGCCGCAGGCATGGGCGAGGGTGAAGAGGGAGGCCCGGCTGTCGACACCGCGCTGCAGCCTGGCAACCCGCCACCTACCGTGACCACCATCGCTCCGCCACAAGGTGTGCCGGCTGGCCCGGCGCCTGCGCCTGCCCAGCCCGTGCAGTCGGTTGCGCCTGCGCCCAAGCCTGTTGCAACCCAGTCCGCCAAGCCGGTTGCGCCGGCCAAGCCAGCACCGGCGCCGACCCAGGTCGCCGTGGCCAAGCCGGCTGCCAAAGCTGCGGAAAAACCAGCCGCCGCTGGCGCTGGCAACAGTGGCTGGTATGCCGGACAGAAGCCGGGCAATTATGTGGTGCAGATCCTTGGTACCAGCTCCGAGGCGTCGGCCCAGGCTTACGTCAAGGCCCAGGGTGGCGACTATCGCTACTTCAAGAAAAACCTACAGGGCAAGCCTCTGTACGTCGTGACTTACGGCAGTTTCGCCAACCGCGACGCAGCGGTTGCGGCAATCAAGAACTTGCCAGCGAAGGTCCAGGCTGGTAAACCTTGGCCACGTACCGTCGGCAGCGTCCAACAAGAGCTGGCCACGGCCCGCTGATACCTTCCGGGCGGCATCACCCCGCCGCCCAGTAGCTAAGCGAATTCTAGCTTTCGACTAGCCTGCTGCGCCCGAGCGCGGCAGGCTTTTCTGTCCCGGACTGCCGGCCACAAGCCCTTAGTTGCAGTCATGGCTGAAACGCTTCAGACTCGAGCCAAGCTGCTATCACGGCGCATGGCGCAAAAACATTCAAAATTGCGACATAAATTTTCAATGACGAGACATGAAAATTTGTGGGCGTCGCTGTCGCTGTGCAACAATGGTTTTCCATGACCACCGCAAAAAAGCTGGCGTTTGATCGGCGTGGATGGTAAGTGGTTGTTAAAAAAGAGATTTACCTCCGTTGAGAGGTGAACCTGGTGAGAATGTGTCTATGAAAACAGGTCTGTACCATCCCGAAGAATTCAAGGACAACTGTGGTTTTGGCCTGATCGCCCATATGACGGGTGAGCCGAGCCACCACCTTCTGCAAACTGCCATGCAGGCGCTGACATGCATGACCCACCGCGGCGGCATCAATGCCGACGGCAAGACCGGTGACGGTTGCGGTCTGCTCATGCAGAAGCCCGATCAATTCCTGCGTGCCATGGCCCAGGAGCACTTCGCTGTCGAGCTGCCCAAGCAGTACGCCGTCGGCATGGTGTTCTTCAACCAGGACCCGGTCAAAGCCGAAGCTGCCCGCGCCAACATGGACCGCGAGATCCTCGCCGCTGGCCTGAAACTGGTCGGCTGGCGCAAGGTGCCGATCGACACCCGCGTACTCGGCCGCCTGGCCCTGGAGCGCCTGCCGCAGATCGAGCAGGTGTTCATTGGCGGTGAAGGCCTGAGCGACCAGGAATTTGCCATCAAGCTGTTCAGTGCCCGTCGTCGTTCGTCGGTGGCCAACGCCCACGACGCCGACCACTACATCTGCAGCTTCTCCCACAAGACCATCATCTACAAAGGCCTGATGATGCCGCGCGATCTCGCGGCGTTTTATCCAGACCTGGGTGACGAGCGCCTGCAAACCGCGATCTGCGTGTTCCACCAGCGCTTCTCCACCAACACCCTGCCGAAATGGCCGCTGGCGCAGCCGTTCCGCTTCCTCGCCCATAACGGCGAGATCAACACCATCACCGGCAATCGTAACTGGGCCGTTGCTCGTCGCACCAAGTTCGCCAATGACCAGATCCCCGACCTCGAAGAGCTCGGCCCGCTGGTCAACCGCGTCGGTTCCGACTCGTCGAGCATGGACAACATGCTGGAACTGATGGTCACCGGTGGCATCGACCTGTTCCGCGGCGTGCGCATGCTGGTACCGCCAGCGTGGCAGAACGTCGAGACCATGGACGCCGACCTGCGCGCCTTCTACGAATACAACTCCATGCACATGGAGCCGTGGGATGGCCCGGCCGGTATCGTCATGACCGAAGGCCGCCACGCGGTGTGCCTGCTTGACCGCAACGGCCTGCGCCCGGCGCGCTGGGTGACCACCACCAATGGTTACATCACCATTGCCTCGGAAATCGGCGTATGGGGCTATCAGCCTGAGGAAGTGCTGGCCAAGGGCCGTGTCGGCCCGGGCCAGATCCTTGCCGTGGACACCGAAACCGGCCAGATCCTCGACACCGACGCCATCGACAACCGCCTGAAGTCGCGGCACCCGTACAAGCGCTGGTTGCGCCAGCACGCTACGCGTATCCAGGCGACGCTGACCGACGACCAGGGTGTGGCCAGCTACGACGCTGACCAGCTCAAGCAATACATGAAGATGTTCCAGGTCACCTTCGAAGAGCGTGACCAGGTACTGCGCCCGTTGGGTGAGCAGGGCCAGGAAGCCGTTGGCTCGATGGGTGACGACACGCCGATGGCCGTGCTGTCGCAGCGCGTGCGCTCGCCGTACGACTTCTTCCGCCAGCAGTTCGCTCAGGTAACCAACCCGCCGATCGACCCGCTGCGCGAAGCGATCGTGATGTCGCTGGAAATCTGCCTGGGTGCTGAGCGCAACATCTTCCAGGAGTCCCCGGAGCACGCTTCGCGGGTCATTCTCAGCTCGCCGGTCATCTCGCCCGCCAAGTGGCGTTCGCTGATGAACCTGGAGCGCGAAGGCTTCGACCGCCAGCTGATCGACCTCAACTATGAGCAGGGCGTTGGCCTGGAAGCGGCCATCCGCAACATTGCCGACCAGGCCGAAGAGGCTGTGCGTGGGGGCAAGACCCAGCTGGTGCTGAGCGATCGTTATATCGCCCCGGGCAAGCTGCCGGTGCATGCTTCGCTGGCCGTTGGTGCAGTGCACCACCGCCTGACCGAACAGGGCCTGCGCTGCGACAGCAACATCCTGGTTGAAACCGCTACCGCCCGTGATCCGCATCATTTCGCCGTGCTGCTGGGCTTCGGTGCCTCGGCCGTTTACCCGTACCTGGCGTATGAAGTACTGGCTGACCTGATCCGTACCGGTGAAGTGCTGGGCGACCTGGACGAAGTGTTCAAGTACTACCGCAAAGGTATCTCCAAGGGCCTGCTGAAGATCCTGTCGAAGATGGGTATCTCCACCATCGCCTCGTACCGCGGTGCACAGCTGTTCGAAGCCATTGGCCTGGCCGAGGAAGTGGTCGGCCTGAGCTTCAAGGGCGTGTCCAGCCGCATCAAGGGTGCGCGCTTCGAAGACCTGGAGAACGACCAGAAGCTGCTGGCGGCCGAAGCCTGGAGCGCGCGTAAGCCGATCCAGCAAGGTGGCCTGCTGAAGTTCGTCCACGGTGGCGAATACCACGCTTACAACCCGGATGTGGTCAACACCCTGCAAGCCGCCGTGCAGCAGGGTGACTACGCCAAGTTCAAGGAATACACCACGCTGGTGGACCAGCGCCCGGTGTCGATGATTCGTGACTTGCTCAAGGTGAAAGTGGCCGACCAGCCGCTGGCGCTGGAGCAGATCGAGCCGCTGGAGGCGATTCTCAAGCGTTTCGACTCGGCGGGTATCTCGCTGGGTGCACTGTCGCCGGAAGCCCACGAAGCGCTGGCCGAGGCCATGAACCGCCTGGGCGCGCGCTCCAACTCGGGTGAAGGCGGCGAAGACCCGTCGCGCTATGGCACCATCAAGAGCTCGAAGATCAAGCAGGTGGCCACCGGCCGTTTTGGTGTGACCCCGGAGTATCTGGTCAACGCCGAAGTGCTGCAGATCAAGGTTGCCCAGGGCGCCAAGCCGGGTGAGGGCGGCCAGTTGCCGGGCGGAAAGGTCAACGGCCTGATCGCCAAGCTGCGTTATGCGGTACCGGGCGTGACCTTGATCTCGCCACCGCCCCACCATGACATCTACTCGATCGAAGATCTGGCGCAGCTGATCTACGACCTCAAGCAGGTCAACCCACAGGCGCTGGTATCGGTCAAGTTGGTAGCCGAAGCGGGCGTGGGCACCATCGCCGCGGGTGTGGCCAAGGCCTATGCCGACCTGATCACCATCTCCGGTTACGACGGTGGTACCGGTGCTTCGCCGCTGACCTCGATCAAATACGCCGGCGCCCCTTGGGAGCTGGGCCTTGCGGAAACCCACCAGACCCTGCGCGGCAACGACCTGCGTGGCAAGGTGCGGGTGCAGACCGACGGCGGCCTGAAAACCGGCCTGGACGTGATCAAGGCGGCCATTCTCGGCGCCGAAAGCTTCGGCTTTGGTACCGCGCCAATGATTGCCCTGGGCTGCAAGTACCTGCGCATCTGCCACCTGAACAACTGCGCCACCGGCGTGGCCACCCAGAACGACAAGCTGCGCAAGGACCACTACATCGGCACCGTCGACATGGTGATCAACTTCTTCACCTTTGTCGCCGAAGAAACCCGCGAGTGGTTGGCCAAGCTGGGTGTGCGCAGCCTTGGCGAGTTGATCGGCCGTACCGACCTGCTCGAAGTGCTGCCAGGTGACACCGAACGCCAGCAGTACCTGGACCTGTCGCCGCTGCTGGGCAGCTCGCACATTCCGGCGGACAAACCGCAGTTCTGCGAAGTCGACAAGAACCCGCCGTTCGACCTGGGCGAGTTGGCCGAGAAGATGGTTGATATGGCCATGCCGGCCATCCGCGACCAGGCGGGTGGCGAGTTCAGCCTCGACATCTGCAACTGCGACCGCTCCATCGGTGCGCGTGTGTCGGGCGAAATCGCCCGCCTGCATGGCAACCAGGGCATGGCCGCGGCGCCGATCACCTTCCGCTTCAAGGGGACTGCGGGCCAGAGCTTTGGCGTGTGGAACGCCGGTGGCCTGAACCTGCACCTGGAAGGCGACGCCAACGATTACGTCGGCAAAGGCATGACCGGTGGCAAGGTCACCATCGTGCCGCCAGCCGGCAGCCCGTTCGAAACCCAGCACAGCGCCATCGTCGGCAACACCTGCCTGTACGGTGCCACTGGCGGCAAGCTGTTTGCCGCAGGTACTGCGGGCGAGCGCTTCGCTGTGCGTAACTCCGGCGCCCATGCTGTTGTCGAGGGCACTGGCGATCACTGCTGTGAATACATGACCGGCGGCTTTGTCTGCGTTCTGGGCAAGACCGGTTACAACTTCGGTTCTGGCATGACTGGCGGCTTTGCCTACGTGCTCGACATGGACAATAGCTTCGTCGACAAGCTCAACCACGAGTTGGTGGAAATCCAGCGTATCAGTGGCGAAGCGATGGAGGCCTACCGTAGCCACCTGGCGCGTGTCCTTGCCGAGTATGTGGATGAGACCGGCAGCGAGTGGGGGCGTGAGCTCTCGGAGAACCTGGACGACTACGTGCGGCGCTTCTGGCTGGTCAAGCCGAAGGCAGCCAACCTGAAGCAGCTGCTGTCCAGCACCCGTGCCAACCCGCAGTAAAAACAGCTGCAAGTGGCAAGCCTCAAGCTGCACGTAATGGCAGTGAGAGGTTTGCCCGGCTTAAGTGATCGTCTTGCGGCTTGCAGCGTGTAGCTTGCAGCTGCTGTAAAGAGGTTTTGAAAAATGGCTGAACGTCTGAACAACGACTTCCAGTTCATCGAAGTGGGCCGAAAGGACCCGAAAAAAAAGCTGCTGCGCCAGCGCAAGAAGGAGTTCGTGGAAATCTACGAACCGTTCAAGCCGCAGCAGTCCGTGGAGCAGGCGCACCGCTGCCTGGGCTGCGGTAACCCGTATTGCGAGTGGAAGTGCCCGGTACACAACTTCATCCCCAACTGGTTGAAGCTGGTCTCCGAAGGCAACATCCTGGCCGCGGCGGAACTGTCGCACCAGACCAACACCCTGCCGGAAGTATGCGGCCGTGTTTGCCCGCAAGACCGCCTGTGCGAGGGTGCCTGCACCCTGAACGACGGTTTCGGCGCGGTGACCATCGGCTCGGTGGAGAAGTACATCACCGACACCGCCTTCGCCATGGGCTGGCGCCCGGACATGTCCAAGGTCAAGCCCACCGGCAAGCGCGTCGCCATCATCGGCGCAGGCCCGGCTGGCCTGGGCTGCGCCGATGTGCTGGTGCGCGCCGGGGTAACCCCGGTGGTGTTCGACAAAAACCCTGAGATCGGTGGCCTGCTGACTTTCGGTATCCCCGAGTTCAAGCTGGAAAAGACCGTGCTCAGCAACCGCCGTGAAGTGTTCACCGGCATGGGCATCGAGTTCCGCCTGAACACCGAGGTGGGCAAGGACGTGACCATGGAACAGCTGCTCGCCGAGTACGACGCGGTGTTCATGGGCATGGGTACCTACACCTACATGAAGGGCGGCTTCCCGGGTGAAGACCTGCCGGGCGTGCATGACGCACTGGACTTCCTGATCGCCAACGTCAACCGCAACCTGGGCTTCGAGAAGTCGCCGGAAGACTTCGTCGACATGCAGGGCAAGAAAGTGGTGGTGCTGGGTGGTGGTGACACCGCGATGGACTGCAACCGTACCTCGATCCGTCAGGGTGCCAAGGCAGTGACCTGTGCTTATCGTCGTGACGAAGCCAACATGCCGGGTTCGCGCAAAGAGGTGAAGAACGCCAAGGAAGAGGGTGTGAAGTTCCTCTACAACCGCCAGCCCATCGCCATTGTGGGTGAGGACAAGGTCGAAGGCGTCAAAGTGGTCGAGACTCGCCTGGGCGAGCCTGATGCCCGTGGGCGCCGCAGCCCTGAGCCAATCCCGGGCTCCGAAGAGATCCTGCCGGCAGACGCCGTGGTAATCGCCTTCGGCTTCCGCCCGAGCCCGGCGCCGTGGTTTGAGCAGCATGGCATTCAGCTGGACAGCCAGGGCCGTGTGGTTGCCCCGGAGAAGGGCAAGTTCAAGCACCAGACCAGCAACCCGAAAGTGTTTGCCGGTGGCGACATGGTGCGCGGTTCGGACTTGGTGGTGACTGCGATCTTCGAAGGGCGTACGGCCGCCGAGGGTATCCTGGACTACCTCGAAGTCTGATTTTCGGCCTGTTCGCGGGCATGCCCGCTCCCACAGGGTTAAGCGTAGNCATGCCCGCGAAGCTTTTGTATACAAAAACGCTTGATCTGTGGCATCCAATAGACAAAACACATGGTCATGGCCGTGCCTTTTGCGCTGGTGTCTGAGAAAATGCCCGCACTATTTTTCCGGATGCCGACATGACTGCCCTGAAGAACGATCGTTTCCTGCGTGCACTGCTCAAGCAACCCGTAGACGTCACCCCGGTGTGGATGATGCGCCAGGCCGGCCGCTACCTGCCGGAGTACCGCGCCAGCCGCGCCAAGGCCGGTGACTTCATGAGCCTGTGCATGAACCCGCAGTTCGCCTGCGAGGTCACCCTGCAGCCGCTGGACCGCTACCCGCTGGACGCAGCGATCCTGTTCTCGGACATCCTTACCATTCCCGATGCCATGGGCCTGGGCCTGTACTTCGAAACCGGCGAAGGCCCGCGTTTCAAGAAGGTCATCAGCACCCCCGCCGACATCGAAGCGCTGCCAGTCCCGGACCCACAGAAAGACCTCGGCTACGTGATGGATGCGGTCAGCACCATTCGCCGTGAGCTCAATGGCCGTGTGCCGTTGATCGGCTTCTCCGGCAGCCCGTGGACCCTGGCCACCTACATGGTCGAAGGCGGCTCGTCGAAGGACTTCCGCAAGACCAAGGCCATGGCCTACGACAATCCGCAAGCCCTGCACCTGCTGCTGGACAAGCTGGCCCAGTCGGTCACCAGCTACCTTAACGGTCAGATCCTGGCCGGCGCCCAGGCCGTGCAGATCTTCGACACCTGGGGCGGCAACCTGTCGGCGGCGGCCTACCAGGAGTTCTCACTGGCCTACATGCGCAAGATCGTCAGCGGCCTGATCCGCGAGCACGAGGGGCGCAAGGTGCCGGTGATCCTGTTCACCAAGAATGGTGGTTTGTGGCTGGAAAGCATCGCCGACGCAGGTGCCGACGCACTGGGCCTGGACTGGACCTGCGAGATTGGCGACGCCCGCCGCCGCGTGGGGGACAAAGTAGCCTTGCAAGGCAACATGGATCCGACCGTGCTTTACGCCAAGCCCGAGGCCATTCGCAAGGAAGTGGCGCGCATCCTGGCCAGCTACGGCCATGGCACCGGTCATGTGTTCAACCTTGGCCACGGCATTACCCCGGAAGTCGACCCGGAGCATGCCGGCGTATTCATCAATGCCGTGCACGAGCTGTCGGCGCAGTATCACCAGTGAGGTGACACGCGGAAACCATAAGCCCGGTCATGTGCCGGGCTTTTATTTTGCATTAAGTTTTAATTCAGCGATCGTCGTTAATCTGGTCCCATCGAAACCGAAACAGGACCCGATCCTCATGAAAATCCGTTATCTTGCCCTCATCCTCGCCCCCTTGTTCAGCGCTGGCGCATTTGCCGCTGGCTACACCGGCCCTGGCGCCCAGTCGGTAACCACGGTTGCCGCCGCGAACGACGCCGCCGATGACACCCCCGTCGTGCTGCAGGGCTTCGTGACCAAGAAGATCAACAACGACGACAAGTACGAGTTCAAGGACAACACTGGCACCATCACTGTCGAGATCGACGATGAGGACCTGCCGCCGACGCCGTTCAACGACAAGACCAAGGTGAAGCTGACCGGTGAGGTGGAAAAGCACCTGATGAGCCGGGAAGTGGATGTGGATATTGTCGAGATCATCAACTGATCTGATGGCCTCTTCATGGGCACGCCCGCTCCCACAGGTTGTGGGTGCAGGCGTGCCCACGAATGCCTCACACCGTTTTGGGTGGTAACTTGCTCAGGTGCAATGCCACCAGCAATGCCACCGCCAGCAAGCTGCCAATGAACAGCCCAATCCCGTTCCAGCCCCACTGGTGCCAGAACACCCCGCCCGCCGTACCGGCCACGCTGGAGCCAGCGTAGTAGCAGAACAGGTACAGCGACGACGCCTGCCCCTTGGCCTTCAGCGCCCGGCGGCCGATCCAGCTGCTGGCCACCGAGTGCGCACCAAAGAAGCCGAAGGTGAACACCAGCATGCCCACGATCACCATCACCAGCGGACTGGCCAATGTCATCAGCAAGCCACCCGCCATTACCACGATACTGGCCCAGAACACCTTGCGCCGGCCCAGTTTGTCCGCCAGCGCGCCGACCTGTGCCGAACTGTAGATACCCGACAGGTAAACCACCGACAGCAAGCCGACCAGCGCCTGGTTCATGTGGTAGGGCTCGGCCAGCAGGCGGTAGCCGATGTAGTTGAACAGGGTGACGAAGGCGCCCATCAGCAAGAAGGCTTCAAGAAACAGCCAGGGCAGGCCTGCATCTTTGAAGTGCATGACAAAACCGTCCAGCAGGCTGCGTGGGTTCATCGTCTGTGCGCGGAAATTGCGTGATTCCGGCAGCACCTTCCAGAACACCAGCGCGGCCACCAGGGCCAGGCCGCCAATGGTCAGCATCGCCGTGTGCCAGCTGACGAAGTCGATCAGTACGCCAGTGATGAGCCGCCCGCTCATGCCGCCAATCGCGTTGCCGCCGATGTACAGGCCCATGGCCAGGCCAATGTGTTGCGGGTGAATCTCTTCGCTCAGGTAGGTCATCGCCACTGCCGCCAGGCCGCTCAGCGACAGGCCGACCAAGGCGCGGGTGGCCAGTACCAGCTCCCAGCTGGGCATCACTGCGCTGGCCAAGGTGGACAGGGCGGCGCAGACCAGCGCGAACACCATAACGGGTTTGCGCCCGATGCGGTCAGAAATGGGGCCGGTGATCAGCAGGCCGAACGCCAGCATGGCGGTGGACACAGACAGTACCAGGCTGCTCTGCGCCGCGTTGATGGAAAACTCGTTGGATAGCAGAGGCATCATTGGCTGTACGCAGTACAGCAAGGCGAAGGTGGCGAAACCGCCGCTGAACAAGGCCAGCACGGTTTTCATGAAAGCGGGTGTGCCTTTTTCGATCCACATTTCGGTCAGGATGGCAGGTTGTGGCTCAAGGAGGAGGGGGGCTACTGCAGTTTTCACGGGCGGTACCTCTGGCGCAATGAAAAAAGCATATAGCTGGCTAACGATTAGATCCAATATATTGTTCGACCTATTTGAGATGTTTGGCGACTTGTTTGGAGCAGATCATGGAATTGCGTCATCTGCGTTACTTCATTGCTGTGGCCGAAGAGCTGCACTTTGGCCGCGCCGCCCAGCAGCTGGGTATTTCCCAGCCGCCCTTGAGTCAGCAGATCCAGGCTCTGGAGCAGGAGTTGGGGGCCCGGTTGTTCGACCGTACCAATCGTCGTGTCGAACTGAGCGAGGCCGGGCGATTGTTCCTCGAGGAAGCGCGCCAGGTATTGGCACAGGTGGAGAAGGCCGCGGATGTAGCTCGGCGTGCGCAGTTGGGCGAGCTGGGCGAGATGAAAATCGGTTTCACCTCCTCGGCCCCATTCACCTCGAAAATCCCCAAGGCCATTCATGCCTTCCGTCAGCGCTTTCCGGCGGTGCACCTGAACCTCAAGGAAATGAGCAGCCGTGATGTTGCCGAAGGGGTATTCGACGAGACCATCGAGGTGGGGTTGATGCGGCCGATGCCGCTGCCGGAGGGGTTGGTGGCCACCGAGTTGTTCCGAGAACCGTTGGTGGCGGTGATCAATGCTTCGCATCCGCTGGCTGAGGGCACTGAGCAAGGCGTCTACATGGCGGCGTTGGCCCCTGAGCCCTTCGTGTTCTTCCCGCGCAGTTATGGCAGCGGCTTGCATGCACAATTGCTGAGCCTGGCACGGCATGCGGGTTTCAGCCCCCATTTTGCGCAAGAGGCAGGGGAAGCGATGACCATCATCGGCCTGGTCTCGGCGGGGCTGGGGGTGTCGGTGCTGCCGGCGTCGTTCCAGCGCATGCGTATAGAAGGTGTGGTGTACCGCACCTTGCTCGATGAAGAGGCGATGTCGGCGGTGTGGCTGGTGCAGCGTGAGCGCGGCCATTCGGTCATGGCCAAGGCATTTGCCGAGTTGTTGACAGGGCAGGTGGTCGGTCAGGCGTGATGCCGGTCAAATGGCACTGGTCATTGCCCCACTGCCGCCACATACTCGGGCATTCGTTGATACACGGAGGTCAATCATGCGGCGCGTGGTGTTCAATCAGAAAGGTGGCGTGGGCAAGTCGAGCATTGCCTGCAACCTGGCGGCGGTCAGTGCCAATGAAGGCTACCGGACCTTGTTGATCGACCTGGATGCCCAGGCGAACTCGACCCAATACCTCACCGGCCTGACCGGCGAGGACATCCCCATGGGCATCGCCGACTTCTTCAAGCAAAGCCTTTCCAGCGGGCCGTTCAGTAAGAAGAACAAGGTCGATATCTACGAAACCCCATTCGACAACCTGCATGTGGTCACCGCCACTGCCGAGCTGGCCGACCTGCAGCCAAAGCTGGAGGCAAAACACAAGATCAACAAGCTGCGCAAGTTGCTCGACGAGCTGGACGAGGATTACGAGCGTATCTACATCGATACCCCGCCGGCGCTTAATTTCTATGCGGTTTCTGCGCTGATCGCTGCCGATCGCGTGCTGATCCCCTTCGACTGCGACAGCTTTTCGCGCCAGGCCCTGTATGGCCTGCTGGCCGAGATCGAAGACCTCAAGGAAGACCACAACGAAGACCTGGTGGTCGAAGGCATTGTGGTCAACCAGTTCCAGTCACGTGCCAGCCTGCCGCAGCAGATGCTCGACGAGCTGCTGGCCGAAGGGTTACCGGTGCTGCCGGTGTACTTGGGCAGTTCGGTGAAAATGCGCGAATCGCACCACGCCAGCCTGCCGCTGATTCACCTGGAGCCGCGGCACAAGCTGACTCTGCAGTTTGTCGAGTTGCATTCGCTGCTTGAGGAGAATGCTTAAACCCCGTGGTTACGCAGCCACTCCAGCAGGGACTGGAGTGGAAACGCCCCGGCCTGGCGGCTGATTTCGCGGCCGTTCTTGAACAGCAGCAGGCTGGGGATCGAGCGTATGCCCAGTTGCCCTGCGAGGTTACGGTTGGCTTCGCTGTCGAGCTTGGCCAGGCGGCAGCGGCCAGCAAGCTTGCGGGAGGCCTCTTCGAAGGTGGGGGCGAATGACTTGCACGGGCCGCACCAGTCGGCCCAGATGTCGACCAGCAGCGGCAGGTCGCCTTTGATCTGGCTGGCATAGCTGGCTTCGGTGAGCTCGAAAGGGGTGCTCAACAGCACGTCCTGTTTGCAGCGACCGCATTTCGGCGCATCGCCCAGGCGCTCGGCGGGCAGGCGGTTGAGGCCGTTG
This sequence comes from Pseudomonas sp. 22515, assembly GCF_052044625.1. Lineage (NCBI taxonomy): Bacteria > Pseudomonadati > Pseudomonadota > Gammaproteobacteria > Pseudomonadales > Pseudomonadaceae > Pseudomonas > Pseudomonas sp. 22515. The sequence continues at coordinate 89,437 of NZ_JBQENN010000001.1, forward strand.
CAGTGGGGGCAGGGGATTACCAGTGGGTCGGTCATTTCATCTCCGGTGTTGGGTTCACGGTTTCCTTGTGGGAGCGGGCGTGCCCGCGAACACCGGCGAAGCCGGTGCAATCCATCACGTTGCCTGCTTCGCGGGCAAGCCCGCTCCCACAGGATTCGGCGCTAATCAGGAAGAGCAGCTGATTTCCAGGTGCTTGCCCCACTCCGGCGGTCGCTCGGCGTAGGCCTGCATCCCGGGCTGTTCCTCGAACGGCCTGGTCAGGACTTGGTGCAGCCGTCGAACTTCACTGTAATCACCCGCCTCGGCCGCTTCGATGGCTTTCTGCGCCAGGTAGTTGCGCAGCACGTACAGCGGGTTCACCGCATGCATCCGCTCACGGCGGCCTTCGGCATTGCCGGGTTCACGCCTACAGCGGGCCAGGTAGTCTGCGCCCCAGGCATCGAAACCGGCCAGGTCGATAAAGTCATCGCGCGCCACCTTCAGCGCCTCAGCCCCCGGCTGCTCACCCAGTTTGCGGAAGAACAGGCTGTAATCCACGCCACCGCGTTGCATGCACTGCAGCAGGCGCTCGACCAGCGCCATGTCATCATCTTCGGCGGTGGTCAGCCCCAGGCGCCGGCGCATCAGGTCCAGGTAATGGGCCTGGTACAGCGGCAGGAACAGGCCCAACGCTTCCTTCAGTGGCTCAACTTCGATCACGGTGGTCAGTGCCTGGGCCAGCGCGCTGAGGTTCCAGTGGGCGATGGGCACTTGGTTGGCGTAGCTGTAGCGGCCTCGATCGTCGGAGTGGTTGCAGATGAAGTTGGCGTCGAAGTCATCCAGGAACGCATAGGGGCCAAAATCGAAGGTGATGCCGAGGATCGACATGTTATCGGTGTTCATCACGCCGTGGCAGAAGCCATACGCCTGCCAGCGGGCGATCAGTTCGGCATTGCGCTCGACGATGGTGCGGAACATGGCCAGGTAAGGCTGCTCGGCGTCACGGCATTCGGGATAGTGCTGTTCCAGCACGTGGTCGATCAACACGCGCTGCTGCTCGGGTTGCTTGGTGTAGTAGAAGTACTCGAAATGACCGAAACGCACGTGGCTCTGCGCCAGGCGCGTCAGCATGGCCGCGCTTTCACGGGTTTCGCGCCACACCGGGGTGCTGGAACCGATCACGCACAGTGCCCGGCTGGTAGCGATACCCAGGGCGTGCAGGGCTTCGGAGGCGAGGAACTCGCGAATCGACGAGCGCAGCACGGCGCGGCCGTCACCCATGCGGGAGTAGGGTGTCTGGCCGGCGCCCTTGAGGTGCAGGTCCCAGTGTTCGCCTACGTCGTTGAGCACTTCGGCCAGTAGCAAGCCACGGCCGTCGCCCAGACGTGGGTTGTACGAGCCGAACTGGTGGCCGGAATAAACCATCGCCCGAGGGTCGGCCTCTTCCCACAGTTTGTGGCCGCTGAACAGTTCGGCGAACACCGGCAGCTCGGCCTGGGCGGGGTCGAGGTCGAGCAAGGCCATGGCCGACTCGCTCGCTACCACCAGGCGCGGGTCTGCAATGGGCTCGGGCAGCACCTGGGTGGAGAACGCATCGCCCAGGCGGGCGAAGCGGTTGTCGAAGGTGAGTTGGTCGAGGGCTTTCACGGGACTGCTCCTTGGAATCGGTGCCAATGGGGCCGCTTGGCGGCCCCTCGCGGGTGAACCCGCCCCCACAGCGGCCAGCGCCCGATGTAGGAGCGGGTTTACCCGCGAACGAGGGCAAAGCCCTCGCAGCCATCTTGCACAGAATAAAGCATTCGAGCCCATTCAGGCCGAAGCAGTGCCATCCAATTTCGGCTGTTCCATCGGAATCAATTGCTGTTTGCTGCCCTTGGCGTCCATCAGGAATACCTCTACCTGGCGTACCGAGATCTTGATGTTGTGGGCCTTGAACTCGCGGTTGATGTAGCGGTTGATCTCGTCCAGCGTCGGGTTGCGGTCGCCCAGGTCGCGCACGTGCATGCGCAGTTCGTGGTCCAGCGAGCTCTCGCCGAAGTTGAGGAAGTACACGATCGGTTCCGGATCCTTGAGCACACGTGGGTTCTCATGCGCGCCCTTGAGCAGCAGGTCGCGCACCAGGTCGAGGTCTGAGCCATAGTCGATGCCCAGCTTCAGCGTCACCCGGGTGACCGTATCGGTCAGCGACCAGTTGATCAGTTGGCCAGTGATGAAGGTCTTGTTGGGGACGATGATGTCCTTGCGGTCGAAGTCGGTGATGGTGGTGGCACGGATGCGGATCTTGCTTACCGTGCCCGACAGGTTGCCGATGGTGATGGTGTCGCCAATCCGTACCGGGCGCTCGAACAGGATCATGATGCCGGAGATGAAGTTGGCGAAGATTTCCTGCATGCCGAAGCCCAGCCCTACTGACAGCGCAGCCACCAGCCATTGCAGCTTGTCCCAGCTCACCCCCAGGGTCGACAGGGTGCTGACGATGCCGATGCCGACGATGGTGTACGACAACAGCGTGGTGGTGGCGTAGGCACTGCCCTGGGCCAGGTTCAGGCGAGACAGCACCAGTACTTCCAGCAAGCCTGGCAAGTTGCCGGCCAGGGCGAAGGTGATGCCGACGATCACCAGCGCGCCGAGCAGGTCGCCGAGGCTGATCGGTACCATGCTGGCGGCGGCGCCGGTGCCGCTGGTGTATTCGTAGAGGACGAAATTGTTGAGGTAGGCGAACACCGAGATCAGGTCGGCCCATACCCAATACAGGCCGGCGATGAAGCCGCCGAGCAGGGCCAGGCGGATCAGGCGCAGCGACTGCTGGTTGACCTGTTCGATATCCAGCGTTGGCTCTTCGGTGATGACTTCGCCATCCAGCCCTTCCTTGGCTGCCGCACGTTTGGTCAACGCACGCTGGTAGGCCAGGCGTCGTGCAGCCACCGACAGGCCGCGCACGAAGGCAGCCTCGATCACCAGCCAGAACAGCAGCAGGTACAGGGTGTAGATGAGTCGGTCGGTAAGCTTCAGTGCCGTGTAGTAGTAGCCGAAGCACACGGCGACGAACAGGGCGATGGGCAGGGCGGTGAACGCTACCCCCACCGCCCTGCGGAACAGCGAGGTGTCACGGTGTGCCGGGCTGCTGAGCAGCAGGCGGCTGAGCAGCCAGGCCATCAGCGCATAGCAGGTCAGCACCACGCCGATGCCCAACACGTCGTCTGCCAATGCCGAAGGCTGGTGCTCGGCCACCGCCACCACGCCGACCAGTGCCAGCACCACGGTGCCCAGGCGGCGAACCCAGCCGCGCAGGAACTCGACCTGCGGTTTGTGCCAGCGGAAGTGGACTTCCGCCACGCCACCGGGTGCGAGGATACGGTAGGCGGTATAGAACACCAGCCAGGCCTGGGCCAGCTGCCAGAGTGCGGCGCCCAGGTTGGCATTCTGCCCGCGGGCGTCGATCTGCAGGGCGTAGCTGCACAGCGCCAGACCAAGGCTGACCGGCATCGCCAGCAGAATGTTGATTAGGATTGCCTGGGGCGTGTGCCATTGGCTGTCACGGCGGAAGTGGCCGATATCCTGGTGCACTTTGCCTAATCGTTGGTAAAGGTATTTGCGCCGCCACAACAGCGCGCCGATCACCAACAGCAGCGGCAGGAACAGCAACGGGCGCTGGCTCAGGCCATCGGCCAGCTCTTTCAGGCTGGAGCCCCACGGCAGGTTGGCGACCTGGTCGGCCAGGCGCTCCGGCACGTATTGCAGCCAGTCCCAATCCAGCGGCTTGTTGCTGGGGATCCAGAACATTTGCTCGTCGAGGGTGGTGCGCAGGCTCTGCGCGGTGCCCAGCAGCTGCTTCTGGTTGAGCTGCAGGGTGATCGATTCGTTGAGCAGCGCCGACAGCTCGCGGTTCAGCCGCTCCAACAGGTCGCTGCGGGTGATGGCCACTTCCAACAGGGCCTTGCGCAGCTGCGGGGTCACATCTTCCTGCGGTTGCGCCGCCAGCAGCTTGTCGACGTAGGTGACCGGGCTGCTCATCTGCTCGCGCTGCTGGTTGACTTCGAACTGGTACAGGCGGGTGTCGGCGATCTGGTCGGCCAGGTCGCGGTCGACCTTCAGGTGCGGCAGGGTCTGTTTCTGCTTGTAGAGAATCTTCGACAGCAGCAGGCTTCCCTTGAGCACGTTGATCTGCTCGTCAAGCGCCTGGTCGGCCTGGGTCAGGCTGTCGAGTTGCTGTTTGGTGCGCAGGTTCTGCTGGGTCAGTTCGTTAAGGCGGTCGGTGCTCTTGAGCAGGTAGTCGGAAAGCTTGAGGTTGATCGCGCTTTCAGTGGCCAGCAGGCTGCTGCCGCCGGCCTTCTGAGCCTCAATCGACTGCTGGGTGACGGCTTCCTGGGACTGGGCCAGGCGTTTGGCGTTGATCAGCGTCTGCAGGTCCTGGATTTCCTGCTCCAGGCGCGCAGCGCGCTCGACCAGCAGGTCGTGACGCGCATTGCCGAGGTCTTGCAGCAGGCTGTTGCCGGCCAGTTCCTGGCGGCGCAGCAGGGTCAGCGCGTTGAGCGAGGCCAACTCGGCGTTGAGCTGGTTGCGCTGGTCGGCATTGATGGCTTTGCCACCGTCCTTGCCGGTTTTGAGGATGTTGTTGATCTGCTGGGTGCGGGTCTGGCTGCTGCTGATCTCGGCCTGGGCGCGCTCGGGGCGGGTTTGCGAGTTGATGATCAGGCTGTTGGCTTCAGACAACGCCTTTTGCAGCTCGCCCTGCAGCGTGTTGCGTTCGCTGAGCATCTGTTCAAGCTGTGGCACGGTGAGGTTGGCGTAGCGCTGTGCCACCGGTTGTGCCTTGGTTTCCTTGAGCCTGGCCAACTCCTTCTGGCTGTCGCTGGTCTCCTTGGGGGCGCTGCTCAGCTGCTGCTTGAGTGCAGCCAGTTTCTTTTCGTTGTCTTCCTTGGCAGCAAGCAGGCTCAACGTTTGTTCAAGCACCTGCTGCAGCGCCTTCTGGTCTGCCTCGGGCAGCTTGCGCTCGGCGATCTTGTCGAGGCTGTTCTGGACACTGGCGGTGGTCGGGGCTTCTGCCGCGCTAGCCGCAAAAGAAAGGGACAGGCACAACCCGAGCAGGGCTGTGCGAAGGTACACGCGCAGGGACATAGGCAGACTACTTGTGGATCCGGCTGAAACGAAGTTTAGAGGAACAATCCTGGTCCGGGTCGCGTTCCTTCGGGGAATCTGACGCCTACTTTCTGGATCTTGTTCCCGTCCATGGTTGCCACGGTCCAGATCGTGCCATGCCATTCGACCTGGTCCCCTACTACTGGAGCGCCTCCGACCTTCTGTCGGATGAACTGCGCCAACGGCATTTTTGCGTCGAGGCCATCGAGCTTCAGGCCATACAACGCTGCCACCGCCCCCAGTTCGGCATCGCCTTCGAGCACGAAGTCGCCGAAGAAACGCAGGTCCAGGCCACGCTGTGGCGCCTGGCTGAACAATTTGCCGAGGGCCGGCAGGTTGTGCTCGTGGCCGATCACGCAGAGCATGTCGCCCACTTCCAGCACGGTGCTGCCCGACGGGTGCAGCAGTTGCTCGCCACGGAACAGCGCGGCAATCCGTGTGCCTTCGGGCATTTTCAGCTCGCGCAGGGCGGCACCAATGCACCACTTTTCGGCGCCCAGGCGGTAGACGAACATCTCCCACTCGCTGGTGATGTGCACCTCAAGGGCGGAGCGGGAAATCGGCGCCGGGTCTGGCGGTACGGTCACTTTCAGCAGTTTGGCCATCCACGGCAGGCTGGTGCCCTGCACCAGCAGTGACACCAGCACGATGAAGAACGCCAGGTTGAAGAACAGCTGGGCGTCTGGCAGGCCCGCCATCAGCGGGAACACCGCCAGAATGATCGGTACCGCGCCGCGCAGGCCGACCCACGAAATGAAGCCCTTTTCGCGGCCGTGAAAAGCCTTGAACGGCAGCAGGGCCGCGACCACCGACAGTGGCCGCGCCACCAGGATCATCCACAGCGCCAGGCCCAGTGCCGGCAGGGCGATAGGCAGCAGGTCGTGCGGCGTGACCAGCAACCCCAGCACCAGGAACATGCCGATCTGCGCCAGCCAGGCCATGCCGTCGAGCATGTGCAGGATGCCGTGGCGGCTGCGGATAGGCTTGTTGCCCAGCACCAGGCCGCACAGGTAAACAGCGAGAAAGCCGCTACCATGCAGGGCGTTGGTCAGCGAGAACATTACCAGGCCGCCGGCCACTACCAGAATGGGGTACAGGCCGCCGGCCAGATTGATACGGTTTACCAGTTGCAACATCAGCCAGCCGCCGCCCAGGCCCAGCAGCGTGCCGATACCGAACTCACGCAGCAAGTGGCCCAGCAGGCTCCAGTGCAGGCCGGTCTCGCCGCTGGCGATCATGTCGATCAAGGTGACAGTGAGGAACACCGCCATCGGGTCGTTGCTGCCCGACTCGATCTCGAGGGTAGCGGAAACCCGCTCGTTCAGGCCTTTGCCGCCGAGCAGCGAGAACACTGCAGCGGCGTCGGTGGAGCCGACAATAGCACCGATCAGCAAGCCCTGAATCAGGCTCAGGTTGAACAGCCAGGCGGCGATCAGGCCGGTGAGGGCGGTGGTGATCATCACCCCGACCGTGGCCAGCGACAGCGCCGGCCACAGCGCCACGCGGAAGCTTGCCACCCGCGTACGCAGGCCACCGTCAAGCAGGATGACGGCCAGTGCCAGGTTGCCCACCAGGTAGGCGGTTGGGTAATTGTTGAAGATGATGCCGCCACCATCGACACCGGCGAGCATGCCGACGGCGAGGATGATGACCAGAATAGGGATGCCCAGGCGCGACGATAGCGAGCTGACCAGGATACTTGCACCCACCAGCAATGCGCCGATCAGGAACAGGCTGTTGATGGTGCTTGCATCCAAAGGCAGGTACTCCGAGACAGCGGGGAAGGGACGTGGTAGCGCATTTTCCAGCAAAAGCTAGCAGGTCGCGTGCCAATCGATTCTAACCTGAGGCCGACGCAGGCTGTAAAGCGATACCGCATCGTCGCTGCGGCTTGCGGCTGTAATGGTTTGCCCACTGTCAGGCAGCCAAGTGACATGAATGTCAAAGAAACCATTTCTCTCGCCCAGGTGGCCCAGCGCCTGCTCGGGCAATTTCCTGATTTGCACAGTTTGGCGCGCCAGGCGGCGGGCCATGTGCTTCGCCGCCAACTGGGGTACTGGCTGGATCCGGACGGCCTTTATTGGCACGAGTTCCAGTCGGCGGCCAGCAGTGCGTTGAGCTTCACCGGCTGGCGCCACAGTGGGCCGCCACGACGCTCTTTGAGCTTTACCGAACTGGTCATCCAGCGATTCAGCCCGCAGCAGCAGGCCAGTGCTGACGAGTTGAGTATTTATGGTGGCTTCTACAGGGTGGATGCCAGCCACGCAGTTTACGACGAACGCAACGAAGTGCGGCTCGACCCTCAGCAAGTACTGACGGCGTTCTGGCGGTTGGACTTTGCAGGGCGCTACACCGAGGCGCTGAGCACGTTTCGGTCACGGCATGGCGAAGACTATTGTGTCCTGGCCCGCGCCCGCTTCATTGCTGCTGTGGGCCAATCTGGGTTGAGCGAACCTGAGCGCCAGGAACTAATGGGGGTGACGCTCGCTGCACCCGCACTGCCGACTACCGTAAAAGCCTTGCGACTGGCCCGGGAAGGGAGTGCTCAATCTGGGTGGAACGCGCTTGTCATCGGCGGTATCAGCGCCAAGCTGATGTTCTTGCGCAAGCTGAAGACTGGCAGGTTGTGCCTCTACCTTGCCGATGTTCAGGCTGTGGTGCAGGTGTTCGACGATCGTCATGCGTTTCAGGAGTGGATGGCTGACCAGGCCGCCACGACGGTGGGGCGAGAGCGGCTGGTCAGGCTGTTCGTCGGGGACGGGGTACTGGCGCAGTCGCTACGCCCGCGACTACGCAATTACTTCAAGTTGCTCGCACAGTCGCGAGGTGACACCGCCATCTTGGGGCAGTCCATTGAAGGGGACCTGTTCGTTCGTCTACGTGATGCGGTGATGGATGATCTGACCCGCGACGCTCACGAACGGCTCACCACCAATGCCCAGCTGCGAAAGGCGGAGTGGCTGGCGGGCGTGCAAGCGGCGAGCTTCGTGCTAGCACCGATGGCGCCGTTTGGCTGGCCAGTGATATTGGCATCGCTCGGTCTGGGCACCGCCAGCCTGGCGCTGCATCTGGACAGGGCAATCAATGGCAAGCAGGCCTGGCGCACGGCGGCATGGTGGTCAGTACTGACGGATATCCTGTTCATCCTGCTTGATATAGCCATGCTGCGAGCCAGCGAGCTGTTTACCGATGGCCACGTCCCCCCGCGGGTGGCTGGCCAGGCGCAAGCCTCTGCCGCCAAGGTCGACTGGGGGCTTTACATGGCCCCGGCGGCGGATGAATTGCTGGCGGTGTCGGATCAGACGCTGGCCCGCCAGCAAGCTCTGTTGGGCGCGGTACCGTGGGCTGATCTCGATGCCTTGGGCCCCAATGGCGAGTATCTGGATGCCTTCAGTGAACCCTACCCCGTCTTTCGCGATGAGCACGGCTTTGGCTCGCCCGCCATTGCCGAGTACACCAGCTCGCCGGAGCGCTACAACAACCTGTGGCGGGGTATGCCGCTAGAGGGCACGCGCGCCGCGCATATCCAGCGCAGCCATGCGCTTGCTCACGCACTTGGGCAAATCGGCGTGACTAATCAAGTGAGGCTGTATCGGGCTGCCTCCAGCCTGCGGGGCACGGGTTTTCAGGCAGTTGGTGAGGGCGCCATTGAAGTGGGTGACGTGCTGGTGACCACCGACTTCACGTCATTCACTGAAAACCCCTATGCCCTCTGGGAGGTTTTCAACGACCCGCAGGCTCAAATCAGTGGCAGGGATGTTTTTGATGAAAACGCGTTGGTTTATGTGTTGGAGCCGGGCGAGGATATGCAGGCGACGCCTATCGGGCCCTTTTCAAGGCGACCGGATGAGGCGGAGTCTTTGATGATGCCCGGGCGCTACCTGCAAGTGGAAAAGGTGACGGCCGTTCAAGGGCACAATTATCGCTTTACCGAGGTGTGCCTGAAGGCACTGGCGCAGGCGCCAAGCGGGAAGGCAGTGCGTGATATGCGCACAGGCACGCTGTTCGATCGCCAGGCACTGGCGATGCGGCTGGGCACGGAGGATGATTCGTTGATGCGCACATTCTTTGCGCTGCCCTCCTGAGCGCACGTGAAAGGGGCCGCTGAGCGGCCCCTGATCAAGGCCTCAGCCCTGCTTCACTTCACGCATCGGCTTGCCTTTCACTGGCGCATCGCCCGCCACGTAGTACTTGGCGGTGCTGCGCGGCAGTGGCTTGCGGCCACGGATCTTGTCCGAAATCTTCTCGGCGATCATGATCGTGGTGGCGTTGAGGTTGCCGGTGATGATCAGCGGCATGATCGAGGCATCGACCACGCGCAGGCCCTTCATGCCGTGCACACGGCCTTCGCCGTCGACCACCGCCATGTCGTCGGTGCCCATCTTGCACGAGCAGGACGGGTGGAAGGCAGTTTCGGCGTGCTCGCGGATGAACTTGTCCAGTTCTTCGTCGGTTTGCACGTGGGCGCCCGGGCTGATTTCGCGGCCACGGTACGGGTCCAGCGCCGGCTGGGCCATGATTTCACGGGTCAGGCGAATGCCGTCACGGAATTCCTGCCAGTCCTGCTCGGTGGACATGTAGTTGAACAGAATGCTCGGGTGCTGGCGCGGGTCTTTCGACTTGGCCTGGATGCGGCCACGGGCAGGCGAGCGCATGGAGCCCATGTGCGCCTGGAAGCCATGTTCCTTCACGCCATTGGAGCCGTTGTAGTTAATCGCAACCGGCAGGAAGTGGTACTGGATGTTCGGCCACTTGAACTCAGGGCGGGTACGAATGAAACCACCGGCCTCGAACTGGTTGCTGGCGCCGATGCCGGTGCCATTGAACAACCACTCGGCACCGATGGCCGGCTGGTTCCACCACAGCAGCGATGGGTACAGCGATACCGGCTGGGTGCAGGCGTACTGCAGGTACAGTTCCAGGTGGTCCTGAAGGTTTTCACCAACGCCCGGAAGGTCGTGCACAACCGGGATGTCGAGGCTTTCCAGCAGGGCGCGCGGGCCGACGCCGGAGCGCTGCAGCAGCTGCGGCGAAGCGATGGCGCCAGAGCTGACGATCACTTCCTTGCGGGCGCGGGCTTCCACGCGTTCTTCGCTGTCGCCGACCAGGTAGGTTACGCCTACGGCGCGCTTGCCGTCGAACAGCACGCGGTCGGTCAGGGCGTGGGTGACGATGGTCAGGTTCGGGCGTTTCTTGGCCTGGTCCAGGTAGCCACGGGCGGTGCTGGAGCGGCGGCCGTTCTTGGTCACCGAACGGTCCATCGGGCCGAAGCCTTCCTGTTGGTAGCCGTTGAGGTCTTCGGTACGCGGGTAACCGGCTTGCACACCCGCTTCAACCATGGCGTGGAACAGCGGGTTGTTGCCAGCCTTTGGCGTGGCGACACTGACCGGGCCGTCACCACCGTGGTAGTCGTTAGGGCCGATATCACGGGTTTCGGCTTTGCGGAAGTACGGCAGGCAGTCGAGGTAGGTCCAGTCTTCCAGGCCTGGCAGTTCTGCCCAGCCGTCGAAGTCCATGGCGTTGCCGCGGATGTAGCACATGCCGTTGATCAGCGACGAGCCACCCAGGCCCTTGCCACGGCCACATTCCATACGGCGGCCGTCCATGTAAGGTTCCGGGTCGGTCTCGTAGGCCCAGTTGTAGCGGCGGCCTTGCAGCGGGAAGGCCAGGGCGGCTGGCATCTGGGTGCGGAAGTCGAAGCGGTAGTCGGGGCCACCGGCTTCCAGCAGCAATACGGTGACGCCGGCGTCTTCGGTCAGGCGGGTCGCCAGGGTGTTACCGGCCGAGCCGGCACCGACGATGATGTAATCGAATTCTTGGGACATGAAAGTGCCCTCGTGTTGGCGGTGATCGGGGAGCGGGTACGCCCGTGCGCGGTGGCACGGGCGAGGCTAGACAGGGTTCAGAAAACCGAGTTGTAGCCGCCCAGCTCGACCTGGACCGACTTGATGCGAGTGTATTGAGCCAGCGAGCTGACGCCGTTTTCACGGCCGACGCCCGACTGCTTGTAGCCACCTACCGGCATTTCGGCCGGCGATTCACCCCAGGCGTTGATCCAGCAGATACCGGCTTCGAGCTTGTGGATGATGCGGTGGGCGCGGGTGATGTCGTTGGTGCAGACGCCGGCGGCCAGGCCGTAGTCGGTGTCGTTGGCACGGCGGATCACTTCTTCTTCGGTTTCGTAGGTGAGGATGCTCATCACCGGGCCGAAGATCTCTTCCTTGACGATGGTCATGTCGTCGGTGCAGTCGGTGAACACGGTCGGCGCAACGAAGGCACCTTTGGCGAAGTCACCGGCAGTCAGGCGCTCGCCACCGCACAGCACGCGGGCACCTTCTTCCTTGCCCTTGGCGATGTAGCCCAGCACGCTTTCCATGTGCTGGAAGCTGACCAGCGGGCCGAAGTTGGTGTTTTCGTCTTCCGGGTTGCCAACGCGGATGCGGGCAACGCGCTCGGCGATCTTGGCTTCGAAGGCCGCCTTCATTTCAGCCGGGATGAACACGCGGGTGCCGTTGGTGCACACCTGGCCCGAGCTGTAGAAGTTGGCCATCATGGCGATATCAGCGGCCTTGTCCAGGTCGGCGTCGGCGCAGATGATCAATGGCGACTTGCCGCCCAGTTCCATGGTCACTTCCTTCAGCGAAGAGCTGGAGGCGCTGGCCATGACTTTCTTGCCGGTGGTGGTACCGCCGGTGAAAGACACTTTTTCGATGCGCGGGTGCTCGGTCAGCCAGGTGCCGACTTCGCGGCCGCTGCCGGTCAGAACGTTGAACACGCCGTTTGGCAGGCCGGCTTCGGTGTAGATCTCGGCCAGTTTCAGGGTGGTCAACGAGGTGACTTCCGACGGTTTGAAGATCATCGCGTTGCCAGCGGCCAGGGCCGGGGCAGATTTCCACAGGGCGATCTGGATCGGGTAGTTCCAGGCACCGATACCCACGGTTACGCCCAGCGGCTCGCGGCGGGTGTAAACGAAGGACGATTCGCGCAGCGGGATCTGCTCGCCTTCGATGGCCGGTACCAGGCCTGCGTAGTACTCCAGCACGTCGGCACCGGTGACGATGTCGACGTAGCGGGTTTCGGAGTACGACTTGCCGGTGTCCAGGGTTTCCAGCATGGCCAGTTCGTCGTTGCGCTCGCGCAGGATGTCGACGGCGCGGCGCAGGATGCGCGAACGCTGCATGGCAGTCATCGCAGCCCAGACTTTCTGGCCACGCTCGGCGCTTTCGACGGCTTTCTCGACGTCAGCCTCGGTAGCACGTTGCACGTGGGCGAGGACTTCGCCGGTAGCCGGGTTGATGGCTTCGAACGTGGCATCGCTGCCAGCGTCGACGTAAGCGCCATCAATGTAGAGTTTTTGCGTTCCGAAACGGGCCATAGTGTCCTCGCAAGTGCAGTGTGTGGTTTGGCTTGCGCGTCACGCTCCTGCCGGGTTGGCAAGTGCCGTGCGCGCTTGTTCAGCGGCCTGGTCGTTGGTGCCCAGGGTGTGCTGCTTAGCCAGTTGTAGATCCATGTATTCGTAAGCAATCCGTATTGCCTGATCGGTGTCGAATGCATCACCCGACAGGGCGCCACGCAGCCACAGACCGTCGATCAGGGCTGCCAGGCCGCGGGCTGCCTTGCGCGCATGGTAGAGCGGCAGGGCGCGGCGGAACTGGCAGCACAGGTTGGAATACAAGCGGTGGTCGTTGATCCGCTGCAACCTGTGCAAATCGGGCTGGTGCATGCTGGAAGCCCAGAAGGCCAACCAGGTTTTCATTGCCGGGCCGTTTACCTGGCTGGCATCGAAGTTGCCCTCGATGATCACTTTCAGGTGGGCGCGCGGGCTGTCGTCTTTCAGGGCCTGGCGACGTGCTCTGACGCCTTCGTTGAGCATGCTCATGATGTAACCCATCGTCGCTGCGATCAGGCCGTTCTTGTCCCGAAAGTAGTGACTGATGATGCCGTTCGACACACCGGCCAAACGGGCAATCAGCGCAATGCTGGCGTCCCCCAGTCCGACCTGATCGACCGCCTGCAATGTGGCTTCGATCAACTGCTGGCGCCGGATGGGTTGCATACCGACCTTGGGCATCTTGCTATCTCCTCAGGCCTGCGAGCAGACGACAGGCGGCTGACTCGGCGAAGGCCAGTCTATTTTGTTTTGATTGAACGTTCAATCAATAAAGAATAAGCTCTGCGACAATTTGTGCCATTGACAGTTTTTCAGGCGGTCGAGACGGCACGGATTGACACCCCAGGAAATCGCGTAACCCCCGGAATACAAGGTGTTGACGGGCATGAGCGATGCGAAATGCAGATTCTGCCGTACGGCCATTGGCCCTGCGACAGGCCCTTGGAGCGGGCGGGGTGATCTGTGACGAATGCGCGCACCTCCGTTGAGGCGTGGCATTTTCAGCAGGCCACCTGTCTGTTTTTGGCAACGTATCGATTCGGGATCACGGTTTCCAGGGTTCTTTTATAACACCTGATGCAGTGGGGATATTCCACCAATTGCTCGGGAAAGACTGATTAGCCTCCACAGCCGCACTGCCCGGAGCATTCGTGCAATGAGTTCTGCCTCACTTACCAAGCCCCCCGCCGAGAGGGTACGGGTCAACCGCGTGGTGTTCTTCACCTCCGCGCTGATGATCCTTGTTCTGACTGCCTTGCTGATCGCTGTACCCGAAACCGCCGGCCAGGTGCTGGGCGTGGCCCAGAAGTGGCTGACGCGCACCTTTGGCTGGTACTACATGCTGGTCATCTGCGGATACCTGCTGTTCGTCGTCTACCTGGCTTTCTCCGACTACGGCAGCCTCAAGCTGGGTGGCAAGGACGACCAGCCTGACTTCAGCTACGGCGCCTGGGCCGGCATGCTGTTCTCGTCCGGTATCGGTATTTCGCTGCTGTACTTCGGCGCCTCCGAGCCCCTGGACCACTACTTCAACCCACCGGAGGGCACCCCGGCCAGCCTCGAGGCCGCGCGCCAGGGTCTGCAGCTGACCTTCCTGCACTGGGGCCTGCACGGCTGGGCGATCTATGCCCTGGTGGGCCTGGCGGTGGGTTACTTTGCCTACCGCCACAACCAGCCGCTGGCACTGCGCTCGGCGCTGTACCCGCTGGTGGGCGAGCGTTGGGTCAAGGGCGCTGCCGGCAACGCTGTCGACATCTTCGGCATGTTCGTCACCCTGCTGGGCCTGGTGACCAACCTGGGCATCGGCGCGATGCAGGTGTCGTCCGGGCTGGAATACCTGTTCGGCATGGACCACAGCAAGACCAACCTGCTGGTGGTGATCCTGGTCATGGCTGGCGTGGCTACCGTGGCAGCGGTATCGGGTGTGGAAAACGGTATTCGCCGCCTGTCCAACCTGAACATCATGCTGTTCAGCGGCCTGTTGATCTTCGTGCTGCTGGGCGGCGAAACCCTGCACCTACTCAACGGCTTCGTGCAGAACGTCGGCGACTACCTGAACGGCATCGTGCTGAAAACCTTCGACCTCTATGTGTATGAAGGCGAAGCCGGCAAGTCGGAGCGCTGGCTGGGCCTGTGGACCGTGTTCTACTGGGCCTGGTGGATCTCCTGGGGCCCATTCGTCGGCATGTTCATTGCGCGTATTTCCAAGGGCCGCACCGTGCGCCAACTGGTGATGGGTGTGCTGCTGATCCCGCTGGGCTTCACCCTGGCCTGGCTGTCGATCTTCGGCAACACCGCACTGGACCTGGTGATCAACCAGGGCGCCGTGGAGCTGGGCAAGACTGCGCTGGAACAGCCATCGATGTCGATCTACCAGCTGCTGGAATACTTCCCGGCAGCCAAGATCGTCATTGGTGTGGCAGTGTTCGTCGGTTTCGTGCTGTTCCTCACACCGGCCGACTCCGGCGCGGTGATGATGGCCAACCTGTCGTGCACAGGCGGCAAGGTCGACGAGGATGCCCCGCACTGGATGGTGGTGTTCTGGTCCGTGGTGATCACCCTGGTCACGATCGGCCTGCTGTTTGCCGGTAACTTCGAAGCCATGCAGACCATGGTCGTGCTGGCGGGCCTGCCATTCTCGGTGGTGCTGGTGCTGTTCATGTTCGGCCTGTACAAGGCCATGAAGCAGGACGTGGTGATCGAGCAGGAGCGCGCCGAACTGGCCGCCCGTGGCCGTCGCGGCTTTAGCGAGCGCCTGACCCAGCTGGAACTGCAGCCGACCCAGGCCGTGGTGCAGCGTTTCATGGACAAGCAGGTCAGCCCGGCGTTGAAAGAAGCCGCTGCACAGCTGCAGACGCAGGGCTTCGAGGTGGAAACCCGCGTTGGCCAGTCGCGCAACCTGATGGGCTTGCGGGTGATGATGGAAGAAGGCAACCCTTTCGTCTACGAAGTGAGCCTTGACGGCTATATGGCCGCGTCGAGCGAGGCGCCGGTCGAGGGTGAGCCTGAACTGCGCCAGCGCTTCTACCGCGCCGAGGTCTACCTGCATGACGGCAGTCAGGAGTACGACCTGATGGGCTTTGCCCCAGACCAGATCGTGCGTGATGTGCTCGATCAGTTCGAGAGCCATCGCCAGGTGCTTGGCCGCGTCTATAGCTGACTTCCCGGCAGGCCGCCGCACTGCCAGGTGTCGCGGCTTGCCAGCAGCAATATGTAGCACCTCATTCGATAACATCTCCAGGACGCTTTGTGGTTCATTCCACAACGAGTCCTGGTCATGCCCGCCACTCACGCGCACAACCTCAATCACGCAGTCGCCGCCCAGTTCGCCAGCCGTCCTGCATTCCGGCAGGTCGCAGGTGAACAGATCATGAAGGTGATCCTGGAGCACTATCCTCTGGTTGGCGTGCATCGCCCTGAAATGACCTCGGCTGCACCGCTGTACCTGATGTCCATGCAGCCGGATGGTGTCTGGCACCCTCAGCCGCTGGTGGATGTTGTGCTGCAGGCCCTGCTTGAGGCTAAACCACTGGACCTCACCCCAGCGGGTGACTACCGCCTTAGCCTGAACCCGCCCAGGCGCTTTTTCGCCATCGAGTCGAGCTTCGAAACTGCTGAGGGCGATTTGATCGAGCCCGCGCGCCTGACCGATGGCCTCAACGCGTTGCTGCCGATGCTGCTTTGGCACTTCCAGCAAGCGCAGATCGACTATTGGAACGGCGACGCCACGATCGACCGGGACCTGTGGTTGCAGCAGTTGTTGCGCGCCAACCTGCTCGACGGCCTGAAGGACGAAGCGCTGGACGACGAACAACGCAAGCTGCTGCGTGACCTGATGATGGGCAACCGTACCGGGCTCGATGTGCAGCTGGTGCGGGTGGCGTTACGTGAGGGTAAAGACACGTTCCATGAGCTGTTGCCCGGTTTGCTGATTACCGCCTCCAGTGAAGTTCGCGAACTGACACTCTGGTGTTCTCCCGAAGGCTTGGTCCGCAGTTTCGACGCCCAGGCTGCGTTCGGCTCGGCGTTGCAAATGCAGATGGCGGGACGTTACCGGTTTGATGAGTTGAGCTGGCAAGGCCTGACTGTGGAGGGCGACGCTTTCGCCCTGTACAGCGCCTTGTTGCTGGAAATCTTGCTCGAGCGCGTGGCCCGCCTGCGCTGGAGTGCGATCGACAGCGTCGACCAACTGGAGCATTACTGCCATTTGGCCTGCGACCCCGCGTCCTTTTTTGCCGAGTTCAGTGACTATGGCTCCGGTGGGCTGGGCTTGGCGCTCCCCAAGGGCCTGTCGCGAGCCGATACGGATAGCCAGACCGCCTACCTACAAGCCATGCTCGACTTGTCGCTACTGCAACAGCGCACCCCAGCCCAGGGCATTCAGGACGGTCTGCCGGACTTGCACACCTATGCGGCGACGCGCCTGCGCGAGGAGATGCTGCATGACCACCCGGTGGACGCCAATTACTTTCCTGATGACCTTATCCTCACTGTCGAGCGCTTTGTCAGTGACGGTCACGGGCTGGGCTTCGGCCAGAAGACCGGCGACAAGAAGCTGACTTTGACGCAGTTGGCGATCGGCCGCCTGGATGCCACCGCAGGAGGGGTGGTGACACACATCGCGCACCGTGAAAACCAGCTGATCATGAAGTGGATGACCATTGATTACGTCCGTGAGCTGGTACAGCGAGTCGACATCGGCGGCAGTTATCCACGTCATGTACAGTCGATGATCGATCGCTCGGCGAGCCGGGCCGAACACATCTCGGCATTTGCCATACGCTGGCGTATCACACTGATGTTCGATGCTGCGCGGGCGCGTGCCGTCAAACGGCTCGACAAGTTCGCTTACGGCGCCCTGGCAGAATTCTGCCGTAGCGGCCAAGAAGGTGCAGCCGCTGTGCGGATTGCACCGCTTGCGTTCAAACGCTCGCCGACATCAGAGAGGGTCGACGTGGCGCATGGTTTCTACGTGATCGAAATCATCGAGTTGGGTGTTCATCTGTTGTACTGCCCGCTGTACACCGAAAAGGCGCTGATTCAGTTCGGCAGCGCTCAGGCACTGTTGGATGCGATCAGCCGCCCGGGGGCGTTGCAGGACAGTGTGCTGCTGTGGATCGAGCAAGCTCAGCGCGCGGTCTACGATAATGGCGGCTTCCGGGAGCCGCACCTGCCCCAATGGCTGCTCGACCCTTACACCCTCCCGGAGAAACCGCAGCCTGTTCAGTTGGCGCTGCAATTCTGGGCGCGGGACGTGGATCGGCAGATGTTCGAAGCCAAGGGCCGGATGTTGCTGGAGCTGGCGGATCGCAGCGCCATGAGCAACAGCGAGGTGCGCTGGCGGCTGGTCACGGCATTTTCCTGGGAACTGCTGAATGTTGTGTTTCCGGTGTTACCGGGGCCGCTCACCTCGGTTGCCTGGCTCTATATCGGCATGCGCAGCTTGATCAACGATGTGCATGGCCTGGCCAGTTCACATTTCGACGAGCGCATCCAGGCGATGGTCGATGTGCTGAACAACACCTTGCTGGCGCTGATACACCTGCAGACGCCGAAGCTGGCAGCCCCGCCCGTCTCTGGCGACCTGCCGCCATCGCTGCTCCAGGGGCCAGCTGCAGGCGATGGGATCGAGCTGGCGAACCTTTCCACCGCGACGCGGGAGCCCAGCGTCTCGGTCGACAGCCTGCAGGCGATGGCCAACACCCACCTCGACTTTTCCTGGCGTGGGGCTGGGGGGCTCAACGGCCTGTCGAGTGCCCAGCGCGGCCAAATGCGGGCGTTGGCGGCCAGCGTTTCGCTGGAGGGGCGTAAACCGCAGACGCAGGGCGTGGCTGCGGGGCTGGTGCGGATTGGGGATGATTTCTATGTGTCTCTGGACGGTAATGTCTACCGAGTCAGCCTTGATAACGCAGCGTTTCGCATCATCGGTTCGGACGGCACGGTTGGGCCCTACCTGATGCGCGACGGCGATGTCTGGCACCTCAATAATTCGCGCTTGCACGGTGGCAATGATCGCTCCGGCGAGTTGGCCCGCGAGCGACTGCGCAAGAAGCTTAGCGGGCCGATCGCCAAGGCTCAGGCCGAGATAGAGCGGCTTATCTTGACCGCGGAGGCTGCCACGAAGGATTTCAACGCGTTGAGCGAGCAGATTGTCGGTTTGCGTGATCCGGTTAAAAAAGTCGAGGATCGGTTGCAAAAGGCGCCACCCACCGACCCAGACGAACGTGCGCAATTCGAGCAGGCTACCGCGTTGTTCAAGCTCAAGTTCCAGCAGTTGCAAGAGCAGACGAATACGTTGCGCAACCAGCGCCTGCCCTTGAACGAGAGATTGTTCCTTGATTATCTCGAGGCCGAACGCAACATTACCTACGTGCTTGACAAGTCGAGCGCCTCGACGCACGTCGGCAGCGTGAGAGATCAACGGATACTCTTGGGCCAGGTCCGCAAGAACCTGATCAGCTTTGGCATGTTCTTCATTGATGAGCTCCTGGCCTTGGGAGGGTTCAGGGAATACGACCAACTCACCAATGCGCTCAATGACGCACCGCCAGAGAAACAGGCCGAGTTGTATGTCAGGTTCCGGACGATGTTGGAGAAGTTGCTTGAAGAGCAGCCCAGGATCATCAATGTCTCCAGCCAGCTGGATCGCCTGTTGGCCATCACCGATATCGACATGCAAGTGCCTTACATCAATTCCACTCTGACCGTCTCGAGCATTATCGCGAGCCGTAAGACGACCACGATCAACATCCGTTTTTTCCAGGCCATGGGCCTGGTCGAGCTGGCCCTGCAGTGGCACAAAGGCACGCCTACCCAGCACTACATGATCTTCCGCCATGCGCTCGCCAGTCAGCGTCTGCGGGTGGCCGCACAAACGCATCATCTGCTGATGTTCTGTGACTTGCCTGTCGCCGAACGAATCGAGGTGCTGCAAAGTGCGTGGGACGAATACCTCGCGGCGATTCTCAACGCCGAACGGATCAAGACACTCGGCAGCAAGCTCATCGATGTCCAGCGCCTTGAGGCCTACAAGCAACAGATGGTGGAACTGAAAACCATAGCCGGTGAGGCGTTGGTCGAGGCCATGCGCGAGCAGGCGGACGGGCAGGTCCGTGGCACACGTCGTGCGGTTTATTCACGAAAGAGCCTGCAGGTGGCCCATACGCGGGCTGGTCAGATAGTCATTGGCAGCGAATCGGTGGTCGAGGGGCAGGCTGTGCTGCAAGTTGTAGCGGCTTTCAACAAGAGCGCGCTGCATCGCTTCCAGAAACAGGGAAACACCTGGGTTGAAGAGGTAGCCGCGGGCGAACCGGAACAGCCATCGCGGACTTCTACGCCGGAGTCCGAAAGGAACAACCGGGAGCTGGCCGAGGCCATGCTGGCACAGAACGAAAATGTCATCGCTCAAGCCAGAGCCCTGGTTGCCAAGGATGCTGACGACATGGGCCTGATGTCGATGCTGGACGGCCAGATCAACGAAGTGGCCGAGCTGCGTGAACAGCTCAGCGATGCCAACGCCGAGCACGCGCTGCTGGCGGGCATGGACGATGCGCTGATTCAGTTGCGTCAGGCCCGCCGCGACTGTTTGGTAGCGCTTTACAGCAAGACGCGCTATCCAGGTTCCAGAGGGCTCAATTTTCTCCATCAACAGGGGCTGCTCGCCGTGGAATATGTCGGGCCTCGGCAGGTGGTTTCCGATGGCTATCTGGACGAGTACCGGATCAGCCTGTTGCGTGCGCCCGGTGAGAGTCGAGGTAAACCCTTGTGGGCCGCGCATTTCCATTTTGCCGACTCGCAGGCGGCGCCGACGGCGTTTGGCAAAGGCCATCTCAAGCTGTGGAGCCAGCGCAAGATGGGGTATCGCGAGCAAATGAAGGCGGCGAGCGAGGGGCAGGTACTGAGCATTTATCGGGGTAACCTGACCTATGCACAGGCCAAGGATGTCATTCCGTTCAACCTCTGAACATTCGCCCGGGTGGCCCAGCGCCGCGATCAGCGAATGTTAGCGGTTGCTGTAACGGCCATGTTTGCCGTGTGCAGGCATGGCCTGGTTGCCACGTGTGGCGATCATCTGTTGCAGCGTGACCAGTTCGATCCCCAATTGCTTGAGCCGTGGAATTTGACTTTCCAGTACCGCTAGTGTCTGCGGGTAGGGGTGGCCGATCAATACGGCCGAGCCTTGCTTGCGGGCCAGTGCAATACCCTGTTGCAGCTGAGCGTCGATGGCTTCCGGCGTGCGCACGTCATCCAGAAATACATCCCGTGACACATGCGCGACATCGTGTGCTTGAGCCTCGGCTGCGGCGACCGTGGCGGCACTGGTGCGGCTGTCGACAAAGAACAGATGGCGCCGCTGCAGCTCGCCCATCAACCACGCCATGGGTTCACGCTGTGCGGTCATGCGGCTGCCCATGTGGTTGTTGATGCCGGCGGCGTAGGGCACCTTGACCAATGCTGCGTCCAGGCGCCGCGCCAGTTCTTCGATGGCGATGCCCGGGTGCCAGGCATAGGGCCCGGTGGCCGGGTCCATGGGCATGTGCAGGATCACCGTCTTGCCGGCCTTGTGCGCCTGGCGGGCAAAGTCGGTGGCATGCGGGGTGTCGGGCATGATCGCCATGGTCACCGGCCCGGGCAGGGCCAGGGTACGGCTGTCACGCTCGGGGCTCTGGCCCAGGTCGTCGATGATGATGCTCATGTAGGCCTTGTTGGCCGGCGCCGCTTGCGCGATTCCGGCCATCAGGCAAAACAACAGACACAGCAGATAACGCATAGGGTGGATCAGTCGCCCTTGGTGATGTTCAGGCCCTTGAGCAGGCTCAGTGCCTGGCTCAGCTGGAAGTCGTCATCCTGCGGGCGCTCCTTGCGCTTGCTGCTGCCGGTCGGGCGGTCGGCGCCGCCGTTGCCGTTGCCCAGGTGGCCCTGCAGGTCGGCTTCCTTGAAGTTTTCAGTGTCGGCTTCGGCGGTGAGCTTGGCCGGGCGCACCTCGATGTCCGGGACAATGCCCTGAGCCTGGATCGAGCGGCCGTTGGGGGTGTAGTACAGCGCAGTGGTGAGCTTCAGGGCGCGGTCGTTGGCCAGTGGCAGCACGGTCTGCACCGAGCCTTTGCCGAAACTGTCGGTGCCCATCAGCACGGCGCGCTTCTGGTCCTGCAGGGCGCCGGCGACAATTTCCGATGCCGATGCACTGCCACCGTTGATCAGTACCACCAGCGGCACGCCTGCGCTGGCATCGGCCGGGTCGGCCGAGAAACGCAGCTCGGAGTTGGCGATGCGGCCCTTGGTGTAGACGATCAGACCTTTGGTCAGGAAGTGGTCGGCCACTTCCACTGCCGACTGCAACACGCCGCCTGGGTTGTTGCGCAGGTCCAGCACCACCCCGCGCAGCTTCTTGCCGTTGTCCTTGCGCAGCTTGGCCAGGGCCTTGCCCACTTCGTCACCGGTCTTGACCTGGAACTGGGTGATACGGATGTAGCCGTAATCGTTCTCCAGCAGCTGGCTCTTCACGCTCTTGACCTGAATGACTGCACGGGTCAGGTTCACGTCGAACGGGTTGCCGCCGTCGCGTACCAAGGTCAGGGTGATTTTCTCGCCGACCTTGCCGCGCATCTTGTCGACCGCCTCGGTCATGGTCTGGCCGCGGGTCGGGGCGCCGTTGATCTTGACGATCAAGTCACCAGCCTGCACGCCGGCCCGCGAGGCTGGGGTGTCGTCGATTGGCGAAACCACCTTGATGAAGCCGTCTTCCTGGCCTACTTCAATACCCAGCCCGCCGAACTCGCCGCTGGTGCTTTCCTGCAGCTCCTGGAAGTCCTCGGGGCCAAGGTAGGCCGAATGCGGGTCAAGGTTGCTGAGCATGCCCTTGATGGCGTTTTCCAGCAGGGTCTTGTCGTCTACGGGTTCGACGTAGGCGGCCTTGATGCGGTCCAGGACCTCGGCGAAGGTGCGCAGTTCTTCCAGCGGCAGTGGCGCCTTGGCGGTCACCTCGGTGGCTGGCACTGCGGCGGCCTTGGCCGGCTCTGCGGCGGTGGCCAGGGGCGCGCCGACCGCCAGGGCGATGGACAGGGCCAGCTGGGTGAGACGAGGCGAGTGCAGCATGTCGAACGAACTCCTGATCCTGTAAGCGCTCCCTGGGGAGCATCGGCGCAGCACTCAGGCTGCGCCGTAGAAATGTGACTAGGCTTTGTACGAAAAGCCTTGATACTTGTTCATGCTGCGTTGAAAACAGCCTCGGAATGCTCATGTACTCCAGTACAGTCGGGCGCGACCCCGGCCGTTCCTCGGCTGTTTTCGCCTTGCC
Organism: Pseudomonas sp. 22515; assembly: GCF_052044625.1. NCBI lineage: Bacteria > Pseudomonadati > Pseudomonadota > Gammaproteobacteria > Pseudomonadales > Pseudomonadaceae > Pseudomonas > Pseudomonas sp. 22515. Next base: position 112,242 of record NZ_JBQENN010000001.1, read on the forward strand.
TGACCTGCGTCTCAAGACTTTTCGTACAGAGCCTAGCCCCGGCACCACTGCGAAGGGTCGGCAGGCCGGCCTTGCTGGCGGATAGCGAAATACAAGCCTGCCGCGTCCTGGCCACCGCTGTCGCCAACGGTGGAAATGGCTTCACCGGCCTTGACGATATCACCGGCATTCTTGAGCAGGCTCTGGTTGTGGCCGTACAGGCTCAGGTAACCGTTGCCATGGTCGAGAATGACCAGAAGCCCGGCGCCGCGCAACCAGTCCGCGAATACCACACGCCCGCCGTGCACGGCACGTACCTGGGTGCCTGGGTTGGCGCTGATCATAACCCCGTCCCACTTGGCACGAGCGTCGCTACCGCGGGCATCACCGAAGCGTGCCAGCAATCGACCATTGACTGGCCATGGAAGTTTGCCCCGCGCAGCAGAAAATGCGCCGCCGTAGTTCGCGCCATCGCTGGAAACCATCGGCCCGAGGGTGGTGCGGGCCTTTTTCGGCGGTTCCACTGGCTCTGCGGGCTCACGGGCCCGGTCGCGGGCAGCGGCGGCGGCCAGCGCTTCCTGCTGGCGGCGTTTTTCTGCTTCCTGCTGTGCCAGCAGGGCCTTCTTGCGTGCCTCTTCAGCTTCACGCGCCTGGCGGGCGAGGGTTTCCTCGATGGTCTTCAGGACTTTGGCCAGGTCGGCCTGGTCCTGTTCGCGCGCTTGCAGCTTCTGATCGCGGTCTTTTACATCGCTGTTGAGCTTTGCCAGTACCTGCTGGCGCTTGGCGCGCTCGGTTTCCAGGGCCTGGCGGCGGCTGTCGAGGTCGGTGCGTTGGGCCAGCAGTTGTTGTTGCTGGCTGGAAATTTCCTGTTCGACGTTGGCCAGTTGGCGCAAGGTCTCGTTGAAGGTGCGCAATTGCTCCAGGCGCGCCTTGCTCAGGTAGTCGTAATAGGTGAGGGTGCGGGCGAATTTCTCGGGGTTCTGCTGGTTGAGCAGCAGCTTGAGGTATTCCTCGCGACCGTTGTTCTGGTAAGCCGAACGGGCCTGAATGGCGATCAGTCGTTGTTGTTCAACGCGGGCGCTCTGGAGTTTTTTTTTCTCGGTATCAAGGCGCTCCAGCTCGCCTTCAGTCTTTTTTAGTTCTTGCTGCAGGGCCTCCACCTGCTTTTCGAGGTTGCCGATGTCGGTTTCGGTGGCTTTGAGGTCTTTTTGCACACCTGCCTTTTCTTCCTGGAGCTTGCTCAGCGTTTTCTTGAGCTCGGCAATGTCCTGGCGGGTGGCATCCAGTTGCTGCTGGGTCTGCGCACGCTCATCGGCGAAGGCCGGGCTGAGCAGGCAAGACAGGGCTAGGAGGATCAGGGCGCGAAGCATGGGGTTTGGCGTACCAAGGATGGAGACTGGCCTAGTATGCCCGCCTGGGCAGGCAAAAAAAACGCCTCGCTGCGGATGCAGGGGGGCGTTTGTCTGGAATTCATGTGCAATTGGGGCTGCAACGCAGCCCCTTTCGACATTCAGGCGTCGTCCAGAATCGAGGTACCGGTCATTTCCACCGGCTTTTCCAGCCCAAGCAGCTTCAGCATGGTCGGCGCCACGTCTGCCAGCACGCCGCCTTCACGCACTTTCACGTTGCGCTTGCCCACATAGATGAACGGTACCGGCTCGGTCGTGTGCGCGGTGTGCGCCTGGCCGGTGCACTCGTCTTCCATCTGCTCGACGTTGCCGTGGTCAGCGGTGATCAGGGCCTCGCCGCCGACCTTGTCCAGTGCATCGACAATGCGCCCTACACAGGTATCCAGTGCTTCGACGGCCTTGACCGCCGCCTCGAACACGCCGGTGTGGCCGACCATGTCGCCGTTGGCGTAGTTGACCACGATGACGTCGAAGCGCTGCTGTTCGATAGCTTCGACGATGCGATCGGTCACCTCTGGTGCGCTCATTTCCGGTTGCAGGTCATAGGTGGCGACCTTCGGCGACGGGATCAGGATGCGTTCTTCGCCTTCGAACGGCTCTTCACGGCCACCCGAGAAGAAGAAGGTGACGTGGGCGTATTTCTCGGTTTCGGCGATGCGCAGCTGGGTCTTGCCGTTTTTCGCCAGGTATTCGCCCAGCACGTTGTTCAGGCTGGACGGGGCAAAGGCTGCCGGTGCCGGGATCTTCGCCGAATACTGGGTCAGGCCGATGTACGCCGCCATCTTCGGCAGGCGCGCACGGGCGAATTCCGTAAAGTCTGGCTCTACGAATGCACGCGACAGTTCGCGAGCGCGGTCGGCGCGGAAGTTCATGAAAATCACGGCATCGCCATCTTCGACCTTGACGGCTTCGCCAATGCGCGTGGCCTTGACGAACTCGTCGCTTTCGTCGCGGGCGTAAGCCGCTTCAAGGCCTGCCAGGGCCGTGTCAGCGGTGTACTCGGCAGTGCTGTCGACGATGAGGTTGTAGGCGGCGCTGACGCGGTCCCAGCGATTGTCGCGGTCCATGGCGTAGTAGCGGCCGATCAGGCTGGCAATGCGGCCCTTGCCCAGTTTGGCGAAGGTGGCGTCGAGCAGTTCGATGGACGACTGCGCGCTGCGTGGCGGGGTGTCCCGGCCATCGAGGAAGGCGTGCAGGTAGATCTTTTCAGCGCCACGCTGGGCGGCCAGTTTGGCCATGGCCACCAAGTGGTCCTGGTGGCTGTGTACGCCACCATCGGACAGCAGGCCGAGGATGTGCACGGCTTTGCCAGCACCGACTGCCTTGTCCACAGCACCGGTCAGTACCGGGTTTTCGAAGAACTCGCCGTCGCGGATGGCCTTGGTCACCCGCGTGAAGTCCTGATACACGACGCGACCTGCGCCGAGGTTCATATGACCGACTTCCGAGTTGCCCATTTGCCCGTCCGGCAGGCCGACATCCATGCCCGAGCCGGAAATGAGGCCGTGCGGCTGGGTGGCGCACAGGCGGTCATAGACCGGTTTATTGGCGGCAAAGATGGCGTTGTGTTCGGGGATATCGCTATGGCCGAAGCCATCCAGGATAATCAGGACCAGGGGTTTGGGCGTGCTCGTCATCAATCAAACTCACGGTTGTTCAAAGATGATAAAGACACGCATTTTAGGGCAAATACGCCACCTGCGGCTAATATTCGTCCCATTCCACCGACCGGCGCACCTGTGGTAGCAACATGAAGGTGGTTTTGTGGCCGGCCCGTCGGGCTTTGGTGGCACCAAGGGGCTGTGTATACTGGCCGGCATTTTCAATCGCCTGGAACACCGCTGATGGTTGCTCACCTGATTCAATTCGCGACAGATCACTACATCCTGGTTGCGATCTTCCTCATTCTGCTGGTCCTGCTGCTCGTCAATGAAATCCGTCGTGGTGGCCAGAGCCTGACTAATGGCCAACTGACAGCCCTGGTCAATGCCGAGAAGGCCCTGGTGATCGATATTCGCCCGGCCAAGGAATACTCCGCCGGTCACATCGTCGGCGCGGTGAACATCCCGCAGGACAAGCTGGCCAACCGCATGACCGAGCTGGGCAAGCATAAAGAAAAGACCTTGATCGTCGTCGACGCGATGGGCCAGCAGTCCGGCACCATTTGCCGCGAGCTGCTCAAAGCTGGTTACAACGCCGCCAAACTGAGCGGTGGCGTTTCCAGCTGGAAAGCCGATAACCTGCCCCTGGTGAAGTGATATGAAGCCTGTCATCGTCTATTCCAGCGACTACTGCCCCTACTGCATGCGTGCCAAGTACCTGCTCGAGAGCAAGGGCGTGGCCTTCGAGGAAATCAAGGTCGACGGCAAACCGCAGGTTCGCGCCGAGATGAGTCAGAAAGCCGGCCGTACGTCGGTGCCGCAGATCTGGATCGGCAGTACCCATGTCGGTGGATGCGATGACCTCTATGCCCTGGAGCGCGCGGGCAAGCTCGACGCGTTGCTGGCGGCCTGATTTGCACTGCATTCAAAAACATTAGGATAAGGATCTGACATGACTGACCAACAGACCAACGGCGCTGCTGCAGAAGACAACAGCCCTCAGTTCTCCCTGCAGCGCATCTATGTGCGCGACCTGTCGTTCGAGGCCCCGAAAAGCCCGCAGATCTTCCGTCAGACCTGGGAACCGAGCGTTGCCCTGGACCTGAACACCAAGCAGAAATCCCTGGAAGGTGACTTCCACGAGGTCGTGCTGACCCTGTCGGTTACCGTCAAGAACGGTGATGAAGTGGCCTTCATTGCTGAAGTGCAGCAGGCCGGTATCTTCCTGATCGCCAACCTCGATGCGCCTTCGATGAGCCACACCCTGGGTGCGTTCTGCCCGAACATCCTGTTCCCTTATGCCCGTGAGGCCCTGGACAGCCTGGTGACCCGCGGTTCGTTCCCGGCGCTGATGCTGTCGCCGGTCAACTTCGACGCCCTGTACGCGCAAGAAATGCAGCGTATGCAGGAAGCGGGTGAAGCGCCTACTGTGCAGTAATTACTGCCGGTATCAAGAAAGCGCCTCTCGGGGCGCTTTTTTGTTGCCGGCGCGGGCCTCTTCGCGGGTAAACCC
>NZ_JBQENN010000001.1:116757-193690 GCF_052044625.1 Pseudomonas sp. 22515
CCGCGAAGAGGCCCGCACAGGCAACACATCAGCTCCCGGCAAACCCGTTCTGCCGCCACGCCTCATACACCGTCACCGCCACGGTATTGGACAGGTTCAGGCTACGGCACCCTGGCCGCATCGGTAGGCGCAGGCGATGCTCGGCCGGCAGGCTATCCAGCACCTCGGCCGGCAACCCGCGGCTCTCTGGCCCGAACAAGAAGGCGTCGCCCGGCTGGAAGGCCACTTCGTGGAACGGGTGCGAGCCCTTGGTGGTAAAGGCGAACAACCGTGGGTTGCCAAGGCTTTCCAGGCATCCGGCCAAGCTCTCGTGGCGCTTGAGCGTGGCATACTCGTGGTAGTCCAGCCCTGCGCGGCGCAGGCGCTTGTCATCCAGTTCGAAACTGATGGGTTCGATCAGGTGCAGGGCACAGCCGCTGTTGGCGCATAGACGAATGATGTTGCCGGTATTCGGCGGAATTTCTGGTTGAAAAAGGATGACGTGAAACATGCACGGCTCCAAACGTGAAGATGACGGGCATTCTACCCCTGAACCGGACGTGCGTTCGAAGGCCTTCCCACGGGTGATGCTGTCGTTGGCGATCGTTGGCTTGATGGTAGGGCTGATGATCGGTCGCCTGACTACGCCGGACGAGCGTGAGCTGCAGCAGGTGCAAGCGACGCAGGATGGCCTGGAGCTGTGGTTCAACGAAGAGCCCAAGCTGCATGGCGAGAACGTGGAAGGGACGGTGGCGTTGCTGTTTCAGGCCCAGGGCAAGGCTCAGCAAGGGCAGCTCAGCCTGCAGGGCAAGCCGGTGAGCTGGCGGGTACAGCACAGCAAGGAAGGTTTGTTGTTGACGGTGGTGGCCGCGCGCCCCCTGCACGGCGAATGGGCCGGTGCAGAGGACGCTGGGCGCTGGCGGGTGCAAGTGAAACTGCACGAATAAAAGAGGGGATATCCCGGCCTGCCTGTACCAGGGTCCCCAAAAGGGGTGCTGCGTATAAAGGGGGGATGTCCCGGCCTGCCTGTACCGAGGTCCCCAAAAGCGGCGGTGCTGCAAATAAAAGAGGGGTTCACCCGGCCTGCCTGTACCAGGGCCCCCGAAACTGGAGATGTATTGCTTATTGCAGGGGGCGTGCCAGTTTTGCAAAAGCCGTGAATACTGGGCTTAGCGGGTGATTTGGCCGGATTTTGAGGGGATTTGTGCCTTCGAGAGGTGCAGCCGGCACAGGAACGGTGCATTCAGAAGGCTGAAATGACTGGGGCCGCTTTGCGCCCCATCGCGACACNTCCTGTGGGAGCGGCCTTGTGTCGCGATGGGCTGCAAAGCAGCCCCAGCAATCTAAAAAGCTAATTCAGAGCTCAGTGGTCATCACCTTCCTCATCATCCCCCCCGGCCACATTCATCCCCAGCTCCTTGATCTTGCGCGTCAGGGTATTGCGCCCCCAACCCAGCAACAGCGCGGCATCGCGACGGCGGCCGGCGGTGTGCTTGAGTGCCGTTTCGATCATGATCCGTTCAAAGCTCGGCACTGCACTGTCCAGCAGGCTGGTCTGCCCGCGCGCCAATGCCTGGTCGGCCCACTGGCGCAGGGCCTGCTCCCAGTTGGTTACCGGCGCGGCGTCTTGTGGCAGGTTCAGCAGTTCGGGTGGCAGGTCGCCGATCAGCACTTCGCGGCTGGAGGCCATCACGGTGATCCAGCGGCAGGTGTTCTCCATCTGCCGCACATTGCCCGGCCATGGCAGGTTGCGGATGAACTCTTCAGTCTCCGGCTTGAGGATCTTCGGCTCGACTGCCAGCTCCTGGGCCGCCCGGGCAAGGAAGTGGCGGGCGAGGGCGGGGATATCCTCGCGGCGGTCGGCCAGGCGCGGAATATGGATACGGATCACGTTCAGGCGGTGGAACAAGTCCTCACGGAACTTACCGGCCTGCACCAGTGACTCCAGGTTCTGGTGGGTGGCGGCGATGATGCGCACGTCGACCTTGACCGGCACATGGCCGCCCACGCGGTAGAACTCGCCATCGGCGAGCACACGCAGCAGGCGGGTCTGGGTGTCGGCAGGCATGTCCCCGATTTCGTCGAGGAACAGCGTGCCACCATCGGCCTGCTCGAAACGGCCGCGACGCAAGTTGGCAGCACCTGTGAAGGCGCCTTTCTCATGGCCGAACAGCTCCGACTCCATCAAGTCCTTGGGGATGGCGGCCATGTTCAGGGCAATGAACGGCGATGCTGCGCGTGGGCTGTGCCGGTGCAGGGCGTGGGCCACCAGTTCTTTGCCGGTGCCGGACTCGCCATTGATCAGCACGGTGATGTTGGAGTGGCTGAGGCGGCCGATGGCGCGGAACACCTCCTGCATCGCCGGGGCTTCACCAATGATTTCCGGGGTGCGCGCCAGGTTCTGTGGCACATCCAGGCCTTGCTGCTCCTGGGCGTGCTGGTTGGCGCGCTTGACCAGCGATACCGCTTCGTCGACGTCGAATGGCTTGGGCAGGTACTCGAAGGCACCGCCTTGGTACGAGGCCACGGCGCTGTCCAGGTCGGAGTGGGCGGTCATGATGATGACCGGCAGGCGCGGGTGTTGCTCGCGGATCTGCGCCAGCAGGTCGAGGCCGCTGGTGCCAGGCATGCGAATGTCGGAAATGATCACGTCGGGTTGCTGGCGTGCCAGGCGTCCCATGACACCGTCTGCGCTGTCGAAGCTCTGGGTGGTCATGCCTTCCTGTTGCAGGGCTTTTTCCAGGACCCAGCGGATGGAGCGATCATCGTCGACGATCCATACGGTTTCACTTCGGCTCATGAGGCGGTGGCTCCTTGTTCCAGAGGCAGGTAAATCGAGAAGGCGGTATGGCCAGCGTGGCTTTCACACTCGATCAGGCCCTGGTGCTGGCTGATGATGTTCTGGGTAATGGCCAGGCCCAGCCCGGTACCGTCCGGGCGGCCACTGACCATGGGATAGAAGAGGGTGTCCTGCAGTTCCGGCGGGATGCCCGGGCCGTTGTCGATGATTTCTACCCGCGCTACCAGGCGGTGACGCACGTGACCGATGGTGAACTGGCGCAGGGCACGGCTGCGCAAGGTGATGCGACCCAGGCGCAGCTCATTCTGTGAGCTGATCGCCTGCATGGCGTTGCGCACGATGTTGAGTACGGCCTGAATCATCTGTTCTCGGTCGATCAGCACGTCCGGCAGGCTTGGGTCGTAATCGCGCACCAAAGTGATGCACCCTTGGCTTTCGGCATCGACCAGGCTGCACACCCGCTCCAGCACTTCGTGAATATTGGTCATGGCCAGCGACGGCAGCTTGTTGGAGCCCAGCATGCGGTCGACCAGGTTACGCAAGCGGTCGGCCTCTTCGATGATCACATTGGTGTAGTCGCGCAGCCCTTCCTCGGGCAGTTCGCGGGCCAGTAGCTGGGCCGCTCCGCGGATGCCGCCAAGGGGGTTCTTGATTTCGTGGGCCAGGCCGCGCACCAGCATCTTGGTGGTTTCCTGCTTGCTCAGTTGGGCCTCTTCCTTGGTGATGCGCAGCAGACGGTCCCGCGGGTGCACCTCGAGCAACAGCAGGGTCTGGCCTTGATGCAGTATCGGCGTTACCGCGTAGTCGACGGTGATGGTCTGCCCGGTCAGCGATGTAAGCTGCGCTTCACGCTTGGTGAACGGGTGCGCCTGCTCGACCGCCTGGCGCAGCGAACTGAGCGCCTCGGTCGATTCGGTGAACAGCTCGCTGATGAATTGCCCATGGCTGCGCTGGCCACTGACGGCCAGCAGCATTTCTGCGGCCGGGTTCATGTACTCCAGGCGCAGCTCGGCGTTGAGCAGCAACGTGGCGGTGGTCAGGTTGTCCAGAAGCAGACGGTGCTGTGCATCGCTGATGGTCATAAGGCGTCGTTGACCTCGTTTGGCGCTTGCCTGGCACTTGGGGCCAGAACCGGGCGTGCTGTGGATCCGCTGATGCGAGACTCTCTTCCTGCAAAAAATGCAAGAAACAAACCAAGGCTCCGAAAAGAAGCGGAAATAGCTGAGAAAGGCCTGGATTTGCGCTTAATCGGATCAAAATGTGCTGAGCGGGCGCTCCGCGCGACCTGTTTTGGGGTGCATGGCGGAGCGTTTGGCGTTGTTATGCACCAATATAGAGCATTGACGCATCTAGTGTTTCGGGCACAGCTGTGCGGTCGCCCGGACCAGGACAAGGTGGCGTATCGGGTCATTGGTGCGGGCGTGCAGGGCGTTGGCGAGTTTACGCGCGCAGTCCTTTGGAGGGTGCCGGTCGAAGCGCCCCAACTCGAACAGAAGCGTTGCCTGAAGCTTGTCCAGACGAGGTCGCAGTTGGTCGACCAAATCAAGGACGGCTGCTGATGGCCTCTGCTCTAGCGTGACCCAGCGATCGAGCAAGGTGTATTGCATCAGCTTGTTGGCCTCGATCTGGTCGCTGAAGAAAGCTGCGGCGCGTTCAGGGCTGAGGTCATGGTCGGCAGCCTGCTGGCGCACCAGGGCAAGGACTTCGCGCTCGCGCTCGGGCGCTGCTACGGCAAGGTTGTGTTCCCACTTGTGCAGTGCAACCGAGCTGGCCAGGTCCAGTCGGTACTCGATGTTGGATAGGAGTGGGTTGAATTCAGGCTGGGAGGCTTCAGGAGCGATACAGCCGATCAAGGCAAACGGCAAGCAAAGTGACGTGATGGCCAGGCGCATGGTGTTCTCCATACAGAGGGAGAATGGATTGTGCGCAGTTGACCAACTGCTGCTTGTAGGGGCGTTCTGATTCGCATGTATGAAAACAAAAACGGCCTCCCGAGGGAGGCCGTTGTGATCATGTCATCGGCGCGAGGCGCCAATCAGATCAGCAGCTGTAGTACAGCTCGTATTCCAGCGGGTGTACGAAGGTACGGACCTTGATTTCTTCTTCGCTCTTCAGCTCGATGAAGGCATCGATGAAGTCATCGGAGAACACGCCGCCCTTGGTCAGGAACGCACGGCCTTTATCCAGCTCTTCCAGAGCTTCTTTCAGGCTGCCGCACACTTGCGGGATGTTCTTGGCTTCTTCTGGCGGCAGGTCGTACAGGTTCTTGTCGGCCGCGTCGCCTGGGTGGATCTTGTTCTGGATGCCGTCCAGGCCAGCCATCAGCAGGGCCGCGAAGGCCAGGTACGGGTTGGCCGATGGGTCCGGGAAGCGTGCTTCGATACGGCGGGCTTTCGGGCTGCCAACGTAAGGAATACGGATCGAGGCGGAACGGTTGCGAGCCGAGTAGGCCAGCATTACCGGGGCTTCGAAGCCTGGGACCAGACGCTTGTACGAGTTGGTCGACGGGTTGGTGAAGCCGTTCAGGGCCTTACCGTGCTTGATGATACCGCCAATGAAGTACAGGGCGGTGTCGGACAGGCCGGCATAGCCTTCACCCGAGAAGGTGTTCTTGCCGTCTTTCCAGATCGACATGTGCACGTGCATGCCCGAGCCGTTGTCGCCGTAAAGTGGCTTCGGCATGAAGGTGGCGGTACGGCCGTAAGCGTCGGCAACGTTGTGCACGACGTATTTCAGCGCTTGTACTTCGTCAGCCTTCTTCACCAGGGTGTTGAACTTGACGCCGATTTCGTTCTGGCCGGCAGTCGCCACTTCGTGGTGGTGAACTTCAACGGTCTGGCCCATTTCTTCCAGAGCGTTGCACATGGCAGTACGGATTTCGTGGTCGTGGTCGAACGGCGGAACCGGGAAGTAGCCGCCTTTCACGCCCGGGCGGTGGCCTTTGTTGCCGCCTTCCACGTCAGCGCCGGTCATCCACGAGCCCTGCTCGGAGAAGATCTTGAACATCGAACCGGAGATGTCCGAGTGGAACTTCACTTCGTCGAAGATGAAGAACTCAGGCTCTGGGCCGGCGAATACGGTGTCACCGATGCCGGTGCTCTTCAGGTACTCTTCAGCGCGCTTGGCGATGGCGCGTGGGTCGCGATCGTAGCCCTGCATGCTCGACGGGTCGACGATGTCGCAGGTGATGATCAGGGTAGGTTCTTCGGTGAACGGGTCCAGAACGGCGGTTTCGTCGACCGGCATCAGGATCATGTCGGAAGCTTCGATGCCTTTCCAGCCAGCGATGGAGGAACCGTCGAACATCTTGCCGACTTCGAAGAAGTCTTCGTCCAGCGCATCACGCGACGGCATGGTCACGTGGTGCTGAATGCCTTTGGTGTCCGTGAAACGCAGATCAATCCACTTGACGTCATGATCTTTGATGAGTTGAACCGACTTCGACATGTTGTCCTCCGGATGGTCTAGAGCGCGGTGGGCCGCTGCCCTGGAAAAAGGGTGTTGCCGGGCGCGGATAGTCGGCCAAGCTTACCTGCCTCACAAGGGAGCAAATTGCATGCCAGTGCCCGAAAATGGCGAGGGTGGGATAAAAGGGGGCGTTTGCGGGCATTTGGCGTTGGGTTAGCGGGTAAAAGTGCACCCTTACGATGCGTTTTTTGATCATCTCGCACCAATAGGGTGCGTGGCGTGAGTGGTGTGCTAGCTTCTAGGGCCTCTTCGCGGGTNACCCGCGAAAGGGCCGTAACAGGCACTGCAGAACCTGGCCTCTGCATTTATCTCAAAGCTTCTGATCAAAAGTTGGTCAAATCCTGAGCAATTTCCGATATAATTCGCGCCCCTCATTTTCGGCAGGCCCTGCGCGCGCTGTTAACCAATGAAACTTATCGTCAAAGTCTTCCCAGAAATCACCATCAAAAGCCGGCCGGTGCGCAAGCGCTTCATCCGCCAGCTTGGCAAGAACATCCGCAACGTGCTCAAGGATCTCGACCCTGAGCTCGCGGTCGATGGTGTCTGGGACAATCTCGAGGTGGTCACCCGCGTCGAAGACGAAAAAGTCCAGCGCGAGATGATCGAACGCCTCACCTGCACCCCGGGTATCACCCACTTCCTGCAGGTAGAGGAATACCCGCTGGGTGACTTCGACGACATCGTCGCCAAGTGCAAGCACCACTTCGGCCAACTGCTGGCCGGCAAGCACTTCGCCGTGCGCTGCAAGCGCGGTGGCCACCATGACTTCACCTCGATGGACGTCGACCGTTACGTCGGCAGCCAGCTGCGCCAGCAGTGTGGCGCCGCCGGGATCGAGCTGAAAAAGCCTGAAGTGCTGGTGCGCATCGAAATCCGCGACCAGCGCCTGTACGTGATCCACAACCAGCACAACGGCATCGGCGGTTATCCGCTGGGCGCTCTGGAGCAGACCCTGGTGCTGATGTCCGGTGGTTTCGACTCCACCGTTGCGGCCTACCAGATGATGCGCCGCGGCCTGATGACCCACTTCTGCTTCTTCAACCTCGGCGGCCGTGCTCACGAGCTGGGCGTAATGGAAGTGGCCCATTACCTGTGGAAAAAGTACGGCAGCAGCCAACGCGTACTGTTCATCAGCGTGCCGTTCGAAGAAGTGGTTGGCGAGATCCTCAACAAGGTCGACAACAGCTACATGGGCGTGACCCTCAAGCGCATGATGCTGCGCGGCGCCGCCCATATGGCCGACCGTCTGCAGATCGACGCGCTGGTGACCGGCGAAGCGATTTCCCAGGTGTCCAGCCAGACCCTGCCGAACCTGTCGATCATCGACTCGGCCACCGACAAGCTGGTGCTGCGCCCGCTGCTGGCCAGCCACAAGCAGGACATCATCGACCAGGCCACCGAAATCGGCACCGCGGACTTTGCCAAGCACATGCCGGAATATTGCGGCGTGATCTCGGTAAACCCGACCACCCATGCCAAGCGTCACCGCATGGAGCACGAAGAAAAGCAGTTCGACATGGCCGTGCTGGAGCGCGCGCTCGAGCGCGCCAAGTTCATTTCCATCGACCATGTGATCGATGAGCTGGGCAAGGACATCGAAATCGAGGAAGTGGCCGAGGCGCTGCCAGGCCAGATCGTCATCGACATTCGCCACCCCGATGCCCAGGAAGACGAACCTCTGGTGCTGGAAGGCATCGAAGTCCAGGCCATGCCGTTCTACGCCATCAACAGCAAGTTCAAGCACCTGGACCCCACGCGCCAGTACTTGCTGTATTGCGACAAGGGTGTGATGAGCCGTTTGCACGCACACCACCTGCTCAGTGAGGGACATGCCAATGTGCGTGTTTATCGTCCGACATAAGACGCCGGGGCTGTATGGCGGCAGTATCCGCCATCGCCCTCCCGACCGCCGGGCCCGCTGAGCCTTAAACAGTACATATTGGCCGCCTACACTGGGCGGCAACCGAATCCTCTGATCGAGATACACTTGTGATCGAAAATCTGCGTAACATCGCCATCATCGCCCACGTTGACCATGGTAAAACCACTCTGGTCGACAAACTCCTGCGTCAGTCCGGCACTCTGGAGCGTAACGAGCTCAATGACGAGCGCGTCATGGACTCCAACGACCAGGAAAAAGAGCGCGGTATTACCATTCTGGCGAAAAACACCGCCATCAACTGGAACGGCTACCACATCAACATCGTCGACACCCCCGGCCACGCCGACTTCGGTGGCGAGGTTGAGCGTGTAATGTCGATGGTCGACTCCGTGCTGCTGCTGGTCGACGCCCAGGACGGCCCGATGCCGCAAACCCGCTTCGTGACCAAGAAGGCTTTCGAAGCCGGCCTGAAGCCAATCGTCGTGATCAACAAGGTTGACCGTCCGGGCGCACGTCCTGACTGGGTTCTGGACCAGATCTTCGACCTGTTCGACAACCTCGGTGCCACCGACGAACAGCTGGACTTCAAAGTGGTCTACGCCTCGGCCCTGAACGGCATTGCCGGCCTGGACCACACTGCCATGGCCGAAGACATGACCCCGCTGTACCAGTCGATCATCGACAACGTACCTGCACCGTCTGTTGACCGCGACGGTCCGTTCCAGATGCAGATCTCCGCACTGGACTACAACAGCTTCCTCGGCGTTATCGGTGTTGGCCGCATCGCCCGTGGCCGCGTCAAGCCGAACACCCCGGTTGTCGCCATCGACACCAACGGCAAGAAGCGTAACGGCCGTATCCTGAAGCTGATGGGTCACCACGGTCTGCACCGCGTTGACGTCGAAGAAGCCCAGGCTGGCGATATCGTCTGCATCAGCGGTTTCGATGAGCTGTTCATCTCCGACACCCTGTGCGCCCCGGATGCGGTAGAAGCGATGAAGCCGCTGACCGTTGACGAGCCGACCGTTTCGATGACCTTCCAGGTCAACGACTCGCCGTTCTGCGGTAAAGAAGGCAAGTTCGTCACCAGCCGTAACATCAAGGACCGTCTGGACAAGGAGCTGCTGTACAACGTTGCTCTGCGCGTTCAGGAGACCGACTCCCCTGACAAGTTCAAGGTTTCGGGCCGTGGTGAGCTGCACCTGTCGGTGCTGATCGAAACCATGCGTCGTGAAGGCTTCGAAATGGCCGTGGGCCGTCCTGAAGTGATCATCCGCGAAGTCGACGGCGTGAAGCAGGAGCCGTTCGAGAACGTCACCATCGACATCCCTGAAGAATCCCAGGGCAAGGTCATGGAAGAGATGGGTCTGCGTAAAGGCGACCTGACCAACATGGTTCCGGATGGCAAGGGCCGCGTTCGTCTGGAGTACAACATTCCAGCCCGTGGTCTGATCGGTTTCCGTAACCAGTTCCTGACCCTGACCAACGGTGCAGGCATCCTGACCTCGATCTTCGATCGCTACGACACCATGAAGTCGGGCCAGATGTCCGGCCGCCTCAACGGCGTACTGGTTTCGGTCGAGACCGGCAAGGCACTGACCTACTCGCTGGAAACCCTGCAGGCTCGCGGCAAGCTGTTCGTTGAACACGGCCAGGAGATCTACAACGGTCAGATCATCGGCCTGAACAGCCGTGACAACGACCTGGGCGTGAACCCGACCAAAGGCAAGAAGCTCGACAACATGCGTGCTTCGGGCAAAGACGAAGTCATCGCCCTGGTGCCACCAGTTCGCCACACCCTCGAGCAGGCCCTGGAATTCATCCAGGACGACGAGCTGTGCGAAGTGACGCCTAAGTCGATCCGTCTGCGCAAGAAGATCCTGGACGAAGGCGAGCGTACCCGCGCAGCCAAGAAAGCCAAGAACTGAGTTAGCTCAGGCTGAATGAAAACGCCCCCGGTCGAAAGGCCGGGGGCGTTTTTGTTTGCCTTGTGGAAAGCTCCAGTAGGAAGCGACTGTGTTTTGCAGGTGTTTGTTCGACGGCAAACCGAGGAGCCTTGTGACAATCAGAGGCCCTGCCTAGGTTGGCTGGCTCTTGCTTTGGAGCTTGGAACATGAATTGTCGTTACCTGTTGTTTATTCCGTGTCTCGCCGTCAGTTTTCAGGCCAGTGCCCAGCAGGCGTGTAGCGCGCTGCGACCGCAGGAATTAGCCCGCTGTCATGTCGAGAAGGTGAGACAGGCACCCTTGCAGTACCAGTTGGAGCAGAAGACACCCGCACAGGGCTATACGCTGTATCAATACCGGATGACCTCACAGACCTGGTCACCTGAGCCCGTTGTTGAGCCCCGCCTGTGGGAGCACCGCGTCGAACTGTTCGTGCCAGACGTGGCATTGGCGGAGAAAGCGTTGGTAGTGGTCAATAACGGTGTGAGGTTTGGTGAGGAACAACAAATCCCTGACTACTCGTCCGAGGCGTTGAGTGCCATTGCCGTGCAGACACAGACTGTTGTGGCGTCGATCAGCGATGTGCCCAACCAGTATGTGACCTTCCGTGATGCACAAGCGCCGATGCGCGAGGATGATGCCGTGGCCCACACCTGGGCGCATTGGCTGCGTAACGACGCGGCTGCCCCGGAGCTGCCGCTGCATGTGCCAATGGCCGCTGTCGCCAGCAGGGGCATGGACCTCATGGCTGACGCGTTGCCCGAGCTACGCCTCGAGCAGTTCATCATCACCGGTGCCTCGAAACGCGGTTGGAGTGCATGGCTGACGGCCATGGCCGATGATCGGGTAGTTGCCATCGTGCCCAGCGTCATCGATGTTGCCGACACTTCCAGCATGCTGGAGGGCTTGCGCAAGCGGTACGGTGGTTCATGGCCATTGGCGCTCTGGCCCTATCAGGCTGCGGAAGTCTTGCAGCAGTTGGGCAGCCCGGCCTTCGCTCGGTTGATGGCACTGATGGACCCGATGCAGTACCTGGATGAGCCGGGTGCTCGCCTGAAGATACCGAAATACCTGGTGTCCGCCAGCGGGGATGATTTCTTCGCCCCTGATCACGCCACGGACTACCTGCAGCGCCTGCCTGGCCAGACCAGCCTCAGGGTGCTGCCGAACTCGGACCATGGGGGCGTGCGTGCGCATGTTGTCACTACCCTCGTGCCGATGGTTCAGCGTATCCAGGCCAGCCTGCCCATGCCTCGCGTGCAAGTGGCTCCGGGCGAAGGAGCTGCGCATGTGCTGGTACGGCTTTCGGAAATGCCTGTAGCAGTGAAGGTGTGGACTGCGGCTAACCCCTTGGATCGGGACTTCCGCCATGCCTGTGGGGTACGCTACACATCGCAGACGATCATCCCCAGTGAGGCCTTCAGCCTTGACTGGGCGCCGCCGGCGCAAGGCTGGCAGGCGCGGTTCGTAGAGGCGCGGTTTGCTGATGGTTTCGTCGTCACCAGCCCGGTCAGCGTTTTGCCGCAGACTTATCCTGAGCATCCACCAGCGGATCAGGGGGGTGCTTGCCGGAGCTTCCCCGCTGGTTGAAATGGGAGCGGTGGGTTCAGTGCTTCATGCCCAACTCGGCATCGCCACAGAATCGAGCGCCGCCTGCGCGGCGCTCGATTTATGCCCCGGCGCAAGACTCAACGCCCAACCACCTTGGGCTTGTAGGCACAATACCCCGGCCGCGGCCCGACCTTGGGGTGGTTGCGGCAGGTATCCGGGCGCTTGTCATAAATGGTGCACAGCCGGCTTTTACGATCTAGGTACATGCAGTCGTCGTTGCTCATCCGGGTCAGGGTGAAGATCCCGGACTTCTGGTTGAAGCGCTCGATGATGCCTTCTTTTTGCAGGCGCTTGGCCACGTTCTTGGGGGGTTCGTCTTTTTCGAACTCGTCGACCACGCCGATACGGATCAGATCCTTGATCTTCACCTCCACCGGCAGGGTGCAGCAGGTCGAATGGCAGCCATGGCACATGTTGCTGGTATAGCGCTGCCAGGTCTCCAGGCGGTCGACTTCGGCCGCGGCGATCAGGGTCGTTTTCATCTTTATAGGGTGGATCACGGTCTTGGGGCGCGCGATGATACCGGAATTGTTCAATTTATGAACAACCTTTTGCCGGAATCGCAGAGTGGGCATGAAAACTGCGAACCGTAACTGTCGCTCTCTGTCGAAGGGTCTAGTCTCAACACTCTCCCTCCGCTTTCGTCAACTTGCCCGAGGATGCCGCATGTCCCAGGAACCCAAAGCACGTGACGCCGAAGTCGCGGATTTTCGCGCTGCTGTACTGAACAAGCTGACCTACGCGGTCGGCAAGGACCCCGAGCACGCCTTCGACCATGACTGGTTCGAAGCCATTGCCCTGGCCGCGCGCGATCACATGGTCGACCACTGGATGGATCACACCCGGCAGGCCTATCGGCGCAGCCAGAAGCGTGTCTACTACCTTTCCCTGGAGTTTCTCATCGGCCGCTTGCTGTACGACAGCCTGAGCAACCTGGGCCTGCTGGACGTCGCCCGCGATGCGCTGGAAGGGCTGAATGTGGACCTCGAACGCATTCGCCTGCTCGAGCCGGACGCCGCGCTGGGCAATGGTGGCCTTGGCCGTCTGGCTGCGTGCTTCATGGAGAGCATGTCTACCCTGGGTATCGCTGCCCATGGTTACGGCATCCGCTACGAGCACGGGCTGTTCCGTCAGGCCGTGGTCGATGGCTGGCAGCAGGAACAGACCGAGAACTGGCTGGATTTCGGCAACCCCTGGGAGTTCGAGCGCGCCGAGGTGATCTACCCGATCAGCTTTGGCGGCAGTGTCGAAACGGTGCACGATGCAAGCGGTAGCCAGCGCCAGGTATGGTGGCCTGGCGAGACGGTGCGGGCGGTGGCCTACGACACGCCGGTAGTCGGCTGGCGCGGATCCAGCGTCAACACCCTGCGCCTGTGGCGCGCGCGCGCGCTGGAAGAGCTGCACCTGGAGCGCTTCAACGCCGGTGACCATTTGGGGGCTGTGGCTGAAGTGGCGCGTGCCGAGAGCATTTCGCGTGTGCTTTACCCCGCCGACAGTACCGAGGCCGGTCAGGAACTGCGCCTTCGCCAGGAGTACTTTTTCGTCTCGGCTTCGCTGCAGGACTTGCTGCGGCGCCACCTGAACATGCACAAGGACCTGCTCAACCTGCCTGATGCAGCGGCCATCCAGCTAAACGACACCCATCCCTCGATTGCGGTGGCGGAGCTGATGCGGTTGCTGGTGGATCAGCACGAAGTGCCTTGGGAAAAGGCCTGGGAACTGACCGTCGGCACGCTCGCCTACACCAACCATACCCTGTTGCCAGAAGCCCTGGAAACCTGGCCGGTAGCGCTGATGGAGCGCATGCTGCCGCGGCACATGCAGATTATCTACCTGATCAATGCCTACCATATCGATGCGTTGCGGGCCAAAGGCCTGCACGACTTCGACGTGCTGCGCGCGGTTTCGCTGATTGAGGAAGACAACGGCCGACGGGTGCGCATGGGCAATCTGGCGTTTCTCGGCTCGCACAGCGTCAACGGCGTGTCGGCGCTGCACAGCAAGTTGATGAAAAGCACGGTGTTCTCCGAGCTGCACAAGCTCTACCCGCAACGGATCAACAACAAGACCAACGGCATTACCTTCCGCCGCTGGTTGTACCAGTCCAACCCTCAACTGACCGAGATGCTGGTCGAGGCGCTTGGGCCGGAACTCAAGGACGACCCACAGACGCGTCTGGCGGGCCTGGTGCCGTTCGCCGAAAAAGCCGGTTTCCGCAAGCAGTTCGCTGCCCAGCGGCTGCACAGCAAGCGCGCCCTGGCCAGCATCATTCAGGATCGTATCGGCGTCACGGTCAACCCCGAGGCGCTATTCGACGTTCAGGTCAAACGTATTCACGAATACAAGCGCCAGTTGCTCAACCTGCTGCACACCGTTGCACTGTACCAGGCCATACGCAACGACCCTGGCACCAACTGGGTGCCGCGGGTGAAGATCTTCGCTGGCAAGGCTGCGGCCAGTTACCACCAGGCCAAACTGATCATCAAGCTGGCCAACGACATCGCCCGTGTGGTGAACAACGACCCGACGGTGCGCGGCCTGCTGAAGGTGGTGTTCCTGCCCAACTACAACGTCAGCCTGGCCGAGAGCATCATCCCGGCGGCGGACCTTTCCGAGCAGATATCCACCGCAGGTTACGAAGCTTCCGGTACCAGTAACATGAAGTTCGGCCTCAATGGTGCGCTGACCATCGGCACCCTGGATGGTGCCAATGTGGAGATGTGCGAACAGGTGGGGGCCGACAACATGTTCATCTTTGGCCTGACCGCGCAGCAGGTTGAAGCGCGCAAGCGTGCCGGTGATTTTGGCGCCAATGCCGCCATAGCTGCTTCCAACCGCTTGACCGATGTGTTGCAGGCCATTCGCAGTGGTGTGTTCTCGCCAGACGACCCTTCTCGGTACACCGGGTTGATCGACGGCCTGGTGGCTTACGATCGCTTCCTGGTGTGTGCCGATTTCGATGCCTACTGGGATGCCCAGCGGCGGGTCGAGGATCTGTGGCACACACCGCAGGAGTGGTGGCGCAAGGCGGTGCTCAATACCGCGCGGATGGGCTGGTTCTCCTCGGATCGGACTATTCGCGAGTATGCGACCGAGATCTGGAAGGCGCTGGACTGAGGCGGGCCTGTGCTGGCTTGTTCGCGGGTAAACCCGCGCCTACAGGGCCCTTATCCACCTGTAGGCGCGGGCGCGTCCGCGAATGGCCCCACAACCAGACCACCGGCCTGGCGAAGGCTGAACTACCGACCTATTGTGCCGTCTGAGAGCCGTGGCGAGTCTCATCACTCGCTAGCCCGTCACTCTCCCTGTAAACTGCGGGGGTTTTTCATCCCCCCAATCCGTTCGGAGCCATACATGTCCCGCGTTACCCTGAGTCGCTATCTGATTGAGCAGACCCGCAGCAACAATACCCCTGCCGATCTGCGCTTCCTGATCGAAGTGGTAGCGCGTGCGTGCAAGGAAATCAGCCATCACGTGTCCAAAGGCGCCCTCGGCGGTGTGCTGGGCAGCATGGGCACTGAAAACGTGCAGGGCGAGGTCCAGAAGAAACTGGACGTGATTTCCAACGATATCCTGCTGGAAGCCAACGAGTGGGGCGGTCACCTGGCTGGCATGGCTTCCGAAGAAATGGACAACGCGTACCAGATCCCGGGCAAGTACCCGAAAGGCGCCTACCTGCTGGTCTTCGACCCGCTGGACGGTTCGTCGAACATCGACGTCAACGTGTCGGTCGGTACCATCTTCTCGGTTCTGCGTTGCCCTAACCAGTACCTGAGCCAGAACGAAAGCCTCAACGAAGAAGCGTTCCTGCAGCCAGGTACCGAGCAGGTTGCTGCCGGTTATGCCATCTACGGCCCGCAGACCATGCTGATCCTGACCCTGGGCAACGGCGTCAAGGGCTTCACCCTGGATCGCGAACTGGGCAGCTTCGTGCTGACTCACGAAAACATCCGCGTACCGGAGACCACCGCCGAGTTCGCCATCAACATGTCCAACCAGCGCCACTGGGAAGCCCCGGTACAGCGCTATGTGGGCGAACTGCTGGCAGGCGAGACCGGCCCGCTGAAGAAGAACTACAACATGCGCTGGATCGCCTCGATGGTGGCCGACGTGCACCGCATCCTGACCCGTGGCGGCCTGTTCATGTACCCACGTGACGCCCGCGAACCAAGCAAGCCGGGCAAGCTGCGCCTGATGTACGAAGCCAACCCGATGTCGTTCATCATCGAACAGGCCGGTGGCGCTTCCACCAACGGTTACGATCGCATCCTCGACATCAAGCCAGAAAGCCTGCACCAGCGCGTGTCGGTGATTCTCGGCTCGAAGGAAGAGGTCGAGCGCGTCACCGCCTACCACAAGGAGTAAGTCATGCTCGCACCTTGGCAGCCGTTGCTGGAGTGGTGGTTCGGTTGGGGCACCAGTGCCCAGGCCGTGGCTGACGAGAAGAGCACGCTGTGGTTCGGCAAGCATTACGATGCCGAGGCCCATGCGCTGTTTGGCGACCTGGTCGAGCATGCCCTGGCGGGTGGGCTCGAAGAGTGGCAGCAAAGCCCGCAGGGCTGGCTGGGCCTGCTGATTTTGCTCGACCAGCTGCCACGCATGATCTACCGCGACACGCCGCGCGCCTTCGAGGGCGACCGGCGTGCCCAGGTGGTCGCCATGCAGGGCCTGCAGAAGGGCTGGGACTACCAGCTGCTGCCGATCCAGCGCGTGTTCGTGCTGCTGGTACTGGAGCATGCCGAAGTGCTGGACTGGCAGAACCTGTGCGTGGAGCGTTATCGAATGCTGCTGGACGAACAGCCCGAGGCCAACCGCCGGCTGTTTGAAGGCTTCCTCGACTATGCCGAGCAGCACCAGCGGGTAATTGCCCGCTTCGGGCGCTTCCCGCACCGCAACCTGGTGCTGGAGCGGCCGAGCACCAGCGAAGAGATGGACTTTTTGCTGGAGCCTGGGTCCCGGTTCTGAGGCCCAAGGGGCCTGCTGTGCAGGCATCGCGACGCAAGGCCGCTCCCATTGGGGGCGGCCTTTTTTATTGGGCGCATGATTAATGCTTTGTGATTAATCGCACAGTAGTGGCCATCCGACCAATGGTGTAGGGACATAGGGGGTGGGGCAGGGAACCTGGGAGGGATTTTCACGTCGAAGGTCACTGCAGGCCACTCGCCTGTATCATCTTTCAGGAGTGTCCCTTCATGTCGTTGCGTTCCCTCGCCCTGTTGTCGCTGTGCGTCGTGCTGACTGCCTGCAGCAAGATCAATCAGGAAAACTATTCCAAGATCAAGGCCGGTATGAACAAGGCCGAGGTCGAGCAGTTGCTCGGCACGCCGACCGAGTGTTCTGGCGCGTTGGGCATGAGCAGCTGCACCTGGGGGGACGAGAAGAGCTTCATCAGCGTGCAGTACGCAGCTGACAAGGTGCTGATGTATTCCGGGCAGGGCCTCAAATGAGGCGTGCGTACCTGCTGATGGGGGTATGCCTGGCGTTGCTGCTGGGCGGTTGTGCAGGTTCCGTGCACGACCCGCTGGCGCCGAAAACCGCCGGCCATGTCGACCTCAAGCGCTACCAGGGCAAATGGTACGAGCTGGCGCGCCTGCCCATGCGCTTCCAGGAAGGCTGCGAGCAGTCCGAGGCCCATTACAACCTCAGGCCTGATGGCAGTTATGGCGTGCTCAACCGCTGCCGCACCATGGGTGATGAATGGCTTCGCGCCGAAGGGCATGCGAATATCCAGGAGCCGGGGCACACCGACAAGCTATGGGTCGAGTTCGATAACTGGTTCACCAGGCTGGTACCAGGCGTGGCGCGGGGTGAGTACTGGATTCTTTATGTGGACGAGCACTACCGTACGGCCATCGTCGGCAGCCCGGACCGCAAATACCTTTGGATTCTGTCGCGCACACCGACACTGCCGGCCTGGGAGCGTGAGAACCTGCTGTCCAGGGCGCGGCAGCAGGGGTATGACACCAGCCGCTTGATCTGGCGGGCGTCCGATCAGCAAATAGTAAAAATGCATTGAGTTTTTTTTTGGGGTTGCGTTGCAACCCTTCGCGGGCAAGCCCGCTCCTACAGGTTCTGCGCTGAACCCTGGGCTGCCCCCAAGACATTTTGTGGGCAGTCCAACCTGTGGGAGCGGGCAAGCCCGCGAAGGGCTGCAATGCAGCCCCGATACACTCAGCCCAAAAGCTGGCGCAACACCTCGGCAAACGCCCGCCCGCTTTCTTCTTCTTGCGCATGCCGCCCCTGGCGCACCACCCAGTGCCCATTCACCATCACATCGCGCACCTGGCGATCGCCGCCGGCAAACAGCCAACGGTTGAGAATGGCATCACCCTCCGCCATGGCGATGTAGGGGTCCTGCCCATCGAGCACCAGCCAGTCGGCACGCTTGCCCACCGCCAACTCGCCGACCGCCTGCCCCAGCGCCTGTGCACCACCGGCCAACGCCGCGTCATACAGCGTGCGCCCGACCATCGGTTGGTCGCCGCGATACAGGCGGTTGCGCCGCTGGTCCCGCAGGCGCTGGCCATATTCCAGCCAGCGCAGCTCCTCCACCACGCTCAACGACACATGGCTGTCCGAGCCAATGCCCATACGTCCGCCCTGTGCCAGGAAGTCCACTGCCGGGAAGATCCCATCGCCCAGGTTGGCTTCGGTGGTCAGGCACAACCCGGCCACTGCGCCGCTGCGGGCCATGGCAGTGACTTCGTCCGGTTCGGCATGGGTAGCGTGTACCAGGCACCAGCGGCGGTCCACGTCCACGTGCTCGTACAGCCACTGCAGCGGGCGCAGGCCGCTCCAGGCCAGGCAGTCGTCGACTTCCTTCTGCTGTTCGGCGATGTGGATATGCACCGGGCACTGCCTGTCGCTGGCCGCCAGCACTTCGGCGATCTGCCCAGGCGTTACCGCCCGCAGCGAGTGGAAGCACAGGCCCAGTTGCTGCGCCGGTTGCGCGGCCAGCAGCGGGGCGAGCTGGGCTTGCAGCTGCAGGTACTGCCCGGTGGAGTTGATGAAGCGCCGCTGCCCGTCGTTCGGCGCCTGGCCGCCAAAGCCTGCATGGCTGTACAGCACCGGCAGCAAGGTCAGGCCGATGCCGCTGTCGGCTGCGGCCGCGCTGATGCGTCGCGACAGCTCGGCCGGGTCGGCGTAGGGCTTGCCGGCCTGGTCGTGGTGCACGTAGTGGAACTCCGCCACCGAGGTATAACCGGCCTTGAGCATCTCGATGTACAGCTGGCGGGCGATGACCTGAAGCTGCTCTGGACTGATCTGCCCGACCAGGCGGTACATCAGGTCTCGCCAGGTCCAGAAACTGTCATTGGGGTTGCCGGCAACTTCCGCCAGGCCTGCCATGGCGCGCTGGAAGGCATGCGAGTGCAAGTTGGGCATGCCGGGCAGCAGCGGGCCGGCCAGGCGCTCGGCGCCTTCGGCCGAAGCGCCAGGCTCGATGCTGGCCACGCGGCCATCGCGGGCGACCTCGATACGCACATGGCTGGCCCAGCCCGTAGGTAGCAGGGCGCGTTCGGCGAAGTAGGCTGACATCGGTGGAATCCTGTTATTGTTAACTTGTATATACATATACAGGCGTTTGCCTGCCGGGTAAACTGCGGCAAGCTACCGCTCATTTCATTTGCACAAGGATCCATCGCCGTGCCGACACCTCCTGTCTCCGTGCTGGTTGCCCAGATGGGCGAGGGCCCGGCGCCGCTCTACGCCCGGGTCAAACAGATGATCATCCAGCAGATCGACAACGGCAGCTGGCCACCGCATCACCGGGTACCTTCCGAGAGCGAGTTGGTCAACGAGCTGGGTTTCAGCCGCATGACCATCAACCGCGCCCTGCGTGAACTCACCGCCGAGGGCCTGCTGGTGCGCATGCAAGGGGTCGGCACCTTCGTGGCCGAGCCCAAGGGCCGTTCGGCGCTGTTCGAGGTCAACAACATTGCCGATGAAATTGCCGCGCGCGGGCACCAGCATAGCTGCCAGGTGATCACGCTTGCCGAAGAAGCGGCCGGCTCCGAGCGGGCGCTGGCTCTGGACATGCGTGAAGGTCAGCGGGTGTTCCATTCGCTGATCGTGCATTTCGAGAACGGCGTGCCTGTGCAGATCGAGGACCGCTACGTTAACGCGGCCATCGCCCCCGACTACCTCAAGCAGGACTTTACTCGGCAGACGCCTTACGCCTACCTGTCCCAGGTGGCGCCGTTGACCGAAGGTGAGCATGTGGTCGAGGCGATCCTGGCCGAGCCGGAAGAATGCCGCCTGTTGCAGATCGAGCGGGGCGAGCCTTGCCTGCTGATTCGTCGTCGCACCTGGTCCGGCCGCCAGCCGGTGACCGCTGCACGGCTGATCCACCCCGGTTCCCGTCATCGCCTGGAAGGACGTTTCAGCAAATGAGTCAGCTGCAGTTGTTGCGTGCGCACGATTACCCGCGCATGCCGTGGAAGAACGGTGGCGGTTTCACCGAAGAGATTACCCGCGACAGTGGCGAGGGCCTGGACAGTTTTGGCTGGCGTCTGTCGATTGCCGATATCGAAGAGTCGGGCGGCTTTTCCACCTTCGCCGGCTACCAGCGGATCATCACTGTGCTGCAGGGCGACGGCATGCGCCTGCTGGTCGACGGCCAGGCCAGTCGGCCATTGCTGGCGTTCGATGCGTTTGCGTTCAGCGGCGAGAGCCAGGTCAGCTGCAAGTTGCTGGGCGGGGCGATCCGCGATTTCAACCTGATCTATGCACCTGAGCGTTATCGGGCGCGGCTGCAGTGGCTGGATGGCACCAGCCGGGTGTACAGCTCGGCGTCGACGGTGTTGTTGTTTGCTGCCAGCAGCCATGTTGAGGTGACCATCGTGGGGCGTGAAACGCAGCGGCTAGGGTTGTATGACTGCCTGCGGCTGGAGGGCAATGACGAATTGCTTGGGCTGGAGGTTCAGGGGCGGTTTTGCTTGATTGAGCTCATTTCTCGCTGATGGGCTTGGCGATACATTTTCATCGCCTGTGAGATCGAGCGCCGCCCGCGCGGCGCTCGATTTATGCGCCGCCGCAAAACTCAAGCCGGACCGACGCTCGCTTCACCCCCCCCCAAAAAAAAATCAAAGCAGGAACAACAGGTCCGAATATTTTGGTTGTCCATGCTTGTACATACAAGTAAAGGTGTGTTTGTATATTGACCACGACATACCCGCCCGCGGACGACCGCAGAGGACCTTTCCCGTGACCGACAACAACAAATACCGTGACGTTGAAATCCGTGCCCCACGTGGCAACAAGCTGACCGCCAAAAGCTGGCTGACCGAAGCGCCACTGCGCATGCTGATGAACAACCTCGATCCACAGGTCGCGGAAAACCCGAAAGAGCTGGTGGTATACGGCGGTATCGGCCGCGCCGCGCGCAACTGGGCCTGCTACGACAAGATCGTCGAAACCCTGACCCGCCTGGAAGACGACGAAACCCTGCTGGTGCAGTCGGGCAAGCCGGTCGGTGTGTTCAAGACCCACAGCAACGCACCGCGCGTGCTGATCGCCAACTCCAACCTGGTGCCACACTGGGCCAATTGGGAACACTTCAACGAACTGGACGCCAAAGGCCTGGCCATGTACGGCCAGATGACCGCCGGCAGCTGGATCTACATCGGCAGCCAGGGCATCGTCCAGGGCACCTATGAAACCTTCGTCGAAGCCGGTCGCCAGCACTACGGCGGCAGCCTGAAAGGCAAGTGGGTACTCACCGCTGGCCTGGGCGGCATGGGCGGCGCCCAGCCACTGGCCGCGACCCTGGCCGGGGCTTGCTCGCTGAATATCGAATGCCAGCAGAGCCGTATCGACTTCCGCCTGGAAACCCGCTACGTCGACGAGCAGGCCACTGACCTCGACGACGCCCTGGCACGCATCGCCAAGTACACCGCCGAAGGCAAGGCCATCTCCATCGCCCTGCATGGCAACGCCGCCGAAATCCTCCCAGAGCTGGTCAAACGTGGCGTGCGCCCGGACATGGTCACCGACCAGACCAGCGCCCACGACCCACTGAACGGCTACCTGCCTGCCGGCTGGACCTGGGAACAGTACCGCGACCGTGCGCAGACCGAACCGGCTGCAGTGGTCAAAGCTGCCAAGCAGTCGATGGCCGTGCACGTGCAGGCCATGCTGGACTTCCAGAAGCAGGGCATCCCGACCTTCGACTACGGCAACAACATCCGCCAGATGGCCAAGGAAGAGGGCGTGGCCAATGCCTTCGACTTCCCAGGCTTCGTCCCGGCCTACATCCGCCCACTGTTCTGCCGCGGAGTCGGCCCGTTCCGCTGGGCGGCGCTGTCCGGTGAAGCCGAGGACATCTACAAGACCGACGCCAAGGTCAAGGAACTGATCCCCGACGACGCCCACCTGCACCGCTGGCTGGACATGGCCCGCGAGCGCATCAGCTTCCAGGGCCTGCCGGCACGTATCTGCTGGGTAGGGCTGGGCCTTCGCGCCAAGCTGGGCCTGGCTTTCAACGAAATGGTCCGCAGCGGCGAGCTGTCGGCACCGGTGGTGATCGGCCGTGACCACCTCGACTCCGGCTCGGTATCCAGCCCGAACCGCGAAACCGAGGCCATGCGTGATGGTTCGGACGCTGTTTCCGACTGGCCGCTGCTCAACGCCCTGCTGAACACCGCAGGCGGCGCCACCTGGGTATCGCTGCACCACGGCGGTGGCGTGGGCATGGGCTTCTCGCAGCACTCGGGCATGGTCATCGTCTGCGACGGTACCGATGAGGCCGCCGAGCGCATCGCCCGGGTACTGACCAACGACCCAGGGACTGGCGTCATGCGTCACGCCGATGCCGGTTATGACATCGCCATCGACTGCGCCAAGGAGCAGGGCCTGGACCTGCCGATGATCACCGGCTGATCACCACGCTTTGGATCGCACCCTGCAAGGGGTGATACTGAACAACAAGAAGGAGCGCGCAGGCACCCACAAGCGGGCCTGCGGCTCCACGCGATTTGGAGTAGTAACGTGACCGAACTCACCCTCAAGCCTGGCACCCTGACCCTGGCCCAGCTGCGCGCGATCCATGCCGCGCCCGTGCGCCTGCAACTGGATGCCAGTGCCGCGCCGGCCATCGACGCCAGCGTCGCCTGTGTCGAGCAGATCATTGCCGAAGACCGTACTGCCTACGGCATCAACACGGGTTTCGGCCTGCTGGCCTCGACCCGCATCGCCAGCCATGACCTGGAGAACCTGCAGCGTTCGCTGGTGCTGTCCCACGCCGCCGGTATCGGCGCGCCGCTGGATGACGACCTGGTGCGGTTGATCATGGTGCTGAAGATCAACAGCCTCAGCCGTGGCTTCTCCGGCATCCGCCGCAAAGTCATCGACGCGCTGATTGCCCTGGTCAACGCCGAAGTCTACCCGCACATCCCGCTGAAAGGCTCGGTCGGCGCATCCGGTGACCTTGCGCCGCTTGCGCATATGTCGCTGGTGCTGCTGGGTGAAGGCAAGGCACGCTACAAGGGCCAGTGGCTGCCGGCCACCGAGGCCTTGGCGATTGCCGGCCTCGAGCCACTGACCCTGGCCGCCAAAGAGGGCCTGGCCCTGCTCAACGGTACCCAGGCCTCCACCGCCTATGCCTTGCGTGGCCTGTTCCAGGGCGAAGACCTGTATGCCGCTGCCATCGCCTGCGGTGGCCTGAGCGTCGAAGCTGCGCTGGGCTCGCGTTCGCCGTTCGATGCGCGTATCCACGAAGTGCGTGGCCAGCGTGGCCAGATCGACACCGCTGCCTGCTTCCGTGACCTGCTGGGCGACTCCAGCGAAGTGTCGCTGTCGCACAAGAACTGCGACAAGGTCCAGGACCCGTACTCGCTGCGCTGCCAGCCGCAGGTCATGGGTGCCTGCCTGACCCAGCTGCGCCAGGCCGCCGAGGTACTGGGCATCGAAGCCAACGCCGTGTCGGACAACCCGCTGGTGTTCGCTGCCGAAGGTGATGTGATCTCCGGCGGCAACTTCCACGCCGAACCGGTGGCCATGGCCGCCGACAACCTGGCCCTGGCCATCGCCGAAATCGGTTCGCTCAGCGAGCGCCGCATCTCGCTGATGATGGACAAGCACATGTCCCAATTGCCGCCGTTCCTGGTGGAAAACGGTGGGGTCAACTCTGGCTTCATGATCGCCCAGGTCACCGCTGCCGCCCTGGCAAGCGAGAACAAAGCGCTGTCGCACCCGCACAGCGTCGACAGCCTGCCAACTTCGGCCAACCAGGAAGACCACGTGTCGATGGCCCCGGCTGCCGGCAAGCGCCTGTGGGAAATGGCCGAAAACACCCGTGGCGTGCTGGCCATCGAATGGCTGGGCGCGTGCCAGGGCCTGGACCTGCGCAAAGGCCTGAAGACTTCGGCCAAGCTGGAGCAAGCGCGCCAGGCGCTGCGCAGCGAGGTGCCGCATTACGACCGTGACCGTTTCTTCGCGCCGGATATCGAAAAGGCCGTGGACCTGTTGGCCAAGGGTAGTCTGACCGGCTTGCTGCCGGCGGGTGTGCTGCCAAGCCTGTAATGCCCCTTGGGGCCGCTTGGCGGCCCTTCGCGGTCAAGCCTGCTCTACACAGCTTGCGATCTGCAAACGCTATCCATGTAGGAGCGGGCTTGCCCGCGAAGGGGCTGCGCAGCAGCCGCTCAATCTCACGACCACAAAAACAATTCAAGGACGTGACATGCAACAAGCTCAAGGTCTCAAGCGCGGGCTAAGTGCCCGCCACATCCGTTTCATGGCCCTCGGCTCCGCCATCGGCACCGGCCTGTTCTACGGTTCTGCCTCGGCCATCCAGATGGCAGGCCCGGCCGTGCTGCTGGCCTACCTGATCGGCGGCGCCGCCGTGTTCATGGTCATGCGCGCCCTTGGCGAAATGGCCGTGCACAACCCGGTGGCCGGCTCCTTCGGCCACTACGCCACGACCTACCTCGGCCCCATGGCCGGTTTCATCCTTGGCTGGACCTACGCTTTCGAGATGGTCATCGTCGCCATCGCCGACGTCACCGCGTTCGGTATCTACATGGGCTTCTGGTTCCCGGAGGTAGCCCGCTGGATCTGGGTGCTGGGCATCGTTTTCCTGATCGGCGGCCTCAACCTGTGCAACGTCAAGGTATTCGGCGAAATGGAATTCTGGCTGTCGCTGCTCAAGGTCGGCGCCATCGTGGCGATGATCCTGGCCGGCCTCGGCATCATGGCCTTCGGTTTCAGCCAGGTGGGTACCGGGCATGCCGTAGGCATGAGCAACCTGTTCGACCACGGCGGCTTCATGCCTAACGGCGTGGGGGGCTTGATTGCGTCGTTTGCCGTGGTGATGTTCGCCTTCGGTGGTATCGAGATCATCGGCGTCACCGCCGGTGAGGCAAAAGACCCGCAGCGCGTCATTCCCAAAGCGATCAACGCGGTGCCACTGCGTATCCTGCTGTTCTACGTGCTCACCCTGTTCGTGCTGATGTGCCTGTACCCATGGCCGCAGATCGGTAGCCAGGGCAGCCCGTTCGTGCAGATCTTCAGCAACCTGGGCATTGGCTCTGCCGCTGCCGTGCTGAACGTCGTGGTGATTTCCGCTGCCATCTCTGCCATCAACAGCGACATCTTTGGCGCTGGCCGCATGATGTATGGCCTGGCCCAGCAAGGCCACGCCCCGCGCGGCTTCAGCAAGTTGTCGAAACATGGCGTACCGTGGATGACCGTCGTGGTGATGGGGGCTGCGCTGCTGATCGGCGTATTGCTCAACTACCTGATCCCGGAAAATGTGTTCCTGCTGATTGCCTCGATCGCCACCTTCGCCACGGTGTGGGTGTGGCTGATGATCCTGCTCACCCAGGTAGCCATGCGCCGCAGCATGAGCCGCGAGGAAGTGGCCCAGCTCAAGTTCCCGGTACCGTTCTGGCCATACGGCCCGGCCATGGCCATTGCGTTCATGGTGTTCATCTTTGGCGTGCTCGGTTACTTCCCGGACACCCAGGCGGCATTGATCGTCGGCGTGATCTGGGTGGTGTTCCTGGTGGCGTCCTACCTGCTGTGGTGCAAGCCGCGCGCAGGGCAGGGCCAGCCGGTAGCGGAGCCGGCAGAGTTGCACCGCTAGCAAAGGAGATTGTGCATGAGAACCCTCTGGCAGCATTGCCATGTTGCAACCATGGCCGATGGCCGTTACTCGGCCATCGAGGACGCGGCGATCGTCACCAGCGCCGGGCTGATCGAGTGGATAGGCCCGCGCGCCGAACTGGCACCGGTCGAAGCTGACCGCACGGTTGACCTGGGGGGTGCCTGGGTCACCCCCGGGCTGATCGACTGCCACACCCATGCGGTGTTCGGTGGCAACCGCAGCGGCGAGTTCGAGCAGCGCCTGCAGGGCGTGAGCTATGCCGAAATCGCCGCGCAGGGCGGGGGTATCGCGAGTACCGTGCGGGCTACCCGGGCGGCAAGCGAAGACGAGCTGTTCGCCAGTGCTCGCCAGCGCGTTCAGGCATTGATGCGCGATGGCGTGACCACCCTCGAGGTCAAGTCCGGCTACGGCCTGGACTTGGCCAATGAGCGCAAGATGCTGCGAGTGGCCCGGCGCCTGGCCGACGAGCTGCCGCTGACGGTGCGTGCCACGTGCCTGGCGGCGCACGCTTTGCCCCCGGAGTACGCGGGTCGGGCCGACGACTACATCGCGCACATCTGTGACGAAATGTTGCCGGCCCTGGCCGGCGAAGGCCTGGTGGATGCGGTGGATGCCTTCTGCGAACACCTCGCGTTCTCGCCGGCCCAGGTCGAGCGGCTGTTCATCAAGGCGCGCGAACTGGGCCTGCCGGTCAAGCTGCATGCCGAACAGCTGTCATCGTTGCACGGCTCAAGCCTTGCCGCGCGTTACCAGGCACTGTCGGCTGACCACCTGGAGTTCATGACAGAGGAGGACGCCGTGGCCATGGCAAACGCCGGCACGGTCGCCGTGCTGTTACCGGGTGCTTTCTACTTCCTGCGTGAAACCCAGCTGCCGCCAATGGATGCATTGCGCCGCCACGGGGTAAAGATTGCCCTGGCCAGCGACCTCAACCCCGGCACCTCGCCAGGCTTGTCGCTGCGGTTGATGCTGAACATGGGCTGCACCTGCTTCCGCATGACACCGGAAGAGGCCCTGGCAGGCGTTACGGTGCACGCCGCCACGGCGCTGGGCCTGGGTGACAGTCACGGCTCGCTGCAAGTGGGCAAGGTGGCCGACTTCGTTGCCTGGCAAATCGAACGCCCCGCCGACCTGGCCTACTGGCTGGGTGGCGACCTGCCCAAGCGCGTAGTGCGCATGGGCCACGAAATCTCCAACTGAGCGAGGCACGATGGACAAGGTATTGAGTTTTCACCAAGGTCGCCTGCCGCTGCTGATCAGCATGCCGCACGCTGGCTTGCGTCTGACCGACGCCGTGCGCGACGGCCTGGTCGACCAGGCGCAAAGCTTGCCGGACACCGACTGGCACATCCCGCAGTTGTACGACTTTGCCCGTGACTTGGGTGCCAGCGTGGTAGCCGCAGAGTACTCACGCTTCGTCATCGACCTGAACCGTCCGGACGACGACAAGCCGCTGTACGCCGGCGCCACCACGGGCTTGTACCCGGCGACCTTGTTCGGCGGCGAACCCCTCTTCAAAGACGGGCTGGCGCCGTCTGGCGAAGAGCGCAAACGCTATCTGGAGCAAATCTGGCGCCCTTATCACGCGACCATTCGTCGTGAACTGGACCGCTTGCGTGAGCAGTTTGGCTATGCGCTGCTGTGGGATGCCCATTCGATCCGTTCGCTGATCCCGCACCTGTTCGACGGCAAGTTACCGGACTTCAACCTGGGTACTTTCAACGGCGCCAGTTGCGATCCGGCACTGGCTGAGCGGCTGCAGGGTGTGTGCGCCGAGGTGCAAGGTTACAGCCACGTGCTTAATGGTCGGTTCAAAGGCGGTCACATCACCCGGCATTATGGCGACCCGGCCAACCATATCCATGCTGTGCAACTGGAGCTGGCGCAAAGCACCTATATGGAGGAAGTCGAGCCGTTTGCCTACCGGGAAGACTTGGCGCAGCCGACGCAAGCGGTCTTGAGGCAGCTACTGCAAGCGCTGCTGGCCTGGGGCGACGCGCGTTACAAGCGTTGAGTGGAGGCGGCGACGCTATCGGCGTCGCCAGGCACCGTGGGAGGCAGTTGCCGGAAATCTGCGCAAGGGTCAATTCGCGCCATTCGAACGCGTCAGCAAGGACGGTGCTGAAAGCGCAATTCAGGTTTATGATGGCCCACGGCCGAATAATCCTCACACGGAGTGCGCAATGCAGACCCTCTACCCGCAGATCAAACCCTACGCCAGGCACGATCTGGCCGTGGAAGCGCCGCATGTGCTTTATGTCGACGAAAGCGGCTCGCCGGAAGGTCTGCCCGTGGTGTTCATCCACGGAGGCCCTGGCGCTGGCTGCGACGCCCAGAGCCGCTGCTACTTTGATCCCAACCTGTACCGCATCATCACCTTCGACCAGCGCGGCTGTGGCCGCTCCACGCCCCATGCGAGCCTGGAGAACAACACCACCTGGCACCTGGTCGAAGACCTGGAGCGCATTCGCGAACACCTTGGCATAGACAAGTGGGTGCTGTTTGGTGGCTCTTGGGGCTCGACCCTGGCCCTGGCCTACGCTCAGGCTCACCCAGAACGCGTGCACGGCCTGATCCTGCGCGGCATCTTCCTGTGCCGGCCGCAGGAAATCGAGTGGTTCTACCAGGAAGGCGCCAGCCGCCTGTTCCCCGACTACTGGCAGGACTACATCGCACCGATTCCACCGGAGGAACGCGGTGATCTGGTCAGGGCCTTCCACAAACGCCTGACCGGTAACGACCAGATCGCCCAGATGCACGCCGCCAAGGCGTGGTCTACCTGGGAAGGCCGTACCGCCACCCTGCGTCCCAACCCGCTGGTGGTCGACCGCTTTTCCGAACCGCAGCGGGCGCTGTCGATCGCCCGCATCGAATGCCACTACTTCATGAACAACGCCTTCCTCGAACCGGACCAGCTGATCCGCGATCTGCCCAAAATCGCCCACCTGCCGGCGGTGATCGTGCATGGGCGCTACGATGTGATCTGCCCCTTGGACAACGCCTGGGCGTTGCACCAGGCCTGGCCGAACAGTGAGTTGAAAGTGATCCGTGACGCCGGTCACGCGGCTTCCGAGCCTGGCATCACCGATGCCTTGGTGCGTGCCGCCGACCAGATGGCCCGGCGCCTGCTCGACCTGCCCCTGGAAGAAGCATGAGGGGCCTGCTGCAGCGCGTGCGCGGTGCGCGGGTTGAAGTGGCGGGGGAGGTGGTCGGCGCCATCGACCAAGGGTTGCTGGTGCTGGTCGCGGTCGAGCCTGAAGATTCCCGTGAACAGGCCGATAAGCTGTTGCACAAGCTGCTGAACTACCGTGTGTTCAGTGACGAGCAGGGCAAGATGAACCTGTCGCTCAAGGATGTCGGGGGTGGCCTGCTACTGGTGTCACAGTTCACCTTGGCGGCCGACACCCGCAACGGCATGCGCCCAAGCTTCTC
The DNA here is from genome assembly GCF_052044625.1 of Pseudomonas sp. 22515. Lineage (NCBI taxonomy): Bacteria > Pseudomonadati > Pseudomonadota > Gammaproteobacteria > Pseudomonadales > Pseudomonadaceae > Pseudomonas > Pseudomonas sp. 22515. Next base: position 145,976 of record NZ_JBQENN010000001.1, read on the forward strand.
GACCGCAGCGCCACCGGCCCTCGGCGCCGAGTTGTTCGACTATCTTTTGCAACAGGCAAAAGCTCAGCACGCCGACGTGGCCAGCGGCCGTTTCGGCGCGGATATGCAGGTGCACCTGGTCAATGATGGCCCCGTAACATTTATGTTACAAATATGACGTCAAAAAACCCGTTGTTCACAGGAAAACAAGGGGTTTTGTACGATAAATAGTTGCTCCAGCCTGATGCGTTGTCACGCAACCTGCTGGATAATCGCGCGCTGCATGGACCTGCGTTCGTAGGTCCGTTTCACTCTGACTCGAGCATTGTCTGGATCCGTTTGGGGAATCATTACGCCCTCGCGGGGTCCGAACAGTGCTCGCCAACCCGGCATTTGTCGCTGGCCGTTGGTTTCATGATCTGTTTTCGGCGAGGGTTGCTCGTGATTGTTAGTCCCCAAAAAGCATCAAGAATCCCCAGCGTCGGGCTACGCAAGGCGCTGATGGCCAGTGTGGCTCTGGTCGGCCTGATGAGCGCGGGCCAGCTGTGGGCATTCAATCTTGACGATGTTGCTGCCAAGGCAAAGGATCTGGCCGGCCAGAAGTACGAAGCGCCAAAAAGCAACCTGCCGGCCGTGTTCCGCGACATGAAGTTCGCGGACTACCAGAAAATCCGTTTCCTGCAGGAAAAGGCCGAGTGGGCCAAGGACAAGACCCCGTTCAAGCTGTCGTTCTATCATCAGGGCATGCACTTCGACACCCCGGTGAAAATCAACGAGGTCACCGCCACCAAGGTCGAGGAAATCAAGTACGACCCGGACCGCTTCGAGTTCGGTGACGTGCCGCACGACCCGGAAACCACCAAAAACCTCGGTTATGCCGGTTTCCGCGTGCTGTACCCGATCAACAAGGCCGACAAGCAGGACGAGATCATGACCCTGCTTGGCGCCAGCTATTTCCGCGTAGTCGGCAAGGGCCACGTGTACGGTCTGTCTGCCCGTGGCCTGGCCATCGACACCGCCCTGCCGTCGGGCGAAGAATTCCCGCGCTTCACCGAGTTCTGGGTTGAAAAACCCAAGCCAGCCGACAAGCACCTGGTGATCTACGCGCTGCTGGATTCGCCGCGCTCCACCGGCGCCTACAAGCTGACCCTGCGTCCCGGCAACGACACCGTGGTCGACGTGCAGTCCCGCGTGTTCCTGCGTGACCATGTCAGCCGCCTGGGCATTGCGCCGCTGACCAGCATGTACCTGTTCGGCCCCAACCAGCCGTCCAAGGTGCTCAACTACCGCCCGGCACTGCATGACTCCGAAGGCCTGTCGATCCATGCCGGCAACGGCGAGTGGCTGTGGCGCCCGCTGAACAACCCGAAACACCTAGCTGTAAGTAACTTCAGCGTCGAGAACCCGCGTGGTTTCGGCCTGATGCAGCGTCAGCGCGCTTTCAGCGACTACGAAGACCTCGACGACAACTACCAGAAGCGGCCAAGCGCCTGGATCGAGCCGAAGGGTGACTGGGGCAAGGGTAGCGTCGACCTGGTCGAAATCCCGACCGCCGATGAGACCAACGACAATATCGTGGCCTTCTGGAGCCCGGAGAAACTGCCGGAGCCAGGTAAGCCGTTCGAGTACGCCTACCGCCTGCACTGGACCATCGACGAGCCGAAGTTCCAGGCCCCTGACCTGGGCTCGGTCAAGCAGACCCTGCGTTCCACGGGTGACGTCAAGCAGTCCAACCTGATCCGCCAGCCAGATGGCAGCGTGGCATTCCTGGTCGACTTCGCCGGCCCGGCGCTTGCCGCCCTGCCGGAAGACACCGCCGTGCGCAGCCAGATCAGCGTGGGCGACAACGCCGAGGTGGTCGAGAACAATCTGCGCTATAACCCTGAGACCAAGGGCTGGCGCCTGACCCTGCGCCTGAAGGTCAAGGAAGCCAACAAGTCGACCGAAATGCGCGCCGCACTGGTGCGTGATGTACCGGTCGAGCCCGCCAAGCCTGCCCAGGACGCCAAGCAGGACAAGGCCGCAGCCAAGCATGCCAAGGCCGAGAAAGCCGTCAAGGCTGAGCAATCTGCCAAGGCCGAACAACCTGCCGCCGATGCGGCGCCCACCAACGGGGCCCCGGCCACCACCGAGAAGGTGCTGACCGAGACCTGGAGCTATCAGTTGCCTGCCGATGAGTAACTCAAGCGCAAGGCCGGAATCGCTTGGCGAGTACCTGGCCCACCTACCCCTGAGCGACGAGCAGCGGGCTGAACTTGCCAGCTGCACCTCGTTCAGTGAGCTACACCAACGCTTGGCGGCCAACCCGGCCGCCAGCTCTGCCGAGGCCGTGCAGGCCTCGGTGGGCCCGCGCCTGACCGTGGGCAGCGCCGCCGAGCTGGAAGACGCCGAAATGCTCGGCGTCGACGGCAGCGGTCGCCTGTGCCTGAAGATCGCCCCACCGATCAAGCGCACCAAGGTCGTGCCCGAGCCATGGCGCACCAATGTGCTGATCCGCATGTGGCGACGCATGACCGGCCGCCCCAACGCCCCGCAGCCGCCCAAGCGCGAGCTGCCGCCGGCCCGCTGGCGCACGGTTGGCTCGATCCGCCGTTACATCCTGCTGGCGCTGATGATCGGCCAGACCATCGTCGCTGGCTGGTACATGAAGGGCATCCTGCCGTACCAGGGCTGGTCGTTCGTGGACTTTGACGAAATCGTCAACCAGCCGCTGTGGGACACGGTGGTGCAGGTGTGGCCGTATGCCCTGCAAACTTCCATCCTGATCCTCTTCGGCATCCTGTTCTGCTGGGTGTCGGCGGGCTTCTGGACCGCGCTGATGGGCTTCCTCGAGCTGCTCACCGGGCGCGACAAATACAAGATTTCCGGTAGCAGCGCAGGCAACGAGCCGATCGCGCCCGAGGCGCGTACCGCGCTGGTGATGCCGATTTGCAACGAAGACGTGCCGCGGGTGTTCGCCGGCCTGCGCGCAACGTTCGAGTCGGTGGCTGCCAGCGGCAACCTCGACCGGTTCGACTTCTTTGTGCTCAGCGACACCAACGACACCGACATTGCCGTGGCCGAGCAACAGGCCTGGCTGGATGTGTGCCGCGAAACCAAAGGCTTTGGCCGCATCTTCTACCGCCGCCGTCGGCGCCGTGTGAAGCGCAAGAGCGGCAACCTCGACGACTTCTGCCGTCGCTGGGGTGGCGAGTACAAGTACATGGTTGTGCTCGACGCCGATAGCGTCATGAGTGGCGAGTGCCTGAGCAGCCTGGTGCGCCTGATGGAGGCCAACCCGGACGCCGGCATCATCCAGACCGGGCCGAAAGCCTCGGGCATGGACACCCTGTATGCACGCATGCAGCAGTTCGCTACCCGCGTGTACGGCCCACTGTTCACTGCCGGTCTGCACTTCTGGCAGTTGGGTGAGTCGCACTACTGGGGCCACAACGCGATCATCCGCATGAAGCCGTTCATCGAGCACTGCGCCCTGGCGCCGTTGCCGGGCAAGGGCGCGTTCGCCGGTGCCATCCTTTCCCACGACTTCGTCGAAGCTGCGCTGATGCGCCGTGCCGGCTGGGGTGTGTGGATTGCCTACGACTTGCCGGGCAGCTACGAAGAACTGCCGCCAAACCTGCTCGACGAGCTCAAGCGCGACCGCCGCTGGTGCCACGGCAACCTGATGAACTTCCGCCTGTTCCTGGTCAAAGGCATGCACCCGGTTCACCGTGCGGTGTTCCTCACCGGGGTGATGTCTTACCTGTCGGCGCCGCTGTGGTTCCTGTTCCTGGTGCTGTCGACCGCGCTGCTGGCGACCAACACGCTGATGGAGCCGCAGTATTTCATCGAGCCGTACCAGCTTTACCCGCTGTGGCCGCAGTGGCACCCGGAGAAGGCTGTGGCGCTGTTCTCCACCACCATTGTGCTGCTGTTCCTGCCCAAGCTGCTTAGCGTCATCCTGATCTGGGCCAAGGGCGCCGTCGAGTACGGTGGACGCGTCAAGGTCACCTTGTCGATGCTGATGGAGATGCTGTTCTCCATGTTGCTGGCACCGGTACGCATGATCTTCCACACCCGCTTCGTGCTGGCCGCGTTCCTCGGCTGGGCTGCGACCTGGAACTCGCCGCAGCGTGACGACGACTCCACGCCGTGGGGCGAAGCGGTGCGCCGGCATGGCCCGCAGACGCTGCTGGGCGTTGCCTGGGCCGCACTGGTGGCGTGGTTGAACCCGAGCTTCCTGTGGTGGCTGGCGCCTATCGTCGGTTCGCTGGTGCTGTCGATCCCGGTATCGGTGATTTCCAGCCGCACCCGCCTGGGCCTGGCGGCCAAGGATGAGAAGCTGTTCCTCATCCCAGAGGAATACGCCACGCCACAAGAACTGTTGGCTACCGACCAGTACACCCACGAAAACCGCTGGCATGCCTTGCATGATGGTTTCGTGCGGGCCGTGGTCGACCCGCGGCAGAACGCCCTGGCTTGCGCCATGGCCACTGCCCGCCATGGCCAGGCGGCACCGATCGAAGCGTTGCGTGCCGAGCGCGTTGCCAAGGCAATTGAAGTCGGGCCAAAAGGCCTGGACCTCAATACTCGCCTGGCTCTGCTCAGCGACCCGGTGGCACTGAGCCGCCTGCACGAGCAGGTGTGGGCCGAGCACAATGCGGCCTGGATCGATGTGTGGCGTGCGTCGATCAACAATGACCCGCATTCGCCGCTGTTGCCGTTGCACCCGGAAAACGCAGGCCAACCGGCACTCGTCGGCGCCTGATCGGGCCTGTTCGCGGCGGTTCGGCGCCCCGGTGGACCCGCCCCTACGGGGCGCCTGATAGGGCCTCTTCGCGGGTGAACCCGCTCCTACGGGGCGCCTGATCGGGGCTCTTCGCGGGTGAACGCGCTCCTACCAGGGATACACATTCCCTTGTAGGCGCGGGTTCACCCGCGAAGCTTTTTGGCCTAGCCCCCTCATTTTGGCCAACAAAGTCCCCCCGCGGCTCTAGGTCCACGGGCCGCCATGCGTTAGCATCCCTCTCCGATACGACGCTTCGGCCAGTACGGCCGTGCCAACACAATAAGATTCGCTACTTTTCTTGCTAGGGGACTTGGTGATGATCAAGAAATACCTTTCGCGACTGCTGGTCGGTGTGACCGCCCTGGTCGCCGTGACCGCGGCCCAGGCGGGCGCCATCGATGACGCGGTCAAGCGCGGCACCTTGCGGGTGGGCATGGACCCAACCTACATGCCGTTCCAGATGACCAACAAACGTGGCGAGATCATCGGCTTCGAAGTCGATATCCTCAAAGCCATGGCCAAGTCCATGGGCGTGAAGTTCGAGGCAGTGTCCACCGCCTATGACGGCATCATCCCGGCCTTGCTGACCGACAAGTTCGACATGATCGGCAGCGGCATGACCCTGACCCAGGAGCGCAACCTGCGCCTGAACTTCAGCGAACCCTTCATCGTGGTTGGCCAGACCCTGCTGATCCGCAAGGAACTGGCTGGCGAGATCAAGTCGTACAAGGACCTGAACAACGAGAAGTATCGCCTGACCTCCAAGCTTGGCACCACCGGCGAAATGGTGTCCAAGAAGCTGATCAGCAAAGCCAAGTACCACGGTTACGACAACGAGCAGGAAGCGGTGATGGACGTGGTCAATGGCAAGGCCGACGCCTTTGTCTATGACGCGCCGTACAACGTGGTGGCGGTAGAGAAAGCCGGCGCCGGCAAGCTGCTGTTCCTCGAAGAACCCTTCACCTACGAGCCGCTGGCCTTCGGCCTGAAGAAAGGCGACTACGACAGCATCAACTTCATCAACAACTTCCTGCACCAGATCAAGCACGACGGGACCTACGATCGTATTCACGACAAGTGGTTCAAGAACAAGGACTGGCTGAAGGAAATGGAATAAGGCTCAGGCCACAAGCCCGGCTTTATGACCCCGACGCGCAGGCAAACCCTGCGCGTTCGCATTTACGGAAGTACCCCACGTGATCAAACACAAGAAAGCCCAGTGGCCTTGGCATGGGTTGACTGCCCTGGTCCTGGTAGGCCTGGCGCTCAGCCTTTACATGGCCACCTCGATGATTTCCTACGAGTGGCGCTGGAACCGCGTACCGCAGTACTTCGCCTACAAGGCCGAGGAAACACAACGCGCTGCCGGCTACGGCACTGTGCAGGAAATCGTCATCTCCGGTGACAACGCCCGCGTCACGCTGAAGGACGAAAGTGGTGCCGAGCAAGTGCTCGATGTGGCCAAGGACAGCCTGCAACTGAGCCGCGGCGACGATGTTGCCGAAGGCGACCAGATTGGGGTAACCCGCCACTGGGCCGCTGGCCCGCTGGCATGGGGCCTGTGGACCACCTTGTGGATCTCGGTGGTGTCCGGGGCGCTGGGCCTGGTGATCGGCCTGTTCGCCGGATTGTGCCGGTTGTCGAACAACCCGACCCTGCGCGACCTGTCGACCGTCTATGTCGAACTGGTGCGCGGCACGCCGCTGCTGGTCCAGATCTTCATCTTCTACTTCTTCATCGGCACCGTGCTCAACCTGTCCCGCGAGTTTGCCGGGGTAGCGGCGCTGGCATTGTTTACTGGTGCTTACGTGGCCGAAATCGTCCGTGCTGGCGTGCAGTCGATCGCCAAGGGCCAGAACGAGGCTGCGCGGTCGCTGGGCCTGAACGCTGGCCAGTCGATGCGCCATGTGATCTTGCCGCAGGCGTTCAAGCGCGTGCTTCCGCCCCTGGCCGGCCAGTTCATCAGCCTGGTCAAGGACACCTCGCTGGTGTCGGTGATCGCCATCACCGAACTGACCAAGAGTGGCCGTGAGGCCATCACCACCTCGTTCTCTACCTTCGAGATCTGGTTCTGCGTGGCAGGCCTGTACCTGCTGATCAACCTGCCGCTGTCGCACATTGCCAGCCGGCTCGAGCGGAGGCTTGCGCAAAGTGATTGAAGTCCGTGATTTGCTGAAAGTCTTCGACACCCGTGGCCAGGTGGTAAGGGCTGTGGATAACGTCACCACTCAGGTCGCCAAGGGCGAAGTGGTGGTCGTGCTCGGCCCGTCGGGGTCGGGCAAATCGACGTTCCTGCGCTGCCTAAACGGCCTGGAGCATTTCGACCAAGGCCATGTGGCCATCGATGGCCTGCAACTGGCCGACCCTAAGACCGACATCAATGCCTACCGCCGCGAAGTTGGCATGGTGTTCCAGCACTTCAACCTGTTCCCGCACATGACTGTGCTGGAAAACCTGTGCCTGGCGCAGAAGGTGGTGCGCAAGCGCAACAAGGCTGACCGCGAGGCCAAGGCCCGGGCGCTGCTGGAAAAGGTCGGTATCGCGCAGAAGGCCAACGAATTCCCGTCCCGGCTTTCTGGCGGCCAGCAGCAGCGGGTCGCGATTGCCCGGGCCCTGGCGATGGACCCGAAAGTGATGCTGTTCGACGAGCCTACCTCGGCGCTCGACCCGGAAATGGTCGGTGAGGTGCTGGACGTGATGAAGACCCTGGCCCAGGAAGGCATGACCATGGTTTGTGTCACCCACGAAATGGGCTTCGCCCGCGAAGTGGCTGACCGCGTGCTGTTCTTCGACCACGGCAAACTGCTGGAAGATTCGGCCCCGGCCGCGTTCTTCGCTGCACCGAAAGACCCGCGTGCGCAGGCGTTCCTGCGCCAGGTGCTGTAACCGCGCTGGCTTCTTCGCGGGCAAGCTCGCTCCTGCATGTCCACCACTGCCTTGATGGGGGTGATGTACCTGTGTGAGCGGGCTTGCCCGCGAAGAGGGCGAGGCGAAATCAGAGGCTGAACCGCCCCACCATCCCCCGCAATTGCTGCCCCAGATGCTCCAGTTCTCCACTCGAGGCTGCCGTCTGCTCACTGGCCGCGCTGGTCTGATCCGAAACATCCCGCACATTGATCACACTTCGGTTGATCTGCTCGGCCACCACGCTCTGCTCTTCACTGGCGGTGGCGATCTGTTGGTTCATGCCCTGAATGCTCGATACCGTGTCGGTGATCTGGCTCAGTGCGTGCCCGGCCCTGCGGCTCAGCTCCACGCTCTGTTCGGTCAGGCTCTTGCTGCTGTCCAGCAAGCGGGTCACTTCGTCGGTACCGTTGTGCAGACTGTCGATCAGTTGGCCGATCTCTTCGGTCGCCGTCGACGTGCGCTGTGCCAGGCCACGCACCTCATCGGCCACCACGGCAAAGCCGCGCCCGGCTTCACCAGCCCGTGCCGCTTCGATCGCTGCGTTCAGCGCCAACAGGTTGGTCTGTTCGGACACCGACTTGATCACATCGAGAATGCTGCCAATCCGCTGGCTCTCGCCTGCCAGGTGCTGCATGGCCGCCAGGCAATGGTCCATCTGCCCGGCCAGCTGTTCGATACGGCCGATGGCTTCGGCGACGACCTGGTCACCCACCTGTGCCTGCTGGTCAGCGCTGGTCGCGGCCAGCGAGGCTTGCTCGGCGTTCTGTGCCACTTCCTGCACGGTGGCGCTCATCTGGTTCATGGCAGTCGCCACCTGGTCAGTTTCCTCGCGCTGCTGATTGATGCGCAGCTTGGTGTCTTCGCTACTGGCCGCCAACTGTGTGGCGGCCTGTGACAGCTGGCCGACACCCTGATCAATGCCACCGATCAGCTCGCGCAGGCTCAAGGTCATCTCGCGCATGCTGGTTTGCAGCTGGCCCATTTCGTCGCGACGTTGCACGCTGTCGACCTGGCTCAGGTCACCCTTGGCGATGCGGGCAGCCACGGCCAGTGTCTGGCGCAACGGCTGGGTGATCTGCAAGGTGATCAGCCAGGCGGCCAGCGCCCCTACCACCATGGCCAGCAGCGCCACACTGGTCAGCAGCGACCGGGCGGCCACGGCCTCACTGTCGCGTTGTTCGACCTTGCGTTTGCCCAGTTCGAGGCTCACCGTTCGCAGCTCGTTGCCCATGTTTTCCATGTTGTTCTGCAACTGCTCCACACGTACGGCGGCGCGGCGGTACTGATCCAGGCTGGTGCGGTACTTGCTCAGCTCGACACCCGGTTGCTCAGTGATGGCGCGTGGCAAGCCCAACGGCGCAAGGCCTTCAAGCAGTTGCGCAAGGCTATTGTCGGCGGCATCCAGGGCGTTATCACCGACTTTGGAAAAATCCTCGACCGGGGCGAAGGTGTAGGCTGGAACCAGGCTTTGCTGGTTGGCACCTTCGACATGCCGGCTGAGGGTATCCATCAGGCCCAGCACACCACTTTGCTGACTGTTGTCAGGCATTTTCAGCAAGGCCTGGGTCTGCAGTTGGTCAATCGCCTCGCTGAGTGCATGCTCCTGTGACTGCAGGGCTTCGCGCAGGGCTACACGGCTGGCGACGCTGCGCTGCAGTTCGCTGAAGGTGTCGCGCAGGCTCTGCAACAATGCCATTTTCTCTGTCAGCAACTGCCGTGACTCATCGACGTTGCTGCGTTGTTGCAGGGTGGTCAGCATGCTGTTGAGCTGGTCGAGGATATTGCTGATGCGTGCTCTGCTGGCATCGTCGTTGAGCACGCGGTAGGTGATGCGTTCCGCGCGCAGGTCTTTTGTCAGGTCGTTGATCAGGCCTATTTCGCTGAGTTGCTGTGAGCGCACGATGGCACCATCCAGGGCACGCCAGCCGCTGATGGTGGTGGCCAGGGTGAGCAGCAGGACCACGGCGAAGCCGAGGGCCAGCTTGGCGGCGACACTGATGTTGCCGAGCTTGCGGTTGAGGGAGCCAAGCATGGGGAATCTCCGAGCGAGTGAGAGAAAGGATGCAGGCGCATGGCTGGCATCACATCTCTGCCCATCGGCAGTGGAGCTGTAGGACTTGACCTGATAATCAGGTAGGAAAGTTCGCCGCGAACAGTAGGATATATTTCGTCCTGTGCCGTCCTCTTCGCGGGTAAACCCGCTCCTACGACAGCCTATGCATGTGTGTAGGCGCGGGTTTACCCGCGAATACGGTAGTGCCGGCAACGGTGAACGGCGGGTGGAAATTGGCCAGCAGGGCCGGCCCATTCGCGGGTGAACCCGCTCCTACGACGGCCTGTGCATGNAGGAGCGGGTTTACCCGCGAAGAGGCCCCACCGGGCGACCGCTGGTTCAGATCACAGCCGGAACCGCCCAACCAACCCTTGCAAATGGGTACCCAACCGCGCCAGTTCCACGCTGGAGCTGGCCGTCTCCTCACTCGCCGCCGAGGTCTGGTCGGAAATATCACGCACATTCATCACGCTGCGATTGATTTCTTCGGCCACCGCCGTCTGCTCCTCGGCCGCTGTGGCAATCTGCTGGTTCATTGCCTGAATCGACGACACCGTGCGGGTGATGGTTTCCAGCGAGCTGCCGGCGCGGCGGGTCAGCTCGACGCTGCTGTCGGTCAGTTGGCGGCTGTTGTCCATCACGCTGGCCACCCGTTGGGTGCCGCTTTGCAGGCCGGCAATCAACTCTTCGATCTCTTCGGTCGACTGCTGTGTGCGTTGGGCCAAGCTGCGCACTTCGTCGGCAACCACGGCAAAGCCACGCCCGGCCTCTCCGGCGCGGGCGGCTTCGATTGCTGCGTTGAGGGCCAGCAGGTTGGTTTGCTGGGCCACCGATTTGATTACGTCGAGTACGCTGCCGATCTTGTCGCTCTCGGTCTTGAGCAGGTTCATCGCTTCGCTGGAGTTGATCACTTCGCTTGCCAGGCGCTCGATCTGTGCCACTGCCTCGCCCACCACGCGATCGCCCTCGCGGGCCTGCTGGTCGGCCACCAAGGCGGCTTCCGAAGCCTGTTCGGCATTGCGTGCCACTTCGTGCACGGTGGCAGTCATCTGGTTCATCGCGGTCGCCACCTGGTCGGTTTCGACCTTTTGGTTGTTGACCCCGGCGCTGGTCTGCTCTGTGACCGCCGACAGCTCCTCGGCAGCGCTGGCGATCTGCGTCACGCCATCGCCAATACCGCCGATCAGTTCACGCAAACCTTGGGTCATACGATGCATGCTGGCCTGCAATTGGCCCAGTTCGTCGCGGCGTTGCATCTGCAGGCTCTGGGTCAGGTCTCCGCTGGCCACACGCTCTGCGGCGCGCAGTGTTTGGCGCAGAGGGATGATGATCTGCCGGGTAATGGCCCAGGCGGCCAGCAGGCCAAGGGCCAGTGCCAGCACGGTGGCAACTGCCAGCAGTGTTTTAGCCTGCGCGGCCGCGGCATCGCGCACCTCAGTTTGCGAGGTGGTCATCATCTGGCTGGCCTGCAGCAGTACCGTGCCTTGTTCAACCATGCGTTGCAGCGCTTGCTCACTGGCAAGCTGGGCATTGCCGAATTGGTTCACCGCATCGCGGTAGCCGCCCATGGCCGTGGCGGCATCATCCAGGCTGGCAGCATGTTCGGCTGGCACTTTGGCCGGCAGTGCACGCAGCTCGGCCAAGGCCTGGTCGATGGCCTTCAGTGCCGTTTGCTGGTAATCGGCATTGCCGCTGTAGGTGTAGCCACGCACCTGGAAACGCGCTTGTTGCAGCAGGGCGCTGACGTCCACCGCGTGCTGGTACTGGTTGATGTTTGCGCCTTGCAGCAGGCTACGCTGTACGCGGCCTATCAACTCCACGGCTTTATCGGCGCTGCTACCCAGTACATCACGGCTGGCTTCGCGGCGTTGGTCGGCTTGCTTAAGCTCGTTGAATGCCTGCTGGTAGGTGCGCACTGCCTCGCGTTGCTGTTCGAGGCGTTGGCGGTCGGCGGGTTGTTCGATCTGGCCAAGCATCCGCTGCACCTGGCGGTCGAGGTTGCTCAGGGCTTTTTCCAGTTCTGCCAGCGAAGCGTCGTCGCGGCGGCGATCGTAATGCTGTCGGGCGATGCGCAATTCCTGGGTGTATTGCTGGATGACAGAGATGTTTCCCAGCTTGTCGCCACGGTCGATGATGCTGTCCATGCCGTGCCAGCCGGTCAGGGTAATCGCCAGGGTAAACAGCAGCACCAGGCCGAAACCCAGCCCCAGTTTGCGATTGACGCTCACATCGCCCAGCGATTGGGCTAACCATTGATACATGTTCGACTCCCGGCGGCTTGGCAGCACAAATAATTGTATTGTTGCCAAGGCCATCGGCCCGGGAGAGGGAAACTTGATGGGCGGAAAAGTGGTGTTTGTGTCAGAAAATACGCGAAAGCAGCGCGGTGACGGCGGTCTCCACCCGCAAGATGCGATCACCCAGCTGTACCGGCGCCAGGCCTGCCTTGCCCAGCAGGTCGATCTCGTAGGGGATCCAGCCACCCTCGGGGCCAATGGCCAGGGTAACGGTTTGCTCTACGGCGCGTGGACAGGCTGGGTAGGGGCCGGGATGGCCGACCAGGCCCAGGGTGCCGGCGGCGATGGTGGGCAGGCGGTCTTCGACAAAAGGCTTGAAGCGTTTTTCAATGATCACCTCGGGCAACACGGTGTCGCGCGCCTGTTCCAGGCCCAGGATCAGGTTTTCGCGAATGCTCTCGGGCTGCAGAAAAGGTGTTTGCCAGAAGCTTTTCTCGACTTTGTAGCTGTTCAGCAGGATCAGCCGCGGCACGCCCAGCGTGGCCACGGTCTGGAACAGCCGTCGCAGCATTTTGGGGCGCGGCACCGCCAGCACCAGGGTCAGCGGCAGCTTGGCCGGTGGCTGCTGGTCGAAGGCCACTTCAAGTTCGGCTTCGTGCTTTTCCAGGCGCAGCACCGTGGCCTTGCCCATCAGGCCATTGATACGGCCCACGCGCAGGTTGTCGCCCACTGCCACGCGGTGGATTTCCTGCATATGGGTGAAGCGCCGATCAGCAAGAACGACACGGTTGGCCGAGACGAAGTCGGCCTCTTCAAGAAGCAGCAGGTTCACGGTTGGGTCGCTGGTGGCTGGTCGTTATGGTCATCGGCGGTTTCGTCGTGGGCGCTGCGCTTGCGGATAAGGCTGCCGCACAGCACGCCGATCTCGAACAGCAGCCACATGGGCACGGCCAGCAGGGTCTGGGAGAAGATGTCCGGTGGGGTGAGGACCATGCCGACCACGAAGCAGCCGATGATCACATAAGGGCGTACTTTCTTCAGGTACTTCACGTCGACCACGCCGATCCACACCAGCAGCACCACCGCCACCGGGATTTCGAAGGCCACGCCAAAGGCGAAGAACAGCGTCATCACGAAGTCGAGGTAGCTTGCGATGTCGGTCATCATCGAAACGCCTTCTGGCGTGGCGCTGGCGAAGAAACCGAAGATCAGCGGGAATACAAGGAAGTAGGCGAAGGCCATGCCGGCATAGAACAGGAAGATGCTCGACACCAACAGTGGAATGGCGATGCGCTTTTCATGGCGGTACAGCCCTGGCGCGATAAAACCCCAGATCTGCTGAAGGATGAACGGGATGGCCAGGAACAGCGAGACGATCATGGTCAGCTTGAACGGCGTGAGGAACGGCGAGGCCACATCGGTGGCGATCATCGTTGCGTTGGCCGGCAAGTGCTCGCGCAGCGGCGCGGAAACCAGTGTGTAGATCTGCTGGGCGAAGGAGAACAGCCCGGCAAAGATCAGGAAAATGACGGCAACACAGCGCAGCAGGCGGGTGCGCAGTTCGGTCAGGTGCGAAACCAGCGGCATCGGCTGGTCGTGTTCCGGATTCTCGCTCATGGGGCTCGCGGCGGTTGAGGCGGTTCAGACGGTGCGGCCGGGGCAGCAGGTGCTTCGACCGGCCTGGCTTCGAGCCCGGCAGGTGGCTGCACGCTGGCCGTGGTGACCGGCGGCTTCGCGGGTGGCGTCATTGGGTTGAGGATGCGCTTGGCTTCCTCTTCCATCTGCAGGATGTGCTCGTTATGCAGCTGGCGGCGGATGTCGTCGGCGCCAATTTCGCGCTCCACTTCCATCTTGATGCTGTTGAAGCTGCGCTTGAGCCGGCCGATCCACAGGCCTGCCGTGCGCGCGGCACCCGGCAGGCGCTCGGGACCGAGCACCAGCAGGGCGACCAGGCCGACGAGCAGGAGCTCGCTGAAACTGATGCCGAACATGGGTCAGTCTTTCCGCTGCGGCTCTTGGACCGGGTGGGCCTGGCCTTCGATGGTGTGGCCTTGCTGCGGCTGCGCGGTGTTTTGCACCGGTGGCACAGGTTGGGCAGGCGGCGGAGTCTGCTCGGCCGGCTTGCTCTCTTCTTCGTTCATGGCCTTGCGGAAGCCCTTGATCGACTCGCCCAGGTCGCTGCCGAAGTTCTTCAGCTTCTTGGTGCCGAATACCAGGACCACGACGACCAGCAGGACAATCCAGTGTTTCCAGTCAAAAATACCCATGGTGCTCTCCTAGAATGCGTTGTGCTCAAGCCGAAGGCTGGCGTGCGGCCTTTTCATCATGCCCGGAAAGCCCGAAGCGGCGTTCCAGCTCATCCAGCACGGTTTGCGGATGCTGGCCCAGCGCACTGAGCATCACCAGGCTATGAAACCACAGGTCGGCGGTTTCGTAGATGACATCGCTGTAATCCTTGCTGATCTGGGCATCCTTGGCAGCAATGATCGTTTCGACCGACTCTTCGCCGAGCTTTTCAAGGATCTTGTTCAGGCCCTTGTGGTACAGGCTGGCCACGTAGGAGCTGTCAGGCGCCGCTTGCTTGCGTTCTTCAAGCACTTCGGCCAGGCGGTTGAGGGTGTCGCTCATGTCAATGTCCTGCGCTGTAGATGGCATCCGGGTCCTTCAGGACCGGGTCGACGATTTTCCACTGGCCGTCTTCATAGACGCGGTAGAAGCAGCTTTCACGACCGGTATGGCAGGCGATATGGCCCAGTTGCTCGACCATCAGGATGATCACGTCGGCGTCACAGTCCAGGCGCAACTCATGCAGTTTTTGCACATGCCCGGACTCCTCGCCTTTACGCCACAGCTTGCCACGCGAACGCGACCAGTAGATGGCACGCTGCTCGGCGGCGGTCAGGGCCAGCGATTCACGGTTCATCCAGGCCATCATCAGCACGCGTCCGGTCTTGTGGTCCTGGGCGATCGCCGGTACCAGGCCATCGCTGTTCCACTTGATCTCGTCCAGCCAGTCTTTCATCGTCGACTCCAAAACGGGCCCGCTCCTGTGCCGGGCCCTTTGCGCTAGTGTGCCAGCCACAGGCGCGGCTGGCTATTGGCGCACGATCAGGTAAAGGCCC
Source organism: Pseudomonas sp. 22515 (assembly GCF_052044625.1). Taxonomy (NCBI): domain Bacteria; kingdom Pseudomonadati; phylum Pseudomonadota; class Gammaproteobacteria; order Pseudomonadales; family Pseudomonadaceae; genus Pseudomonas; species Pseudomonas sp. 22515. The sequence continues at coordinate 161,042 of NZ_JBQENN010000001.1, forward strand.
GCAGCCAGCATCAACCAGGCTGGCCAGGCGGCCGGGGCGGCCAGGCTGGCGGTTTCGGCAGCGCCTGCAGCCAAAACTGCGCCACCGCCAAGCAGGCCGGCGCCCAGCAGGCGCAGCGCCCAGCGGTCGCCCTGGCGGCGCCGTTCCGGCAGTTGTGGATCGTGCAGGTGAGGCTGCGACAGGCGCTCGAGCAGGTCGCGGGTCATGCCGGCCAGGTGCGGCAGTTGCTCTACCTGGCTGTGCAGGTTGCCGAACACGGCCTTGGGGCTATAGCGGTCGCGCATCCAGCGTTCGAGGTACGGCTTGGCGGTGCTCCACAGGTCCAGGTCGGGGTACAGCTGTCGGCCCAGGCCTTCGATGTTGAGCAGGGTTTTCTGCAGCAATACCAACTGTGGCTGCACTTCCATGTTGAAGCGCCGTGCGGTCTGGAACAGGCGCATCAGCACCTGGCCGAAGGAAATATCTTTTAACGGTTTTTCAAAGATCGGCTCGCACACGGTGCGAATCGCTGCTTCGAACTCGTTGACCTTGGTGTTTGCCGGCACCCAACCCGAGTCGATGTGCAACTGGGCGACGCGGCGGTAGTCACGCTTGAAGAAGGCAAACAGGTTGCGCGCCAGGTAGTCCTGGTCCTCGGCGGTGAGGCTGCCGACGATGCCGCAGTCGATGGCAATGTACTGTGGGCTCCACGGTTTGACCGTGCTGACGAAGATGTTGCCAGGGTGCATGTCGGCATGGAAGAAGCTGTCGCGGAACACCTGGGTGAAGAACACTTCCACGCCGCGCTCGGCCAGCAGCTTCATGTCGGTGCGCTGGTCGGCCAAGGTGGCCATGTCGGTCACCGGTACGCCGTAGATGCGCTCCATCACCAGCACCTTGGGGCGGCACAGGTCCCAGTACACCTGGGGCACGTACATCAGCTCGGAGTCTTCGAAGTTGCGCCGCAGCTGGCTGGCGTTGGCAGCCTCGCGCAGCAGGTCGAGCTCGTCGTAGATGGTTTTTTCGTAGTCGCCGACGATTTCCACCGGGTGCAGGCGACGGGCATCCGCCGAGGCGCGTTCGGCGGCCTTGGCGATCAGGAACAGCCAGGCCAGGTCCTGGGCGATGACCGGCTTCAGGCCCGGGCGCACCACCTTGACCACCACCTCTTCGCCGGTTTTCAGGCGTGCGGCGTGCACCTGGGCCACCGAGGCCGAGGCCAGAGGCTCGACGTCGAAGCGGCTGAACACCTCGCCGACCTTCGCACCGAGCTGTTCCTCGATCAAGGCCACGGCTTTTTTCGGGTCGAACGGTGGCACACGGTCCTGCAACAGCATCAGTTCGTCGGCGATATCGGGGGGCAGCAGGTCGCGGCGGGTGGACAGCAGTTGGCCGAACTTGATGAAGATCGGCCCCAGGTCCTGCAGTGCCAGGCGCAGGCGCGCGCCACGGCTGAGTTCGGTGGGCTTGCGTGGCAGCCAGCGCCACGGCATCAACAGGCGCAGGCTGGCCAGCCACCAGGGCAGCAAGGGCTGGTCGAACAGCAGGTCATCGAGGCGGTAGCGGATCACCACACGCTGGATGCGAAAAAGACGTCGGACGGCGAGCAGCTTCATGCGTTATCGCTGGTATCAAGGGATCGGGAGAGGCGCTTGAGGCGCGCTTCGAGGCGTTCTGTATCAAGCTTCAAGGCATCGAGCTCGCTGAAGGCGGCTTCGGCTTCGCGCTTGCCGACCAGGGTACGGGATTCTTCGGCCAGGTATTCGGACAGGTTCTGGCTGAACCGTGCCAGGCCTTGGCGAGTCCAGCGAGCGCGCAGGCGGATATGGCCGGCCAGCATTGCCGTGGCGACCGGGCCAAGCCAGCGTTGCAGCTCGTGCTCCCAGTCCAGCTCCAGGTCCTGCAGCACACCGAACAGGTCGAGCAGTACGGCGCTGTCGCCGTGCAGCTCGACCTGCGGGCTGTGCAGTACAGCGGTCTTGTCCTTGACCAAGGCCAGTTGCGCCAGGCTACCGGCGGGGGCGCGCAGGCGGCAGTCGACCTCGCCCTCCCAATGGGCGGCGAGCATCAAGCCTTCTTCATCGGGCAGGATAAACACCTGCAGGGCCGGTTGGCGGCAGTCGATCTCGATGACTTTGCCTTCCAGCGCGGCCAGCCGCGGCAGGGCCGTGCTGTCCAGGCGCAGGACGCGGTTCAGGCCATGTTCGACGCTGGCGAGCAGCCCGGCCAGCAACATCAGGGCTTGATTCCCCGGTGCACGGCAACGATGCCGCTGGTCATGTTGTGGTAGGTGACGCGGTCGAAACCAGCCTCGACCATCATGCTCTTCAGGGTTTCCTGGTCAGGGTGCATGCGGATCGACTCGGCGAGGTAACGGTAGCTCTCGGCGTCATTGGTGATCAGCTTGCCAGCCAGCGGCATGAAGGCGAACGAGTAGGCGTCGTAGGCCTTGGACATCAGCTTGTTGGTCGGCTTGGAGAACTCCAGGATCAACAGGCGGCCACCGGGCTTTAGCACGCGCAGCATCGAACGGATGGCGGCGTCCTTGTGGGTAACGTTGCGCAGGCCGAAAGCGATGGTCACGCAGTCGAAGTGGTTGTCCGGGAACGGCAGCTTTTCAGCGTCGGCCTGGACGAACTCGATGTTGCCGGCTACGCCACGGTCAAGCAGGCGGTCACGGCCAACCTTGAGCATCGAATCGTTGATGTCGGCCAGCACCACTTGCCCGGTCGGCCCGACAAGACGGGAGAACTTGGCCGCCAGGTCACCGGTACCGCCGGCGATGTCCAGTACGCGGTTGCCGCTGCGCACGCCCGACAGCTCGATGGTAAAGCGCTTCCACAGGCGGTGCATGCCGCCGGAAAGCACGTCGTTCATCAGGTCGTACTTGGCTGCCACCGAGTGGAACACTTCGGCGACTTTCTTCGCCTTCTGGCTTTCAGGCACGTCCTGGTAGCCGAAATGGGTGGTGGGTTCGGCGTGGTCGCCTTTGCGCTGGTCGTTCATATCGCTTCACCGGAAAAAATTACCGCCATTCTAGGGCGAACGGGCGGATTTGTCTTGGCGGGGTGTGCCAGTGGGCAGGGGCGGGCATAATGCTCATTATGTCTACATCTTCAGGAACGCCCGCATGACCCAGATCAGCGTCGAACGCAAACACTCCCTCGGCCGTGATGCCGCCCGCGCCAAGGCCGAAGCGCTGGTCGACAAGCTCAGCCGCGAGTACGACCTCAAGGCCACCTGGAACGGTGACCGCGTGGACGTTGCGCGCAGTGGCGCCAATGGCAGCGTGCACATTGGCGACGACAGCATCCGCGTCGAATTGAAGCTGGGCATGATGCTGTCGATGATGAGCGGCACCATCAAGGGTGAGATCGAGCGGGCGCTGGACAAGGCCCTGGCCTGAGCCGGCGCCGCTGTCTGGCTACTGCGGCGCGTCCGCCGGGAAAGGAATGATGCCAATCACCTGCTCCAGGCGCAGATCGCCGCGGTAGATCGCGATGCGCTCGCGTGCGTCTGCGGCCTGCTCGAGCATGGCCTTGCGGCCCCTTACACCTGCATCCCAGAACTTGAGGTGGCCCTTGACGAAGTCATGCCCTCTCGCTTCGAGGCTGGAATAATGAAAGTGCGCCTCCCACAGTAGCCGCTGTGGCGCTTGCACATCGCGAATCTCGTAGACGTCGAGGTAATCATTGGCGTGACGTAGCTGCCGGCGAATCACGGTCTGCCTGACACGAATCCGCTTCTGCTCAGCCAGGAAACGAAGGGCCTTGCCGTCGGGATGGCGGGTGTTCAGATACGCGTCGGTGAGCAGCCGAAGCCTTTCGTGATGGACGCGGTCTACGGCTGCCCGAAGGAGGTCGACCAAGCTGGAATCCAGTGGGTTGTTCAGCTCGGTCAGTTGCTGCTGAACTTCGCGCATGTCACCGGCCGGCCATTCCAGGAAGTCGCTCAGGCTGTTGGGCTCATCGGCATAGTGAGCGGCGAAGGCGATTTTTCCATCCACCTCTGCCAGCAGGCGGTTTGCTCGCTGGCGAAGCTGTGCCCGGTCGCGCGGGGCCGGCCGCGCTTGCTCAGGCACGGCATGCCACACCCCGTCGCGTTGAGCGAAGCTGCCCGCAGGCTCCTGATTGAATGCACTGCGCTGGATGGCCCGGTTGCCCATTTGGTCGATTTCCACCAGCAACGGTCGACCTCGGTCGACACGGATGACCCGGCGCCTGATCGTTGCCGGGCGATGGTAGGGCGCTGGCGAGGGGGGACTGATGCCGCTGTCGAGGTTGGTCAAGCTCGCGCTCAGTTGCTGCTCCGTGATCTGGGTGATCGTGGACAGTTCGCGTATGTATTCGTCCAGCATTTCACTCACCAGCGCAGGGGAGTCCAACGTCTTCATGTATTGGGCGCGGTCCAGCACGGTACGGTATTTCTGAAGGATATCCTCAAGCAGTTCGGCTTTGACCTGGGCCGTCTCTTCGGTGGCTGCCAGGCCGTCGTGGCTCCATACCGTGCGGCTGAATTCGATGCCGCTGAGCGGTGCGCGCATTGCAAGCAAATGCTCGGCCGTGTCCGCAGAGAGCCGAGACTTGTCCACGGCGAGGTAGGCCAGGTCACTGAGCAGTTGGGCCCGAATGACCAGCGTCGAATACGTCCTGCGTTGAATGGTCTGAGCAAGTTTCGTGGCTTTATTGGCAAAATCGATCTTGGGGTCCTGCAGTGTTTCCGCCAGGATCCGATCCAGCCGCTGGCTGACGACAAGCAGGCGGCGGCTGGCCTGGCAGGAATCGCGTACCCGTTCACGATGATCGAGGTATTGCTGAATCTGCTCGGCTGTCTCTGGAAAGCGGGGCAGCCCGATGGCCTGTGCGCTCAGTGCCTGATGGTCGACCTGCTCCAGCAGGCGGCGGCACAGCAGCATGTCGTTTTCGATGGCTGCACCGTACCAATTGCCGTATCGCCGTCGGTTCGGGGCTCGGGTGTCGAATTTGCTGAACCTGGGTTCGGCCATCTCCTTGAATACTTCGATGTTTCCATGCAGCAGCGTGCTCTGCCGTTCCAGGTAGAGCGCGGATGCCCGGATTTCCGGCAAATGGCGCAGGCGTTGGGCTTTGAGTGCCTGCCTCTGAAGCTGCAATGCTGGCGGCGGTGAAGCGCGCTCATGTGCAGGCAGTGCGTCGATAGCCATGCTGTACTCCAGAGCGAGGTCGTCATAAGCCTGCAGTTGCACTTGGCTGCGTTCCATAAGTGGCGCCATCTGATTAAGCATTTGTTGATTCGCCGTGGCGGTTGCGCTCAACGTGTCGAACCGTTGGCGGTTTTCAGCGTTGATGGTGTGCCTGTCCTTTGGCATGCCGCCAAAGAGGCTCACGTTCAAAGTCCATTGTTCATGCCAGCGCGTAAGCCATGGCCCTTTTTGCCGTTCACGACCCACGATGTGATAACCGTCCGGGTCGCCATTCCATTGCGACACCCATTCGCTGCTGCTCGGCTCGGGCCCGATGATCTGCATGCCGTTCCAGGTCTCGATGACCTCATAGGCGTCATCGCCGAGCTTGACGTAGTAACGGCCGGCGATGCTGTACAGCCCCCGCAGACGGCCCTTAGCCAGTGGCACGTGCCCTTCCAGCGGCTGCGAAGCCTGCAGTTGGGCCATTGACTGACGCACCTGGGGCGACAGCTTGCTCAGGCTCTGCTCCTCACGCCAGGCATTTACCCGCATGATCCTGGGCGGCGGCGGCTCGACGGGGGCCTGCCAGGGTTTCTCCAGTGGCTGCTCGAGCGCTGGCGGCGGGGAATCTTCCTTCGGCGCAGGGCCTGAAAAACGGAGCGTAGCGGCCTCTTCGCTGTTGGTGGGTGGCGTTGCAGGGCGGTGGGCAAGGAGCAAGGCCAGGTTGGTGATCAGGTCTATGGCTGCGACGATCTTGTTGTCACCGCTGCGCTTGATCAGCGCCTCCACGTCTTCCTTGGCTGCCGACAGCGCCACCACCAGCCACACCAGCGTGGTCATCGGGCCATGCCAAAGTTGGGTGACGGTATTGAAGATCGCCCACGCAGCCTCCTTCACCAAAGCCCGCACTTCTTGAGCATTGGAGACGCTGTTGCTGGCTGAGGCCAATAACATGGTCTCGATACGCGCGTTGAACAGGTAGGTGTCCAGATCTTCCGTCCACGCCTGGAACGAGACCTGGACCGGGCGTCTGAGGCGTTGCAAAAGGCCGTCCAGTAGCTCGACCGGCACATTGAGCAGGTGCGTCAGCGCTTTAATGTTCGGGTGCAAGTGCGGGTGCTTGAACCCGTCGTTCTGGTAAATCGGGCGCGCGTCATCGTCGAGCCAGGCCAATACGCTCTCTTGCAGTTCGCCCCTGCTGCGGATTGCGTCCATTAGCAATTCGAGGGTCGGAAATTCCTGCAACGCTCTGCCGGCATAGAATGGGCGGTACAAGACCCAGGTGCCGCTTGCCGGTATTTCGATAATGAACATCCCCTGCGCCACATCGCTTGCCGAAGCGCCAGGTGCGCAAAGAAACGCCAGGGGGGCGATGCGCAGAAGGTCCACGCCATTGTCCATGCCCTGGCAGAACCTGAGAATTGCCTGGCTTGCCGTTTCGCCAAGCTGTTGCTCGATCTTGGCCTTCAGGGTGCTGAACCGAAGGGCGTAACGCCATTCCCTGGCATGCTGTCGGATTCGCTCGGCCCTGCGCGGTTGGGTGTTGACTTGGTCCTTCAGGTAGGAGGGGTAGTGACCGCCGATGTCGACCTGATGAATCAGGCCCCTGATCTGGTCGATGCTCAGCCAGTCGGTCACAGGCGAGCCGTCCTCGAAATTCATCCCGCTCATCACCTCGCCAGCCTCCAGCCGCAGGCGTGAAACTGCCAAGTCGGTCAGGGGTACCGTGCGCAAGAACAGTGACTGCCCTTGTGTGCCGGAGCCGATGATGGCCTGGGAAATGCGGATGTGCACCTCGTTCGGGTCGTGCACCGCCTTGTCTGGGTAGCTGGTCTGCAGGGTCTCACGCAAGCGGCGAGCGGCGTAATCACGGATATCCTCGACATCGCCCAGCGATGTGCGACCCTTCGACCGACCTTGGTTCGCCGCCAGATCGAGCAGTGCAGTGTGGTAGGCATAGCGGTCCTCAGCGCTGGCATTGAGCAGCCATCGCGGCGGACTGACGGCGGGTGCAGTTCGTTCCTGCGAAGGCAGGTCGAGGAAGTAAGCTGACGGGTCGCTCACCTGGCGCAGTTGTCGCTCCAACTCGTCGACGGTTGCCAGGCCAGCAAGACGCAGGCGTCCGATGTCGTCAAGGATATCGTTCAGCAGCTGCCTGGCCTGGAAGGCGAAAGGCCGTCCGATCACCGGCGTGTGCGCCCAGGACAATGCCTCGAAGCGATAGCGTTGCGCTAGCTGCCGTTGCAGCGCAGTGGCAAAGCTGGGCAGGTCAACATGGCGACGAACCGAACCGCAGGGCTTGCATTGCAGAACCAGGTTGCGGTTGCCGCTTGTGGTGATGAGCAACAGATCCGGTAGGGTAACGGTGTGTGCCCCGCCATCCGTTCCGAGCGTGACTTGTATCGCCTCGACAGCCAGGCTGTCGTGTACCCCGTCGAGCAGGGCGTACATTGCAGCTTTTGCATCATCTGCCAGACCTTGGCGAGGGAGGTTCTCGAGCAATGCAGCCTTGATGGTGTGCTCCAGCCAGAGCATGCGCGAGACTTGGCTGTCTTCGTCGAGCCCGTTCCAGAAGCCGATCTGGGCTTGCTGGAAGGCGGGTATCAACGCGCCAAGCACTGTATCGAAGTCATCGTTGAGCTTCGACAGGTCCGGCATGATTTCGGGTTGGCGGATGTTGTCCTGGCTTTGCTCCTGAATTTGAAACACATGGGGAGGGCTGATGCTCAGCCTGTCTGCGGCGCCCAGTTGCACACGTTCCTTGGCCAGAAAATGCTTGAGAAGCTCGTCCACCAGCCCGCTCTGACGTGAGAGGTCATCGGTGCTGGCCGGTGCATGCAGGATGACGAAAGGATCGAGCGATGTGATGTGAGGGTGGTTGCGGTGCACCCATGGATACCGGTCGCTGAAAACCTGGAATGCTTCTTTTGATAAAACGTCCCGCAGGCTGGGTCGTTTGGAGAAACAGGCTGCCACGCGTTGCTTGAACGTCAGCCTGGGTGGGTTTGCTACAGCAGTCATGGCGTCGATGTCCGTGAGGTGAGGCCTGCGACGCTAGCGCTATGGTGAACGGGGCTTGCGGTATATAGATGCGACAACGAAGACCTTAGGGTGAGGTTTCTAATTTTCTTCCCTACCTTATGCACAAGCCCAGCCTCCATGGGCGGTTTTCCACCACTCATGAGCATGAGGTACACAGCATGGCCAAAGTGATTGCGAAGAAAAAAGACGAAGCCCTGGACACGCTTGGCGAGGTGCGCGGCTATGCGCGCAAGATCTGGCTGGCCGGTATCGGCGCCTACGCCCGCGTCGGTCAGGAAGGCGCTGACTACTTCAAAGAGCTGGTCAGGGCGGGTGAAGGTGTCGAGAAGCGCGGCAAGAAGCGCATCGATAAAGAACTCGATGCCGCCAACCATCAGCTCGACGAAGTCGGTGAAGAAGTGAGCCGCGTACGCGGCAAGGTAGAAATTCAACTCGACAAGATCGAAAAAGCTTTCGACGCACGGGTCGGTCGCGCCTTGAATCGCCTGGGTATTCCGTCTAAACATGACGTTGAGGCGTTGTCGATCAAGCTTGAACAGTTGCATGAGCTGCTTGAGCGCGTCGCGCACAAACCATAAGGAGAGCAGGATGGCTGGCAAGAAGAACACCGAAAAAGAAAGCAGCTCCTGGGTCGGCGGGATCGAGAAATACTCCCGCAAGATCTGGCTGGCGGGGCTGGGTATCTATTCGAAGATCGACCAGGACGGCCCGAAGCTGTTCGACTCGCTGGTGAAGGATGGCGAGAAGGCCGAGAAGCAGGCGAAAAAGACGGCTGAAGATGTTGCCGAGACTGCCAAGTCTTCGACCACTTCGCGGGTGTCGGGCGTGAAGGACCGTGCGCTGGGCAAGTGGAGCGAACTTGAAGAAGCCTTCGACAAGCGCCTTAACAGCGCCATCTCGCGCCTGGGTGTGCCGAGCCGCAACGAGATCAAGGCACTGCACCAGCAGGTGGACAGCCTGACCAAGCAGATCGAGAAGCTGACCGGTGCTTCGGTTACGCCGATTTCGTCGCGCACTGCAGCAACCAAGCCGGCTGCGAGCAAGGCTGCGGCCAAGCCACTGGCCAAGGCAGCAGCCAAGCCTGCGGCGAAAACGGCGGCGGCCAAACCTGCTGCTAAAACCGCAGCGGCAAAACCCGCAGCCAAAACCGCAGCGGCAAAACCTGCAGCCAAGCCTGCAGCAGCCAAGCCTGCGGCGAAGCCGGCAGCGGCCAAGAAACCTGCGGTGAAGAAGGCGCCGGCCAAACCGGCAGCCGCCAAGCCGGCGGCCCCAGCGGCCAGCGCTGCGCCTGCTGCGACCACTGCACCGGCACCTGCCGCTACCCCGGCCAGCAGCACGCCATCGGCACCTACCGGCACCGGTACCCTGATCTGATACCGCGTCGCCTTCTTCGCGGGTAAACCCGCTCCCACAAGATGCGCCAAACCTTGTAGGAGCGGGTTTACCCGCGAATGCGTCGGCTGCAACACCACATCTCCAGCAGGCCTACCCCTCCAGGTACTTCACTGCCAGCTGCTCCGCCGCCGCCCGGGCCTGGGCCTGCAGATGCGGCGCCACCAGCATCATCACCTGATACACCACGATCCCCACATCCCCCTCGCGCCCCAGCACACGCTGATAATCCAGCGAGAACATCAGCGTCAGTGTGATCTGCTCAACCAGTTGCCCCAGCGCCTGGGTATCACTCTCCACCAGCCCCTGGCGCTTCAGGCTGGCCAACAGCGCCGCCAGCGTGCGTTTGATTGCATTGATCAGGCTGCGCATGCCTCGGGCGAGCTTGGGCAGGCGCCCGGTCAGGTTGGACAGGTCCTGGAACAGGAAGCGGTACTGAGCCATGCGCTCGACGATCAAGTGCAGAAACAGCCAGTAGTCCTCTGCGTCCAGGCGCACCTCCAGCGGCGGGTCCAGCAACGGCATCAACGCTTCTTCAAAACGCTCGAACAAGCCCAGTACCAAGGGCTCCTTGCCATGGAAGTGGTAGTACAGGTTGCCTGGGCTGATGCCGAGTTCGTTGGCAATTTCCAGGGTGGATACGTTGGGTTCGCCCTGCTGGTTGAACAACTGCAGGGCGCATTCAAGGATACGGTCGCGGGTTTTCATCCAGTCAGCAGCTCATCGGGTCAGCACGTAGGTGCCTGGCGCGGGGCCTAGCGGTGGGTAAGTGGCGTTGCCCAGTTCAGTGCGCGGTGCCTTGAGAAGGCCGGAGCGTGCGGTGATCCACTCCAGCCACAACGGCCACCAGCTGCCTTCACTGCGCTTGGCGTCGTGGAACCAGGCGCGTGGGTCGCTGCTCAGCTTGGGGTTGGCCAGGTAGTAGGCCTTGGGGTTGCCTGGCGGGTTGATGATGCTCTGGATATGCCCGCTGTTGGCCAGCACGAAGCGCCGTTCGCCACCCAGCAGCAAGGCCGAGCGGTACACCGCGTCCCATGGCGTGATGTGGTCGTTACTGCCGGCCACGGTAAAGCTGTCGATATTGACCTGCTGCAGGTCAATCGGGGTACCGCACACCTCCAGCCCGGACGCGTAGGTCAAGGGGTTGAGCTTGAAAAACTCCAGCAGGTCGCCATGCAGCGCGGCGGGCAGGCGCGTGCTGTCGGCATTCCAGTACAGGATGTCGAACGCCGGCGGTGTCTTGCCGAGCAGGTAGTTGTTGACCCAGTAGTTCCAGATCAGGTCGTTGGGCCGCATCCAGGCGAAGATCCGCGCCACTTCGCCACCGTCCAGCACGCCGCGCTGATAAGAGCGGCGCTTGGCCGCTTCGATGGTCTGCTCATCGGCGAACAGGCTGGCCGGGCTTTCGAACTTGCTGTCCAGCAAGCTGACCAGGTAGGTGGCACTGCGTACCCGGCGCAATTGCTGCTTGGCTTGCAGGTGGCCTTGCAGTGCGGCCATGGTCAGGCCACCGGCACAGGCGCCCATCAGGTTGGGGTCGCGGTTGCCGCTGATACTGCGGCAGGCATTAAGCGCTTCCTCCAGGGCTTGCACGTAGCTGGAAAGGCCCCATTCACGGTGGCGTGGGTCGGGGTTGCGCCAGCTGACCATGAACACCTGCAAGCCGCTTTTGAGCATGTACTGGACAAAGCTGTTGGTAGCGCTGAGGTCGAAGATGTAGAACTTGTTGATCTGAGGCGGCACGACCAGCAGTGGGCGTGCGTGCTGCTTTTCGCTCATCGGCGAGTACTGGATCAGCTCCAGCAGCTCGTTGCGAAATACCACTGCGCCAGGGGTCGCCGCCAGGTTGGCGCCTACTTCGAAGGCGCGCTCGTCCACCTGACGCGGCAGCCCATCGTTGTGACGCAGGTCGTCGAGCAGGTGGGCCACGCCGCGCACCAGGCTCTGGCCGCCGGTGTTGAACAGCTCCTTGACCGCCAGCGGATTGAGCAGTGAGTTGCTGGGCGCCAGCGCATCGTTGATCAGGTTGAACAGGAAGTGGGCGCGGGCTCGATCATCGTCGTTTAAATGGCTTTCATCGATCCACTGGCGTGTCTGCTTCTGCCAGGCCAGATAGGCCTGCAGGCCGCGGCGGTAGAACGGGTTCTGGCTCCAGGTCGGGTCACTGAAGCGTGCGTCACGCGGGTTCGGCTGGTAGGGCGTGTCCCCCAGCATCACCCGCCCCAACTGCCCGCCAAGCGCCAGCAGATGATGCGCGGTATGCAGCGGGTGGCGCAGGCCGTGGCGGCCGACGTTGCGCAGCGTGGAAAGCAGGTCGCGGCCGCGCAGGCCGAGGATGGCGTTCTGCACGTTCATGCGGGTGGCGGGGAGCGTTGTCGATCCTTTGGCCGGTTTGTCTTTCATGGCAACACTCCCTCGTCTGATCCATTTCCCCTGTCAGGCCGCAGCTGTTTCACCCCCCCGAGGCCGGACGGGGATGCATGACCGCACGCTGACGTTCTTCCTGCAGGAACTTCATGATGATCGGGGCGACGGCTTCGGCACGGGTGATCAGGAACAGATGGCCGTCGTCGATAATGTGTAGCTGGGCATTGGGAATCCGCCAGGCCAGCAGGCGCATGTTGATCAGCGGGATCAACGGGTCGTCGTCACCGGCCAGTACCAGGGTGGGCTGCTGGATCTTGTGCAGCCAGTGGATGCTGGTCCAGCCGAGCCCTGCGAACAGCTGCCAGTAGTAGCCCAGCTTGCCGCCGGAGCGCACTTTGGCAGCATGGTGCATGGCCAGGTCGGGGTCACGTCGGAAGCCGCCGCCATAGATCATCGGTGCAATGCGGATGACATGCGACGGCTGCACGTAACGCCGGGGGCTGGCCATCATCCACAGCACCTTGGGCTTGCCTGGCACCATTACCGCACCGGCAGCGGTGGCGGCCAGCACCAGTTTCTTGCAGCGCTCGGGGTAATCGTGAGCAAACTGCTGGGCCAGGGCGCCGCCCCAGGACACGCCGATGACGTTGACCTGGCCGTAGTCGAGGTAGTCGAGCATGCGTGCGGTCAGCTTGGCCAGCCCAGGGAAGCGATACGGGTGGCGTGGTGTGGACGAGCCGCCGACCCCAGGCACATCGAAGGCGATGACTTCCAGGTCCGGGTCAAGTGCATCGATGAACGGGAACACCAGCTCGAGGTTGGCGCCGATGCCGTTGAAGATCAGCAACGGCGTCAGGTGCGGTTTGCCAGGGCGAACAGCGGTGCGGATGGACTGGTGGTCCAGCTCGACGGTCCTGAAAATATAGGGTTGCGGCATGCACGTGACTCTTGGGTGAAGTAAACACCGTGGCGCCCCGCGGGCCACCACGGCGCTGTAACTCAACGCTCGTGAACGTAGGTGCCTGGGGAGGCTTCGCCGGCGGCGTAGGCACGGTTGCCCAGGCGGGTCGGTGCCTTTTTCAGCGCACCGGCACGCTCGCCCAGCCAACTTTGCCAGTGCAACCACCAGGAGTCTGCATGCTTGGTGGCGTTTTCCTGCCAGGCCACCGGGTCCCCCGGGCGGTCGGCACCGGTCATGAAGCGTGCCTTCGGGTTGCCCGGCGGGTTGAGGATGCTCTGGATATGCCCGCTGTTGGACAGTACGAATTCGATCTTGCCACCGAACAGATGTGCCGAGCGGTAGCATGACGGCCATGGGGTGATGTGGTCGTTGGTGCCGGCGAGGCTGTAGATGTCGCATTTGACCTGTTTCAGGTCGATCGGGGTGCCGCACACTTCCAGGGCGTCGGGGCGGGTCAGCGGGTTGCTCTTGAACATTTCGATCAGGTCGCCGTGGAAGGCGGCCGGCAGGCGCGTGGTGTCGTTGTTCCAGAACAGGATGTCGAACACGGGGGGCTCATTGCCCAGCAGGTAGTTGTTAACCCAGTAATTCCAGATCAGGTCGTTGGGGCGCATCCAGGCGAACACCTTGGCCATTTCGCTGCCTTCCAGCACGCCCGCCTGATAAGAGTGGCGCTTGGCGGCCTCCAAGGTCTGCTCGTCGACAAACAATGCAACCTGGTTGTCCATGGTGGTGTCCAGCACGCTGACCAGCAGGGTCAGGGCGTTGACCTTGTTCTCGCCAATGGCGGCATAGTGGCCCACCAGTGCGGTACAGGTGATGCCGCCGGAGCAGGCACCGAGCATGTTCAAGTCTTTGCTGCCGGTAATCGCCAGTACCGCGTCGACGGCTTCTTTCAGCGCATCGATGTAGGTGGACAGGCCCCACTCGCGCTGGGCCTTTGTCGGGTTGCGCCAGCTGATGATGAAGGTCTGCTGCTGCGAGCGCAGGCAGAAGCGCGCCAGGCTCTTTTCCGGGCTGAGGTCGAACACGTAGAACTTGTTGATCTGCGGTGGCACCACCAGCAGCGGGCGGGCATGCACCTGCTCGGTGATGGGGCTGTACTGGATCAGTTCCAGCACATCGTTGCGGTACACCACCGCGCCTTCGCTGGTGCCCAGGTTCTTGCCCACTTCGAAGGCATCCATGTTCACCTGGCTGGGCATGCCGCCGTTATTGACCATGTCCTTGGCCAAGTTGGACAGGCCATCGAGCAGGCTCTTGCCGCCGGTTTCGAAGAAGCGTTTGACCGCAGCCGGGTTGGACAGGGTATTGGTCGGCGCCATGGCCTCGGTCATCAGGTTGATGACGAACTGGCCGCGGCTGATGTCCTGGGGGGACAGGTCGCTGCTGCTGACCCAGTCCTGCAGCTCCTTGCGCCAGGCCAGGTAGGTTTGCAGGTAGCGGCGGTACAGCGGGTTGTTGCTCCAGGCCGGATCATTGAAGCGACGGTCGTCGCTGTCCGGGGCCAGGCTGGATTTGCCCAGCAACACGTTCTTCAGCTCCAGGCCAAAGTGAGCCACATGCTTGGCGCTGTGCAGCGGTTGGCGCACGGCCTGGCGCAGCACGGTGCGTGCCGAGCTCAACAGGTCCTTGCGGCGGATGCCGATGACCGGGTTCAGCCCCAGGGTGTTTTCCGAGGCCTGCCGCTGCAGCTCATCGTTGTTCTTGTTACTCATCTACGACGCTCCGTTGTCCTGAGACGAGTACCGGTTGCTGTGGTGGGTGCACAGCCCTGAGCCCGGTACTGCTACTCGGGTGACCAGTGATAAGGAACAGCGGTGCTGCGTGGGTGCTGACGACCTGCAAAGTGATGCAGGGAACTTGCCACACCCATTGGTTACCCGACTTTCGTGTAATGCGCAAGACAGCCCTTCACTGGGCTGTCTGCAAGTCATTCAAACAGATGAATTTAGAAAATGCGCTCTAAACCCCTCAGGCCTTGCGCTAGAGCATGAGCTTGACCACAGATTCGGCTGGGTCGCGGGATTTGCCGGCCTTGTGCAACTCGTCGAGGTATTCCGCCCACAGTTGTTCCTGGCGCAGGCACAGTTGCTCAAGGTATTCCCAAGTGAACAAGCCGCTGTCATGGCCGTCGTCGAAGGTCAGTTTCAGTGCATATTGGCCGGCAGGTTCCAGGCCACTGAGGCCAACGTTGATCTTGCCGAACTGCAGGATGGGGTTGCCGTGGCCCTGGACCTCGGCGGAGGGAGAGTGCACGCGCAGGAATTCGGCAGGCAGGTGGTAGACCTCGCCGGGCGCGTAGGTGAGGCTGAGGGTTTTGGAGGCTTTGTGCAGGTTGATGGCGGTAGGCAGGCGGGCCATGGGCAGAATCTCTCGGGAGCTGATGAAGCACAGCTTCCAGCTTATGGGGGAGGGATTCAAGGGCCTCTTCGCGGGCAAGCCCGCCCCTGCACGGATCNCGAAACTGTCGAAACCGGTCTTACAGGATGTAACGCGACAGGTCTTCGTTCTGTGCCAGCTCACCCAGGTGGCTGTTCACATACGCCGCGTCGATCTGGATCGGCGCTTCGTCATGGGTGCTGGCCAGGTCGCCCGCACTGAACGACACTTCTTCGAGCAAACGCTCGAGCAGGGTGTGCAGGCGGCGGGCACCGATGTTTTCGGTCTTCTCGTTGACCTGGTAGGCAATCTCGGCCAGGCGCTTGATGCCGTCGGCGAGGAACTCGATGTTCAGGCCTTCGGTCTTCAGCAATGCCTGGTACTGCTCGGTCAGCGACGCGTGCGGCTCCTGCAGGATGCGCTCGAAGTCTTCCGGGGTCAGTGCCTTCAGCTCGACACGAATCGGCAGGCGGCCTTGCAGCTCGGGCACCAGGTCGCTCGGCTTGCTCAGGTGGAATGCACCCGAGGCAATGAACAGAATGTGGTCGGTCTTGACCATGCCCAGCTTGGTGTTGACGGTGCAGCCTTCGATCAGCGGCAGCAGATCGCGCTGCACGCCTTCACGGGACACATCGGCGCCGCCAACGTTGCCGCGCTTGGCAACCTTGTCGATTTCGTCGATGAACACGATGCCGTGCTGTTCGACCGCTTCCAGAGCCTTGGCCTTGAGTTCTTCCTCGTTGACCAGGCGGCTCGCTTCTTCATCGCGAACCATCTTCAGCGCTTCTTTCACCTTCAGCTTGCGCGCTTTGCGCTTGCCCTTGCCCATGTTGGCAAACAGGCTCTGCAGCTGGTTGGTCATTTCTTCCATGCCGGGCGGCGCAGCAATTTCGACACCTACGGCATCGGCCACTTCAATCTCGATTTCCTTGTCGTCCAGCTGGCCTTCGCGCAGGCGCTTGCGGAACAGCTGGCGGGTGTTGGAGTCGCTGCTGGTCTGTGCGGCTTCTTCGCTGAAGCTGGTGACGCGTGCCTGGGGCAGCAGGGCGTCGAGGATGCGGTCTTCGGCGGCGTCTTCGGCGCGGTGGCGCACGCGGATGATTTCCTGCTCGCGCAGCATCTTCAGCGCGGCATCGGCCAGGTCACGGATGATCGATTCGACGTCGCGGCCCACGTAGCCCACTTCGGTGAACTTGGTGGCTTCGACCTTGAGGAACGGCGCGTTGGCCAGTTTGGCCAGCCGGCGGGCGATTTCGGTCTTGCCGACGCCGGTAGGGCCGATCATCAGGATGTTCTTGGGGGTGACTTCGGCACGCAACTCGGCTGGGAGCTGCATGCGCCGCCAGCGGTTGCGCAGGGCAATGGCCACGGCGCGCTTGGCGTCGTCCTGGCCGATGATGTGGCGGTTGAGTTCGTGGACGATCTCGCGGGGGGTCATGGACATGATCAATACGGTCCTTGGGCAGGTGAGTCAGCGTGGAAAAGCCCCTTCACCGGGAAGGGGCGCCAGAACAGCTGAATCAGTCGGCCAGGTCCTGCTCCTCGATGGTCAGGTTGTGGTTGGTGAACACGCAGATGTCGCCGGCGATGTTCAGGGCGGTCTCGGCGATTTCGCGGGCCGAGAGGTCGGTCTTGTTCAGCAGGGCACGGGCTGCGGCCTGGGCATAGGCGCCGCCGGAACCCATGGCGATCAGGCCATCTTCGGGTTCGACCACGTCACCGTTGCCGGTGATGATCAGGGATGCATCCTTGTTGGCCACGGCCAGCATGGCTTCCAGGCGGCTCAGGGAGCGGTCGGTACGCCATTCCTTGGCCAGCTCGACGGCGGCGCGTACCAGGTGACCCTGGTGTTTTTCCAGCTGACCTTCAAAGCGCTCGAACAGGGTGAAGGCGTCGGCAGTGGCGCCGGCGAAGCCCGCGATGACCTGGCCGTGGTACAGGCGGCGCACCTTCTTGGCGTTGCCTTTCATCACGGTGTTGCCAAGGGATACCTGGCCGTCGCCGCCCATGACGACTTTGCCGTTACGGCGGACAGAAACGATTGTGGTCAAGGGGAGAGTCTCCACGCAGCGGGGCGAAAGTGCCTGATGCAGACTCATATGGGGGTGGGGGGGAGGATTTCAACCGGGGGGGATGAATGGTCGCGCTTGGCGGGGGGGACTATGTGAAGGCATTCGCGGGCATGCCCGCTCCCACAGGGTTACCACATGCCTTGGAATTGTGGTGATCCTGTGGGAGCGGGCGTGCCCGCGAAGCATGTTACTCAGGCCTCGTGGCAGATGTGCCCATCGACCAAGGTATAACGCACTGCACCTGGCAGGCAGTGGCCGATGAACGGGCAGTTCTCGCCACGGGAGAACCATTGTTCGCCAGCAACGGTGGACGCTTGCGGGTCGAACAGCACCAGGTCGGCCGCGCCACCCACTTTCAGTTCCCCAGCCGGCAGGCGCAGGGCGGCAGCCGGGCCGCTGCTCAGGCGGGCCAGCAAGGTTGGCAGGTCGAGCAGGCCGTCTTGCACCAGGGTCATGGCCAGTGGCAGCAGCAACTCGACGCTGCTGATACCCGGCTCGGTGGCGCCGAACGGGGCCAGCTTGGCGTCGCGCTCGTGCGGCTGGTGGTGGCTGGAGATGGCCTGGATCACCCCCGACTTCACCGCCTCGCGCAATCCGTCACGGTCGGCAGCGGTGCGCAGCGGCGGCTGCACGTGGTACAGGCTGGAGAACTCGCGCAGCGACTCGTCCGTGAGGATCAGCTGGTACAGCGCTACATCGGCGGTCACAGGCAGGCCCAAGGCCTGGGCCTGGGCGATCAGCCGCGCGCCACGGGCGCTGGTGATCTGGCTGAAGTGCGCACGCACGCCGCTCTGTTCCACCAGCAGCAGGTTGCGCGCCAGGGCCACGGTTTCGGCGCTTTCCGGGATGCCCGGCAGGCCGAGGAAGCTGGCCATGGCACCTTCGTGGGCCAGGCCGCCCTGGGCCAGGTCGCGGTCCTGGGAGTGGAACACCACCGTCAGGTCGAAGGTGGCGGCATACTCCAGGGCGCGGGCCAGGGTACGGTTGTTGGGGATTTCCTTCAGGCCGTTGCCAAACGCTACGCAACCGGTGTCACGCAGGGCCACCAGTTCGGCCAGTTGCTCGCCCTCCAGGCCCTTGGTCAGGGCGCCGACCGGGTAGACCTTGCTGTTGGCGGCTTCGCGGGCGCGGTCAAGGATAAGTTCGGCTACCGCCGAGGTGTCCAGTACCGGCTTGGTCTGTGGCGGGCAGCACAGGCTGGTGACACCGCCGGCAACGGCAGCGCGGGTTTCACTGGCGATGTTGCCTTTGCGGCTGTAACCCGGCTCGCGCAGGGACACGCCCAGGTCGACCAGGCCGGGCGCAGCGACCAGGCCATCAGCCTGGATCGTGCGGCTGGCGCTGAAACCGGCCGGTGCGGCGCCGATGGCGACAATGCGGCCGCCGTCCAGGTGCAGGTCGGTGACCTGGTCAAGGCCGCTGTTGGGGTCGATCACCCGGGCGCCAAGAATACTGATGGTCACTGGGCGTTCTCCTGGTCCAATTGACGTTGCGCGTTCTGCCCGCTCATGGCCATGGACAGCACGGCCATGCGCACGGCGATACCGTAGGTGACCTGGTTGAGGATCACCGAGTGCTTGCCATCGGCAACCGCCGACTCGATTTCTACGCCACGGTTGATCGGGCCCGGGTGCATGACGATGGCGTCAGGCTTGGCCCCGGCCAGGCGCGCGGTCGTCAGGCCGAACAGGCGGTAGAACTCGCCTTCACTGGGCAGCAGGCCACCGGCCATGCGCTCACGCTGCAGGCGCAGCATGATCACCACGTCGACGTCTTTCAGGCCTTCGGCGAGGTCGGTGTAGACCTTTACGCCGTACTGCTCGATACCGATCGGGATCAGGGTTTTCGGCCCGATCACACGGATGTCCGGGCAACCCAGCGCTTTGAGCGCGAGCATGTCGGAACGGGCCACACGCGAGTGCAGGATGTCGCCGACGATCGCCACGGACAGGTTTTCGAAGCTGCCTTTGTGACGGCGGATGGTGAGCATGTCGAGCATGCCCTGGGTCGGGTGCGCGTGGCGGCCGTCACCGCCGTTGATCACGGCCACTTCCGGGCACACGTGCTCGGCGATGAAGTGCGCGGCGCCGGAGTCGGAGTGGCGTACGACGAACATGTCGGCGGCCATGGCTTCGAGGTTGCGCAGGGTGTCGAACAGGGTTTCGCCCTTGCTGGTCGAGGAGGTCGACACGTTCAGGCTGATCACGTCGGCCGACAGGCGCTGGGCTGCCAGTTCGAAGGTGGTACGGGTACGGGTCGAGTTCTCGAAGAACACGTTGCACACAGTCTTGCCGCGCAGCAACGGGACTTTTTTCACAGCCCGGGCACCGACTTCCAGGAAGGAGTCGGCGGTGTCGAGGATCTCGGTGAGCAGTTCGCGAGGCAAACCGTCAAGCGAGAGGAAGTGGCGCAGCTGGCCCTGATCATTGAGCTGCAGCGGGCGCTTGGCGTCGATTGGCGTCATCGCGGGGGACTCTTAAAGGGCGGAAGCGGAGGCGAGGTCCTGGCGCTCGAGGGCGAGCGGTGCGGGTCCGGTCAATTTTACCCGTTCATGGGCACCCAGCGACAGGGTGGCGCCGAGCACGTTCGGGCGAATCGGCAGTTCGCCGGCATCCAGGTCCAGCAGGCAGACCAGGGTGACGCTGGCCGGGCGGCCGTAATCGAACAGTTCGTTGAGCGCCGCGCGGATGGTGCGACCGCTCATCAGCACGTCATCCACCAGCACCAGGTGCTGGCCTTCGACTTCGAACGGCAACTCGGACGGGCGCACTTGTGGGTGCAGGCCGTTCTGGCTGAAGTCGTCACGGTAGAACGACACGTCCAGGGTGCCCATTGGGCTGGTGTCGCCCATAGCATCCTGCAGGGCCTGGGCAACCCAGACGCCGCCGGTGCGGATACCGATGTAACGGGGCTCGGTGATTGCCCGGCGCGCCAGGTGGGCACGAAGGTCGACAGCCATCTGCCGGATCAGCTCGGCGGGATTGGGTAGGCTCATTGCGGGCTCCTCGGAAGGGTGCGCCGGGTGGACCCGGCGGCAAAGATGATCAGGTATTGGCCTCCAGCCAGCCTTGCAGCAGCAAGGCAGCGGCAATGGCATCGACCGGATTGTCGCGGTAGCTGCCACGCTGGCCGCCACGGGCCATGCGCTCGCCTTTGGCCTCGAAGGTGGTCAGGCGCTCGTCGTGCGTGTGCACGGGCAGGTTGAAGCGGCCGTTCAGGCGGCGGGCGAACTTTTCGGCGCGGGCGCTCATCTCGCTGGGCGTACCGTCCATGTTCAGCGGCAGGCCGACGACAATGGCATCTGGCTTCCATTCGGCAATCAGCTTTTCCACCTGGGCCCAGTCCGGTACGCCGTTCTGCGCCTTCAGGGTGCACAGTTCGCGGGCCTGGCCGGTAATCACCTGGCCGACGGCCACGCCGATCTGTTTGCTGCCATAGTCGAAGCCCAGCAGCAGGCGTAGCTCAGCCATCAGGCGTGGCCCGCCTGGCTGGTCAGCAGGTGCAGGTTGATCCCCAGGCTGGCGGCCGCAGCCTCAAGGCGCAGGTCGCTGGCCATACCGAAGACGATTTCCGGGTCGAACGGGCAGTTCAGCCAGGCGTTGTCGGCCAGTTCCGCTTCCAGTTGGCCCGCTTCCCAACCGGCATAGCCCAAGGTGATCAGGCTCTGTTTCGGGCCCACACCGGCGGCGATAGCCAGCAATATGTCCTGTGACGTGGTCAGCGACAGCCCTTCCAGCGCCACGCTGGCCTGGAAACTGCACTCGCTGCTGTGCAGCACGAAGCCGCGGTCGGTTTGTACCGGGCCACCCTGGTAGATCGGCACCTGCAAGGTGCTGGCCGGCGGCGTTTCGTCCGGGCGCAGCTGCTCGAGGATGTCGGCCAGGCTCAGTTCCTGTGGTCGGTTGACCACCAGGCCCATGGCGCCATGCTCATTGTGCTCGACGATATACGTGAGGGTCTGGGCGAAGTTCGGATCGGCCATGTGCGGCATGGCGATCAGGAACTGGTGCTTGAGGTAGCTGGGTGCGAGGGTTTTCATGGGGGATAGTGTGGCGCCAGGTGGCGAGACTGACAAGGTGCGGATTTGTGTCGTCAGGTTGGCGCTTGGCTTGAGGTTTTTGGCGCTTTTGAGATCGAGCGCCGCCCGCGCGGCGCTCGATATCCGCGCTAGCACGCACCGAAAGCCCTACACCAAGGCTGAACTCAATTACTGGACAAACGGTCCCCACGGGCAAAGCGCCAGGTGCGGATGATCTCCAGCCGGTCGAACTCGGCCAGATCACCGGTAAACGGTGCAAACGGCGCGGCCAGTCGCACGATGCGCTGCGCCGCCTGGTCCAGCACGGGCTGCCCGGACGATTCCAGCACCAGCACCTCGTACAGCGAGCCATCGCGGTTGATCGACACCATCATGCGCAAGTTGCCGTAGATCTGCTGTCGGCGTGCTTCATCGGGGTAGTTCAGGTTACCCACGCGCTCGACCTTCTTGCGCCACTCTTCCTTGTACCAGGCGCCCTTGTCGCGCATGGTCGACGCGGCGTTCAGGCGATGGATGCGTGGGCGCTTGGCGTACATCTGCTGCTCGTTGGACAGCTCCGCCTCCAGGCTGGCGATCTGGCTGGACAACTGCGAGCTGTCGAAGTCCGGCGCCGGTGTGGCTGGCTTGGGCTGTGCTTTGCTTTCCTTGGGTTTGGGTTCGACCTTGTGCGGCTTGGGCGCCGTCGTCATCACTGCCGACTTTTTCGGGGTAGGGGGTGGTACCACCTCGGGCCTGGCCGCAGGCGGTGGGGTGATCTTGTTGATCTTGCTGTCCTGGAACGGCGCCAGCTCGGTGGTCTTGGGCACCGCTTTCTTGTCCAGGGTGCCGCTGCCTTGCTGGTTGTCCTGGGCCTGGAAGTCAGCCTTCTCGGGCGGTTTCTCGCTCTTGAAGGTGGCCAGGGTGATGTCCATGGTGTGGCGGATTTCGGCAGGCTTGACCACGGTGAAGCCGACGCCAAGGATCAGCGCCAGGTGCACCAGCGCAGCCAGGAACAGGGTGAAGCCAAGCCGGTCCGCAGGGCGAACACGGGGAGGCAGCAGGTCGGCAGGGACGTCAGCGGGCAGCGTCATCAGGTATCCAGCAACCGCAGGGCGGGGCAGCAGCTCAGTCGAATAGGACCGGCATCATACCCCACTCTACGGCTTTACTTCGCGTTGGCTGTCAGCGTGCCTTGAGCTTGCGATCAATGGCATCCATCAGTTTGCCACCGATATCGGTGTTGTAGGCGGCATCGATCTCGCGGATACAGGTGGGGCTGGTGACGTTGATTTCGGTGAGGTAGTCGCCGATCACGTCCAGGCCAACGAACAGCAGGCCCTTCTCGCGCAGCGTCGGGCCGACCTGGGCGGCGATCCAGCGGTCGCGCTCGGTCAGTGGGCGGGCTTCGCCACGCCCGCCCGCGGCCAGGTTGCCACGGGTTTCGCCGCTGGCCGGAATGCGTGCCAGGCAATAGTCCACTGGCTCGCCATCGATCATCAGGATGCGCTTGTCGCCGTCCTTGATTGCCGGCAGGTAGGCTTGGGCCATGATCTGCTGGGTGCCCAGTGCGGTCAGGGTTTCCAGGATCACCGACAGGTTGGGGTCGCCCGCCCGGTGACGGAAGATCGACGTACCGCCCATGCCATCCAGTGGCTTGAGGATCACGTCGGCATGCTTGGCGGTGAATTCGCGAAGGATGTCCGGGCGGCGGCTGACCAGGGTCGGGGTGGTGCATTGCGGGAACAGCGTGGCGAACATCTTCTCGTTGCAGTCGCGCAGGCTTTGCGGGCGGTTTACCACCAGTACGCCGTCGTTCTCGGCTTGTTCCAGCAGGTAAGTGCTATAGACGAACTCCATGTCGAAGGGCGGGTCCTTGCGCATCAGGATCACGTCCAGCTCGGCCAGCGGGCTGTCCTGCTCCTCGCCCAGTTCGAACCAGCGTGCAGGGTCGGCAAACACCGTCAGCGGGCGCATGCGGGCGCGTGCCTTGCCTTCGCCCTGGTACAGGTCTTGCTGTTCCATGTAGAACAAGCTCCAGCCGCGTGCCTGGGCGGCCAGCAGCATGGCCAGCGAGCTGTCCTTCTTGTAGGAGATGGACGCGATGGGGTCCATTACAATGCCGAGGCGAACGCTCATGGGGGGTCCTCTTGGCGGCAGGTGGCCGCGGTGGATCGAAAGAAAAGTGGCTCAGGGTGGCGCCGGGAACGCCGCCGGTCAAGGGGCGCGGCAGATGGAATGGCCACCCGGAGTGTGCTAAAAATGCAGCTGCAAGCCTTGAGCTACAAGCCTCAAGAAAAGAGCATCCATGCGCCGAGCTGCTTTCTTGCAGCTTGCCGCTAGCAACTTGCGGCTTCAATCCTACTGGTAGGCGTCTATGGAACAACCCCTGAAGGTGATGGTGATCGACGATTCCCGCACGATCCGCCGCACCGCGCAGATGTTGCTCGGTGAAGCGGGCTGCGAGGTAATCACCGCCAGCGATGGCTTCGATGCCTTGGCCAAGATCGTCGACCATCAGCCCAGCATCATTTTTGTCGATGTGCTGATGCCACGCCTGGACGGCTACCAGACCTGCGCGGTAATCAAGCACAACAGTGCCTTCAAGGACACCCCGGTTATCCTGCTGTCGTCCCGCGATGGGCTGTTCGACAAGGCCCGCGGCCGGGTGGTCGGTTCCGATCAGTTCCTGACCAAACCGTTCAGCAAGGAAGAACTGCTCGATGCGATCCGCGCCCATGTGCCCGGGTTCGCCACACCTCAACAACACGCACCCTGACCGAGCCCCGCCATGGCGCGGTCCTACTTTCCTGATGGGGAAACAGCATGGCCCGAGTTCTGATTGTCGACGACTCGCCGACAGAGATGTACAGATTGACCGAATGGCTGGAAAAGCACGGCTACCAGGTGCTCAAGGCCAGCAACGGTGCCGACGGCGTGGCCCTGGCCCGGCAGGACAAGCCCGACGCGGTGCTGATGGACATCGTCATGCCTGGCATGAACGGCTTCCAGGCCACCCGCCAGCTCAGCAAGGACCCGGAAACCAGCGCTATTCCAGTGATCGTGGTAACCACCAAGGACCAGGAAACCGACCGTATCTGGGCGACGCGCCAGGGTGCCCGTGACTTCCTGACCAAACCGGTGGAAGAGGAGGCGCTGATCGCCAAGCTCAAAGAAGTGCTGGGGGCTTGACCACCCGCCCGCAAGGCGCGTCGCTGACCGCCTTTGAGTTGTTGCTGGACATCGACCGGCGCTGCCGCCTGCTGGTCGCCGACCAGCCGCCGCAGGACAACCGCGTGCAGCAGTGGAGCGGCATTGGCTTTCGCATTGCCGGGCAGTGGTTCGTCGCGCCCATGGGCGAAGTGGCCGAGGTGCTGCGCGAGCCGCGCAGTAGCCGCGTCCCCGGCGTGCAGCCGTGGGTGTGCGGGGTGGCCAACCTGCGTGGCCGGCTGTTGCCGGTGATGGACCTGAGCTGCTTCTTCGGCCTGGGCCACGCCGCACCGGGCAAGCAGCGGCGAGTGCTGGTGCTGGATCACGACGACCTGTTCGTCGGCTTGCTGGTCGACGAGGTGCTGGGCCTTCAGCACTTTGCCCTCGACAGCCTGCAGCTGTCGCCGCCGCAGCCGCTGATCCCTGCCGCTGCACGCTTTGTGCAGGGGCATTTTCCGCGTGAACGTAACTGGGCGATCTTCAGCCCCTTTGCCTTGGCCCAGGCGCCAGGCTTTCTCGATGTGGCGTTATAGGACCTGCGAACGTGAACAAGCCTGCCACCCCCGTCACTGCCACCACCGTGAGCCCACGTACCCGCAGCATCGCGCAGATCACCGTGCTGTTCCTGATCCTGATCCTTTCGATCATCTTGCTGTTCGCCAACTTTGCTTACCTGAATACCCAATCCAACTACGACAAGCAGTACATCGGCCATGCCGGCGAGCTGCGCGTGCTGTCGCAGCGTATCGCCAAGAACGCCACCGAGGCGGCCACCGGCAAGGCCCTGGCTTTCAAGCTGCTGTCGGATGCACGCAATGATTTCGAACGGCGCTGGGGCTACCTGCGCCAGGGTGACAAGTCCACTGGCCTGCCGCCTGCGCCACCTTCGGTGCGTGACGAGATGGAATCGGTACGCCGCGACTGGGAAAACCTGCGCAAGAACACCGACATCATCCTGGCCAGCGAGCAGACCGTGCTGTCGCTGCACCAGGTGGCAGCGACCCTGGCCGAGACCGTGCCGCAGTTGCAGGTGGAATACGAAAAAGTGGTCGAGATCCTGCTGCAGAGCGGTGCCCCGGCCAATCAGGTTGCGGTGGCCCAGCGCCAGTTGTTGCTGGCCGAACGCATCCTTGGCTCGGTCAACACCGTGCTGGCCGGTGACGACAGCGCCGCCCAGGCGGCCGATGCCTTCGGCCGTGACGCCGGGCGCTTTGGCCAGGTGCTGGAGGGCATGCTCAATGGCAATGCGACAATCCAGATAACCCGCGTCGAGGACGCCGATGCGCGTGCGCGGCTGGCCGAAATCGCCGAGTTGTTCCAGTTCGTTGCCGGTTCGGTGGATGAAATCCTCGAAACCTCGCCCGAACTGTTCCGTGTGCGGGAGGCTGCGGGCAACATCTTCAGCCTTTCGCAAACCCTGCTCGACGAAGCGTCGCACCTGGCGAACGGTTTCGAGAACCTGGCTGGCGGGCGCACCCTCGACACCGTTGGCGGCTATGCCCTGGGGCTGCTGGCGCTGGCCTCGATCATCCTCATCGGCCTGGTCATGGTGCGCACCACCAACCGCCAACTGCGCGAGACCGCAGAAAAGAACGAACGCAACCAGCAGGCCATCATGCGCCTGCTCGACGAAATCGAAGAGCTGGCAGATGGCGACCTGACGGTGACCGTATCGGTGACTGAAGATTTTACCGGCGCCATTGCCGACTCGATCAACTATTCCGTGGACCAGTTGCGCGACCTGGTCGCCACCATCAACCACAGTGCAATGCAGGTCGCTGCCGCTGTGCAGGACACGCAGAACACTGCGCGGCAACTGGCCAAGGCCTCCGAGCACCAGGCTGCACAGATCAGCGAGGCGTCCGAGGCGGTGGGTGACATGGTCGAGTCGATCGATCGGGTTTCGGCGCATGCTTACGAATCGGCCAAGGTGGCCGAGCGTTCGGTGGCCATCGCCAACAAGGGCAACGAGGTGGTGCACAACACCATCAACGGCATGGACAACATTCGCGAGCAAATCCAGGACACCGCCAAGCGGATCAAGCGTCTGGGCGAGTCCTCCCAGGAAATCGGCGACATCGTCAGCCTGATCGACGACATTGCCGACCAGACCAACATTCTTGCCCTGAACGCCGCTATCCAGGCCTCGCTGGCCGGTGAGGCCGGCCGCGGGTTTGCCGTGGTTGCCGACGAAGTGCAGCGCCTGGCCGAGCGCTCATCGTCTGCCACCCGCCAGATCGAGGCGCTGGTGCGTACCATCCAGGCCGATACCAACGAAGCGGTGATCTCCATGGAGCAGACCACCGCCGAAGTGGTGCGTGGTGCACGCCTGGCCCAGGATGCCGGGGTGGCGCTGGCCGAGATCGAAGGGGTATCGCAGAACCTCGCCGACCTTATCCACAGCATCTCCGACGCTGCCCAGTTGCAGACCTCGTCGGCCGGGCAGATCTCCCACACCATGGCGGTGATCCAGCAGATTACCGCGCAAACCTCCGCCGGCTCCGGTGCCACCGCCGACAGCATCCGCCACTTGGCCCGCATGGCCAGCGAGATGCGCCGTTCGGTGTCCGGTTTCACCCTGCCACCACCGACCGAGCCGCGTTAAGGAATAGTGACCATGGCTTCTGCAGTAAGCCCCGAGCGTCACGAAACAGTGGCGCTGGCCTGGACCAAGGCCGCCATCCTCGATTGCCTGGGCCAGGCACGGCAGGCGCTGGAGCGCTTTGCCGGCGAGACGGGCGACCTGTCGATGATGGCTTTCGTGGTCGACAACCTGCACCAGGTGCACGGCTGCCTGCGCATGCTCGAACTGCGCGGCGCCACGCGCCTGGCCGAGGAGTTGGAGCTGTTCGCCAAGGCATTGGCCGACGGCCAGGTCAGCCCCCGGGGTGATTGCCTGGGCGCATTGTTCCGCGGCCTGGAGCAGTTGCCCTCGTACCTGGAGCGGTTGCGCGGTGCCCGCCACGACCTGCCACTGGTCATGCTGCCGTTGCTCAACCAGCTGCGTGCCTGCCGTGGGGAGGAACCGCTGGCCCAGGCCAGCCTGATGACCGGCGCCGCCCAACGCTTCGCGGGTGACGATGATCTTGCCAACCTCGACCTGTCGCTGGGCAACTGGCGTGACCAACTGCAGGCCGGGTCGGGGCGCGATGCGCTGCGTTCGGTGGTGACTGCACTGTGCGATGACTTGATGCGCATCAAGGAGCGGCTGGACCAGTTCGGGCGCGGCGACCGTCAGCACCGCGAACAGCTCGATGCGCTGCTGGCGCCGTTGCGCCACGTGGCTGACACCCTGGCGGTACTGGGCTTTCAGCAACCGCGGCGGGTGATCATCGACCAGGTGCTGGCGTTGCAGGCATTGGCTCAGGGCGAGCGGGCGGTGGACGACGCGGTGTTGATGGACGTGGCGGGGGCCCTGCTGTACGTGGAGGCCTCCCTGAACGGCATGGTCGGCCCTTTGGAGGAAAACGGCCAAGGCAGCCTGCCGGGCTCGGACCTGGCCGAGATACGCCAGCTGGTGCTGAATGAATCGCTGAACGTGTTGCAGCAGGCCAAGGATCTGATCGGCGATTACCTGGAGTCCGACTGGCCGCGGCAACGTCTGCAGCCCTTGCCGGGGCTGTTGCAGCAGATTCGCGGGGCACTGGCCATGTTGATGCTGCCCGCCGTGGCCGAGCTGTTTGTCGGCTGCGCAAGCTATGTGCAGCGTTGGTTGCAGCACCTGGAGGAAGAGCCGCCGGTTGATGAGCTGACGCACTTGGCTGAGGCGCTGAGCGCTGCCGAATGCTACCTGCAATGGCGGGCAGCCGACCCGCTGGCCGATGGCCAACCCTTTATCGAGATGGCGCGGGCCAGCTTGGCGGCGCTGGGTGTGCAGTGCGCGGTGGTTGGGGCCAGCGCAGACCTGGACGGCAGTGGCGACGGCATCGATGACGAGCTTCGCGAGGTGTTCCTTGATGAAGCGGGCGAGCTGCTGCCGGAAATCGAGCGCCACTGGCTGCGCTGGCGTGCCGACAACCAGCAGCGCGAGGCGCTGGGCGAAGTGCGTCGCGCGCTGCATACACTCAAAGGCAGTGGCCGCATGGTGCATGCCGAGGCGGTGGCTGAACTGGCCTGGGGCGCCGAGCACCTGCTGAACCGGGTGCTCGAGGGCCGCAGCGTGCTCACCCCGGAAGGGGTTGTAGCGCTGCAGCAGGTGTTCGTTCACCTGCCTGACTTGCTGGCCGACTTTGCCGCCGGCCAGTTGCCGCAACTGACTGAAATCGAGCAATTGGCCGGGCACCTGCACAGCCTGGCCGAAAACGATGCCCCGGCGGCTGCCGGTGTCGATGGCCTCGATCCGCAGTTGCTGGGCATTTTTCGTACCGAGGCGCAGGGCCATCTGGCCAGCCTTGAGGCTTATCTGCAAAGCGCCGGCGGCCACGACACGCCGGTCAGTGATGACTTGCAGCGTGCCTTGCACACGCTCAAAGGCAGTGCCGCCATGGCCGGTGTGATGCCTGTCGCCGAACTGGCCACTGCCTTCGACCGCCTGGCCCGTGAATACAAGGGTCATCAACTGCCACTGCAAATGGCCGAGATGGAGTGGCTGGAAGCTGCGCGGTCGTTGTTCCATCTGGGCTTGGCGCAACTCGATAGCACACCGCTGGCCGCCATTCCCGGCGCCGCGGAACTGATCGAGCAGGTGGGCCAGGCCGTGGACGGCCGCCTGGCCAGTCTGCATGAAGACTCGCACCATGCCGGCCGCAGCAAGCGTGATCCGCAGTTGGTCGCCAGCTTCCTGGCGCAGGCCATGGACATTCTGCTCGATGCAGAGACGTTGTTGTCGCGCTGGCAGCAACAGCCCGCCCAGCGCGACGCACTGGATAACCTGCTCGACCAGATGACCACCCTGGGGCACGCTGCGCACCTGGCCGACCTGTGGCAGATGGATGAGGTGTGCGAGGCGTTGCTGGACCTGTATGGCGCGGTGGAGGAGGGCAGCCTGCCTGCCGATTCCCGCTTCTTCAGCCAGGCCCAGCGGGCCCATGAGGCCTTGCTGGACATGCTGGACGAAGTGGCGGCCGGGCAGGATATCCCACCGCGCCCGGAGCTGGTCGATAGCCTGCGCAACCTGCTGGACCAGGCCCTGGCGCCGGATGCCACCGGCCTGGTGGGCATCGATACGGTCACACCGCTGCACCCGGACATGGACCTGGCCGATACCTTGGGGCTGCCGCACCCGCCGTTGCAGCCGCAGGTGGCAGAGCCGCTTGCCGAGGCGCCGGAAAGCCCCGGCGAAGAGCTGCTGGAAGTGTTCCTGGAAGAAAGCTCGGACATCGTCGAGAGCGCCGCGGCGGCTCTGGCGCGCTGGCAGGCCGACCCGCGCAGCAGCGTCGAGGTGGACAACCTGATGCGCGACCTGCACACCCTCAAAGGCGTGGCGCGCATGGTCGAAATCACCCCGATCGGCGACCTGGCCCACGAACTGGAGTTCCTCTACGAGTTGTTGGCTGCGGGTAGATTGCCGCCAAGCGCGCCACTGTTCGCACTGCTGCAGAACTGCCACGACCGGCTGGCGCATATGCTTGACGCTGTGCGCCTGGGGCAGCCGCTGCATGCCGCCACGGCGCTGATCGACTACATTCGCAACTTCAGCAGCGCCGCACTGACAGACACTGCCGCAGGCCAGGGGCCGCCAGAAGCTGCAACCGCCGAAGTTCCGGCAGCAGCACCAGAGCGGGCACCGGGTGACATGGTCAAGGTCGACGCCGAGCTGCTCGACGACCTGGGTAACCTGGCCGGCGAGCACTCGATCATCCGTGGGCGCATCGAGCAGCAGGTCAACGACGCGCAGTTCGCCCTCAACGAGATGGAGACCACACTCGAGCGCATGCGTGATCAGTTGCTGCGTCTGGATGTCGAGACCCAGGGGCGAATCTCCAGCCGGCAGCAGTTCGAAGGCGATGCCTATGACGACTTCGACCCGCTGGAAATGGACCGCCACTCCCAGCTGCAGCAGCTGTCACGGGCCCTCTTCGAGTCTGCCTCGGACCTGCTCGACCTGAAGGAGACCCTGGCTCAGCGCGCTCAGGAGGCCTACAGCCTGCTGCAGCAGCAGGCGCGGGTGAACAGCCAGTTGCAGGAGGGCCTGACTGCCACCCTGATGGTGCCGTTCGAGCGCCTGGTGCCGCGCTTGCAGCGCGTGGTGCGGCAGGTGGCCAGCGAGCTGGGCAAGCAGGTGGAACTGGTGGTTGGCAATGCCGAGGGCGAACTGGACCGCAGTGTGCTGGAGCGTATGGTGGCGCCGCTGGAGCATATGCTGCGCAACGCCGTTGACCACGGCCTGGAAAGCCGCGCAATGCGCCTGGCCGCCGGCAAGCCGGAGCAGGGTACCATTCACCTGAATTTGCTGCATGAGGGCGCCGATATCGTCATCGAAATGACGGATGATGGTGCTGGCGTGCCACTGGAAGCGGTGCGGCGCAAGGCCATCAAGCGCGGCCTATTGGACCCGCAGGCGCAGTTGAGTGACCACGAAATCCTGCAGTTCATCCTGCGGCCAGGCTTTTCCACCGCCGAAAAGATTACCCAGATTTCCGGGCGCGGGCTGGGCATGGATGTGGTGCACGAGGAGGTCAAGCAACTGGGTGGCTCGATGAGTATCGAGTCGGCGCAGGGCAAGGGGGCGCGTTTCCTGATCCGCCTGCCGTTCACCGTGTCGATCAACCGTGCGCTGATGGTGCACCTGGGCGATGAGCAGTACGCCATTCCGCTCAATACCATCGAGGGCATTGTCCGCGTGCCACCTGCCGAGCTTGCGGCGTGCTACCAGCTGGACTCGCCGCGCTATGTCTATGCCGGCCACGAATACGAGCTGCGCTACCTGGGCGAGTTGCTGCAAGGCCTGCCGCGCCCGGCGCTGCTTGGGCAAAGTGTGCCATTGCCGGTGCTGCTGGTGCACTCCAAGGAGCAGTCGTTTGCCATTCAGGCCGACAGCCTGTCGCCCAGCCGCGAGATCGTGGTGAAAAGCCTGGGGCCGCAGTTTGCCGCGGTTGCCGGGTTATCGGGGGCGACACTGCTGGGCGATGGCCGGGTGGTGCTGATTCTTGACCTGCTGGGCCAGCTGCGCGGCCAGCAGCGACGGCTGGCCCGCTTGCCCGGTGGCGGTAGCCAACGCCAGTTGCTTGGCCCGGCACCGCGCCGTGCCTTGCTGGTGATGGTGGTGGACGATTCGGTAACCGTACGCAAGGTTACCAGCCGCCTGCTGGAGCGCCACGGCATGAGCGTGCTCACGGCCAAGGATGGCGTCGATGCCATGGCCTTGCTGGAAGAGCACCGGCCCGACGTGTTGTTGCTGGACATTGAAATGCCGCGCATGGACGGCTTCGAGGTGGCCACACGCATCCGCCGTGACGCACGGTTGAAAGACTTGCCGATCATCATGATCACCTCGCGTACTGGGCAGAAGCACCGGGACCGCGCCATGGCCATCGGTGTCAACGAATACCTGGGCAAGCCGTACCAGGAGTCGCTGCTGTTGCAGAGCATCGCCCATTGGAGCCAGGCCCATGCTTGAACTGATTTCCGGCCAACGCAGCAGCCTGACCGGGCTGTTGCTACCGTTGGGGGACCGCACGCTGGTGTTGCCCAACGTGGCGGTGGCCGAGTTGAGCGGGCAGCGTAACCTGGTGTGCCAGCATGGCGACCCCGCCTGGCACCTGGGGTGGATCAACTGGCGTCAGCAACGCCTGCCGTTGATCGGTTTCGAGGCCGCGTGCGGTGGTGAGACGCCGTGCGGGGAGCGGGCTCGCGTGGTGGTGCTCAATGCGTTGGGCGATACCGGTTTGCGGTACCTGGCGCTGTTGCTGCAGGACATTCCGCGCTCGTGCAAGCTCGACAGCCAGCTGAACTACGTGGATGTGGCGCTGGGCAGGTTGGAGCTGGCGGCGGTGCAGGTGGGTGAGCAGGTGGCGCGGGTGCCGGACCTGGTCGCGCTTGAGCGCTTGGTGCGTGACGCGGAGCTGCAACCTGACCTTGGTTAGGATGTGAGGCGCAGGGCCTGGTGGTCTGGAGTGGGAGCGGC
>NZ_JBQENN010000001.1:193743-213894 GCF_052044625.1 Pseudomonas sp. 22515
CGACACAAGGCCGCTCCCACAAAGAACGAAGCCATCAGCATCACAACAGGAACCCTGCCCACCTCAGGAGGTCTGTGTTTGCATGTATTACGGTGAACGCTTCAACGCCTGGACCCACCTGGTCGGTGCCGTCCTCGCTGCTATTGGTGCCATCTGGCTGATCGTGGCCGCGGGCCTGCAAGGCGACCCGTGGAAGATCGTCAGCTTCTCCATCTACGGCGGCACGCTGCTGTTGCTGTACAGCATCTCCACCCTGTACCACAGCACCCGTGGGCGGGCGAAAGTGATCATGCGCAAGCTCGACCACCTGTCGATCTATCTGCTGATTGCCGGCAGCTACACGCCGTTTTGCCTGGTCAGCCTGCGCGGCCCGTGGGGATGGAGCCTGTTCGGCGTGGTCTGGGGGCTGGCGGTGCTAGGTATGCTCCAGGAAATCAAGCCGCGCTCCGAGGCGCGCATCCTCTCGATCATCATCTACGCGGTGATGGGCTGGATCGTGCTGGTGGCAGTCAAGCCGCTGCTGCACAGTCTCGGCACCGCCGGCTTCGCCTGGTTGGTAGCCGGCGGGGTGTTCTACACCGTGGGCATCATCTTCTTTGCCCTAGACAGCCGCCTGCGTCACGCACATGGTATCTGGCACCTGTTCGTGATCGTGGGCAGCCTGATGCACTTTGTGGCGGTGTCGCTTTACGTACGTTAGCGTATTGCTGACTGAGAGCGTCGGGCTGGCAAGGTTGCAGTTTGAGTATTCGCAAAAAAATGTCGCACTTTCGGTCTGTTAATTTAACTTATCATTTGAGATGCAACTTTTTGGGTGGGCATTGCAAATGACGGCGGCATCTGAGGCTTTATATTTCCCTTCTTTTGCATGCTGGTAGTCATAATAGTCGGTTATGAATGGAATTTCTTCAAGAGAACCGTCAGGAATTGCAATGCTGAGTTTTCCATATACAAATTTTTTAAGCGTTTTCAAATCTTCTCTTGGGTGCGCCTTGAAAAGTGCCTCAAGAAGACTTGTGTCCAAACTTTTGGAATGTGCCATTTCTTTAAAAGAATCAAGTTCGCGCTCTGTGGCGTCAGGGGCTAGGACCTTAAATCGTGCGATCATGTAGCTTTCATATCCTTCGTCCCAGCCTGGCTTGGATGCAAGGACGGCTGCATACATTCCTGGTGTGTCTCTATCAATATAGCAGTAACCGCCATGTATGGCCGGATAGTTCAAACTGTTACTTTGGTCATATCCCAGAGATGCCATGTATGCCTTGCATTTTTTTTGTTCGGCCGTAAGGTTGCTCGCTAAATCACATGTGCCATTTTGGCAGGTGAGCCCTGTGGCGCAATCGTATATGTTAGTATTCGATGTGCCGCATGCTCCACCAAGGTGTCGAATGATATGGTTTTTCTGCTCCAATGCCAGTGCTGGTGTAATTACCCCTGTGATCAAAGCGGTAAGGAATAGTGGAAATATAAACTTCATGCTGCATGCCTCCTGTCAATGGGTGTGATAGGAGTATAAACCTGAAAGACTGGTCTGCCACCTGACAAAAATATCAGGTCTCCAGCCTAAAAGTGGACGACCTGCGTGCGATGCCAGGAACGACTCCAGTCATATGTATCTGAGCGCAGCAACTCATTTATATAAGATTCCAGGCAGCTTTGGGGAAGTCACTGGCGAGCTATATGTCACCCCATAGTTGCTGTGCCACAGACAGTGCGACAACAGGCGCGGTTTCTGTGCGCAGTACGCGCGGGCCAAGGCGGGCGGCGTGGAAGCCGGCGCCCTTGGCCTGCTCGATCTCGGCATCGCTCAGGCCGCCTTCGGGGCCGATGAGAAAGGCTAGGCGTGCCGGCTTGTCATGGCTGGTCAGCGGCTCGGCAACCGGGTGCAGCACCAGTTTGAGGTCGGCATCGCTGCTTTTGATCCACTCCGCCAGGGGCACGGGGGGGTGGATCATTGGCAAGGTCGAACGGCCGCACTGCTCACAGGCGCTGATTGCTACCTGGCGCCAGTGGGCCAGGCGTTTGTCGGCACGCTCGTCCTTCAGGCGCACTTCGCAGCGCTCGCTGACGATCGGGGTGATTTCGTTGGCGCCCAATTCGGTGGCCTTCTGAATCGCCCAATCCATGCGCTCGCCACGGGACAGGCCCTGACCGAGGTGCACGTGCAACGGTGAATCGGCCTGGCCGGCGAGGGCCCGGTCGAGGCTGACGCGTACGGTTTTCTTGCCCACTTCAAGCAATTGGCCGAGGTATTCCTGGCCGCTGCCGTCGAACAGCTGCACGGCGTCGCCGGGGGCCATGCGCAGTACGCGGCCGATGTAGTGGGCCTGGGCTTCGGGCAGGTCGTGCTCGCCAAGGCTCAGGGGGGCGTCGATGAAGAAGCGGGACAGTCTCATGGGTTTGCTCGGTAAATAGAGAGACGCAGATCCCCTGTGGGAGCGGGCGTGCCNNNNGCACGCCCGCTCCCACAGGAAAAGTGGTGTGGCGAATTGCCGGGCCTAGCCCGGGTCGCGGAAGTCGGGGTGGAAGTTGGCCGGCACGGCAACACTGACGCTGTCGCGGGTGGCGATGTCGATGCCTTCGCTGGCAACTTCTGCAAGGAAGTCGATCTGCTCCGGGGTGATCACGTACGGCGGCAGGAAGTACACCACGCTGCCCAACGGCCGTAGCAGGGCGCCGCGGGTCAGGGCGTGTTCGAACACCTTCAGGCCACGTCGCTCCTGCCAGGGGTAGGCCACCTTGCCAGCTTTGTCCTTGACCATCTCGATGGCCAAGGCCATGCCGGTCTGGCGGATTTCGGCAACGTGAGCATGATCGGCCAGGTGCGCAATGGCTGTGGCCATGCGCGTGGCCAGGGCCTTGTTGGCCTCGATCACGTTGTCCTGCTCGAAGATATCCAGGGTCGCCAGCGCTGCAGCGCACGCCAGCGGGTTGCCGGTGTAGCTGTGCGAGTGCAGGAACGCGCGCAGTGTCGGGTAGTCGTCGTAGAACGCCTGGTACACCTTGTCGGTGGTCAGGCAGGCGGCCAGCGGCAGGTAGCCGCCGGTCAGGGCCTTGGACAGGCACAGGAAATCCGGGCGGATGCCGGCTTGCTCGCAGGCGAACATCGTGCCGGTGCGGCCGAAGCCCACGGCGATCTCGTCATGGATCAGATGCACGTCGTAGCGGTCACAGGCCTCGCGCAACAACTTGAGGTACACCGGGTGGTACATGCGCATGCCACCGGCACCCTGTATCAGCGGCTCGACGATCACGGCGCTGATCGAGGTGTGGTGTTCGGCCAGGGTCTGCTCCATGGCCTGGAACATGTTGCGCGAGTGCTCTTCCCAGCTCATGCCCTCGGGGCGCAGGTAGCAGTCAGGGCTTGGCACCTTGAGGGTGTCGAGCAGCAGCGCCTTGTAGGTTTCGGTGAACAGCGGCACATCACCCACCGACATGGCGGCAATGGTTTCGCCATGGTAGCTGTTGGTCAGGGTGACGAAGCGCTTCTTGTCCGGTTTGCCGATGTTCTGCCAGTAGTGGAAGCTCATCTTCAGCGCCACCTCGATGCACGACGAGCCATTGTCGGCATAGAACACCCGGTCGAGACCGGCCGGGGTCATGGCGACCAGGCGCTCGGACAGCTCGATCACTGGCTGATGACTGAAACCGGCCAGGATCACGTGCTCGAGCTGGTCGACCTGGTCCTTGATGCGCTGGTTGATGCGCGGGTTGGCATGGCCGAAGACGTTGACCCACCAACTGCTCACCGCATCCAGATAGCGTTTGCCCTCGAAGTCTTCCAGCCACACGCCTTCGCCGCGCTTGATCGGGATCAGCGGCAGCTGCTCGTGGTCTTTCATCTGGGTACAGGGGTGCCACAGGACCTTGAGGTCGCGTTGCATCCACTGATCATTGAGGCCCATGGGCACTTCTCCTGGCTTTGCGGCGTGGTTCGACCGCGTAAGCCTAAGCAATGCCGCAGGGCAGAACAACCGCTGCCGTTCAATGGCGGTGGGTGCCGGTCCATTCCAGCTTGCGGATATGCACGGTGCCGGCGTGCGAGGTGGAGATGGTCAGGCGCCGAAAGGGGCCGTCAATCACCTGGTAGTAGGGGTGTGTAGCGATCGGGCCCGGGCGAGCGTCCCGGAAGCCGCTACCTTCGAGGGTGAGCCAGTAAAAAATGCGAGGGGATGGCGCAACCAGGTCATAGTCGATGTTCTCGGCATCGAACAACATGTGCAGGTCTTCGCTCAGAAAGTCGCTGACTACGTAGTATTCCAGCCGCAGGGACTCGACCTCTTGAGCGAACGCAATCGAAATTTCGCTGTGTTCACCAATGACCAGCTCGGTACCGTCCTCGCCCTTGAAGGCTTCGTGAAAGCCGATCCAGGACGTGCTGCTGGCGTGGAAGCTCAGGCCTGAGGCTGTGCGAAGTGTCTGCCTGTGTAACAGAAGCTGCCGCTCCACTTGGTTGAAACGCTCCTCGAAGATCATGCGCAGCCCCCCCTGGCGGGCTTTTGGCCATCTTCGCCAGCTTCGTCTACCACCCTGTGACATGGCTACTGGCAAAAATGTCAGTTGCCAAAAGGACTTGATGTCACTGCGCTGGCAGGGTGACCGGACCTGACGTATTCTTAACGCATCTTCCCGGGGCATTCCTGCCTCTCCCCGTTTCTGTAACCTCTGACTCGGAGTTCGCCGACATGGCTGCTGCTTGGGTGCGCCTGTGCGCGTTGGTATTGATTGGTGTGTCCAGCGGCGCTGCGCTGGCAAAAGACAAGACGCCCACGGCGATTGTAGTGGGGGGTGGCCTGGCAGGCCTGACGGCAGCCTACGAGCTGCAGAACAAAGGCTGGCAGGTGACCCTGCTGGAGGCCAAGGCGGGCATGGGCGGGCGTTCGGGCCTGGCCACCAGCGAGTGGATCGGCAACGCCAAGGCACAGCCGGTGCTCAACCAGTACCTCGACCGTTTCAAGCTTGAAACACTGCCGGCGCCCGAGTTCGTGCGTACCCCGGGTTACTTGATTGACGGCGAATACTTCAGCGCCAGCGATCTGGCCACCAAGCAACCGGCCACTGCCGAGGCGCTCAAGCGTTACGAGAAAACCCTTGATGACCTGGCCCGTTCGATCGATGACCCGCTGAACCCGCAGGCAACCAGCACGCTGTTCGCCCTTGACCAGATCAACGTCTCCACCTGGCTGGACAAACTGCAACTGCCGGCCACCGCCCGTCAGTTGATCAATCAGCAGATCCGCACCCGCTACGATGAACCGTCGCGCCTGTCGCTGCTGTACTTCGCCCAGCAGAACCGCGTGTACCGCGGCGTCAGCGACCGCGACCTGCGCGCCGCGCGCCTGCCCGGTGGCAGCCCGGTGCTGGCCCAGGCTTTCGTCAAGCAGTTGAAAACCATCAAGACCAGCTCGCCGGTTACCGCCATTGTCCAGGACAAGGATGGTGTCACGGTAAAAGTCGGCAGCGTCGGCTACAAGGCGGATTATCTGGTCATGGCTGTGCCCCTGCGCGCGCTGGCCAAGATTCAGATGACCCCTGGCCTGGACAGCCAACACCTGGCGGCGCTCAAGGGCACCAACTATGGTTGGCGCGACCAGATCATGCTCAAGTTCAAGAAACCCGTATGGGAAAGCCGCGCACGCATGTCGGGCGAAATCTTCAGTAACGCCGGCCTCGGCATGCTGTGGGTCGAACCGGCGCTCAAGGGTGGTGCCAATGTGGTGATCAACCTGTCCGGCGATAACGCTCGCCTGCTGCAGGCGTTTGGTGAAAAGCAGATGGTCGACCAGGTGTTGATCCGTCTGCATGCGTTCTACCCACAGGCCCGTGGTGCTTTCACCGGTTACGAGGTCAAGCGATACAGCGCGGACGCTGGCACGGGTGGTGCCTACCTGGCCTACGGTCCGGGGCAGATCAGCAAATACTGGCGCCTGTGGGAACGTCCGGTGCAGCGCATGACCTTTGCCGGTGAGCACACGGATGCCCTGTATCCGGGCACTCTGGAAGGCGCCCTGCGCAGTGGCCAGCGTGCGGCCAGCCAGGCACAGGACCTGTTGGCCGGCAAGTCGTTCGACCCGGCCAAGGCGCTGCCGGTTGCGGCGGCGGCAGGTGCGGTGGCCGCCAAGGAGAGCAAGGGCGGATTCTTCTCCAATATGTTCGGCGGTTCGTCCGACAAGGGCGACAAAGCTGACAAGGCGCCGGCCAAAGCTGAGCCTAAGCAGGCCGAAGAGGCCAAGCAGGACAAGCCAGGCTTCTTCAAGCGCCTGTTTGGCGGGGCGCAAACGCCAGAGGCGAAGGCTGAGCCAATTGCCAAGGCTGAGGAAGTGGCGCCTGCACCTGCGCCCGCTCCACAGGCGGCTCCGGCTCCTGCAGCGCCTGCGCCTGTGGCCAAGGAAACGGCTGCCAAGCCTGCGGCAACCAAAGCCGCTCCCGCCAAGCATGCGCCCGCGCACAAGCCAGCCCACAAGCCTGCCGAGACGAAGAAGGCGACAGCCAAGTCGGAGCCTGCGAAGAAGGCTGTAACCAATACCCAGGCCAAGGCGGGCTGATCGATCGACAGTGTCGGCCTGTTCGCAGCCTGAGGGCCGACACTGCAACCCGAACTCTCCGACTATCGTTAATGTTTTCTTAATGGTCAGCTAACAGAATAAATATCGGATTACTCGATAATCCAAAGCAATTTTTTCCGCTTTTCTTCGATACGTTACGCGTTAGTCTGTGCATAGCTTTCACGGGGAAACACGCAACATGCAACTGCGCAATTCACCTTCTCGCTACGGCGTGGTCAGCATCATCCTGCACTGGGGCGTGGCGCTGGCAGTTTTCGGCCTGTTCGGCCTGGGCCTGTGGATGGTCGGCCTCGACTACTACAGCCCTTGGCGCAAAGCTGGCCCGGACCTGCACAAGAGCATCGGCCTGGTGCTGCTGGCGGTGATGCTGCTGCGGGTAGTCTGGCGTTTCATCAGCCCGCCACCACCGGCACCCACCAACCACGGCGCAATCACACGCCTGGCGGCCAAGCTGGGCCACCTGGCCCTGTACCTTGGGCTGTTTGCGGTGATGGTTGCCGGTTACCTGATTTCCACCGCCGACGGCGTCGGCATTCCGGTGTTCGGCCTGTTCGAAGTGCCGGCACTGATCAGCGACCTGCCTGACCAGGCAGATGTGGCGGGTGTGGTTCATTTGTGGCTGGCTTGGGGGCTGGTGATTTTTGCCGTGCTGCATGCCCTTGCCGCGCTCAAGCATCATTTCATCGACCGTGACGCGACCCTGACTCGCATGCTGGGCCGCAAAGCTTGACTCTCAACCTCAATTACACAGGAAGGAACAGGATGTTGAAAAAGACTTTTGCCGCTCTGGCGCTCGGTACCGCTCTGCTCTCTGCTGGCCAGGCCATGGCTGCCGAGTACAAGATCGACAAGGAAGGCCAGCACGCGTTCGTTGACTGGAAAATCAGCCACCTGGGCTACAGCTTCATCCACGGTACTTTCAAGGATTTCGACGGCAACTTCAGCTGGGACAGTGCCAAGCCTGAAGCCAGCAAGATTAGCGTCGACTTGAAAACTGCCAGCCTGTGGTCGAATCACGCCGAGCGTGACAAGCACATCGCCAGCGCCGACTTCCTCGACGTGAAGAAGTACCCGGACGCCAAATTCGTTTCCACCAGCGTCAAGTCGACTGGCGACAAGACGGCTGACGTGACTGGCGACCTGACCATGCACGGTGTCACCAAACCGGTGACGTTCAAAGCTACCTTCAACGGTGAAGGCAAGGACCCATGGGGTGGTGAGCGCGCAGGCTTCAACGCCACCACAACGCTGAACCTGAACGACTTCGGCATCAAAGGCCCGGGCGCTACTTCGCAGACCCTGGACCTGGATATCAGTGTTGAAGGTGTGAAGCAGAAGTGATTTCTGCTGGCTGAAGACCGAGAGGGCCGCTTTGCGGCCCTATCACGACACAAGGCCGCTCCCGCAGAGAATTTCTTGATCTCTGCAGGAGCGGCCTTGTGTCGTGATAGGGCTGCCAAGCAGCCCCCTCGGTACTTCTATCAGCCCTTGCGGGTCAGCAGCGCCGGGCGCTCACCGCGTGGGCGGCTTGGCAGGTCATCCAGTTGCTCAGGCGTCGGGAAGCGGTCCAGTTTGGACTCCTTGCGAATGATCACTGGCTGTTTTTCCGGCTGACGCGGGTTGCGCACGGCCGGCTCTTGCCGGGCAGCATCGTCACGCGCAGGGCGACCACGGCCACCGCCGCCATCACGACGGGCACCGCCACCGTTGTTGGCGCGGGGCGGGCGTTTTTCTCCGCCACCACTGCGTGGCTGGCCGCCATTGCGGGCTTGGCCTTGGCCGCCAGCGTTGCTGCGTTGACCATTGCCTTGCCCCTGACCTTGGCCAGCACCACCTGGGCGACGGTTGCGGCCCTGGTTCTTGCCCTGGTACGGACTGACATAGTCGGCGCGGTTACCGAAGTTATCGACTTCGTCGTCCAGGAACTCTTCCGGGTCGCGGTCTGCTGGCGGTTTCGGCACGCCGTTATTGCTGGCCTGCTGTGGGCGTGGTTTCTTGTCACGCGGCTTGCGCGGCTGCTGCTGCTTGTCGCCGCTCTTTTCCTTGTCGTCCGGCTTGGCCGCAGCTTGCTGCCTGGCTTTGCCTTTGTCCTTGCCTTTGTCCTTGCGGCCGCCGTTGCTGTCTTTGGCACCTTCGCCGCGGGCTTGCTGGTTGCGGCCTCCGCGGCCGTTGTTTTGCGGGCGCTCGCGTGTTTCAGGCTTCTCGGCTTCGACCTGGCTGGCGTCGAAGCCCATCAGGTCGCCATCCGCGATGCGCTGCTTGGTCACCCGCTCGATGCTCTTGAGCAGCTTTTCTTCATCTGGTGCGACCAGGGAAATAGCTTCGCCCGAACGACCGGCACGGCCGGTACGGCCAATGCGGTGGACGTAGTCTTCCTCGACATTCGGCAGCTCGAAGTTGACAACGTGGGGCAACTGGTCGATGTCCAGGCCGCGGGCAGCGATGTCGGTGGCGACCAGTACGCGCACGCTGTTGGCCTTGAAGTCGGCCAAAGCCTTGGTGCGGGCGTTCTGGCTCTTGTTGCCGTGGATCGCGGCGGCGGTCAGGCCTTGCTTTTCCAGATACTCGGCCAGGCGGTTGGCACCGTGCTTGGTTCGGGTGAACACCAACACCTGTTCCCAGGCGCCCAAGGTGATCAGGTGCGCCAGCAGGGCACGCTTGTGGCTGGCAGGCAGCCGGTACACCCGCTGCTCGATACGCTCGACGGTGGTGTTCGGCGGGGTGACCTCGATACGCTCCGGGTTGTGCAGGAGCTTGTCGGCGAGGTCGGTGATGTCCTTGGAGAAGGTGGCCGAGAAAAGCAGGTTCTGCCGCTTGGCCGGCAGGCGGGCGAGCACCTTCTTGACGTCGTGGATGAAGCCCATGTCGAGCATGCGATCGGCTTCATCAAGTACCAGGATTTCCACGTGGGCCAGGTCGACCTTGCCTTGGCCGGCCAGGTCGAGCAGGCGGCCTGGGCAGGCGACCAGCACATCAACGCCTTTGGCAATGGCCTGGATCTGCGGGTTCATGCCAACGCCGCCGAAGATGCAGGCGCTGACCAGTGGCAGGTCACGGGCATAGACTTTGAAACTGTCATGCACCTGGGCTGCCAGTTCGCGGGTCGGTGTCAGGACCAGGACGCGAGGCTGGCGCGGGCCATGGCGCTGCGATTTGTCGGGATGGCCGGCCGGGAACAGGCGCTCGAGAATCGGCAGGGCGAAGCCGCCGGTTTTACCCGTACCTGTCTGTGCGGCAACCATCAGGTCGCGGCCTTGCAACACGGCGGGAATGGCCCGCTGTTGCACGGGGGTCGGCTGGGTGTAGCCCGCAGCCTCGATAGCGCGGACAAGAGCCTCGGAGAGACCGAGGGAAGCAAAGGACATGGGCGATCCTGTTCTCGTGTGGGCTGGGCCCGTTGGGATGTTCTGCCTGGCGCGACGGGCATCGGTGAAATGCGATCGCGTCCGGTCCAGCTGGGCTTTCACTGCACATCCGGGAAACGGAGGCTGGACGCGAAGGGGCGTCGGTGC
This sequence comes from Pseudomonas sp. 22515, assembly GCF_052044625.1. Lineage (NCBI taxonomy): Bacteria > Pseudomonadati > Pseudomonadota > Gammaproteobacteria > Pseudomonadales > Pseudomonadaceae > Pseudomonas > Pseudomonas sp. 22515. The sequence goes on from NZ_JBQENN010000001.1 coordinate 203,822, forward strand.
CGATCGGGATGCCTGTTGCGAGGCCGAGCGTCCGGGCGTGAGCCGGGCGGGAAGGCCCGAGTATAACAGAGCTATCGCGCTGTGCTGCTTTCCTGCTGCTCAACGGCGTTGAGAATGTTTCCAGTGTCGCTTGTATAGCGGTTGCTGATCGCTGCGTAGGCCGGTTCCTGCTTGAACCGCTGCAGCTCTTCGGCAAAGGCCACGGCCAGTGCCTCGCGCCCAGGCTTGCGCACCAGGCCCAAATACTGCGCCTGGCGGCTGACTACCAGCGGCAGTTCTTCGACTTGCTGTTGCAGGCCGAGCTGGCGGAGCAGGTAATGCCCGACCCTGCGGTCGGTGATCGCCAGGTCGATACGCCCCAGCACCAGCTTGCCGAAGTTGGCTTCGTGGGTGGGTGCGGCTTCGCGCTTGAAGTGCGGGGCCTCGGTGAACGCTTGACCGTAGGCGTAGCCGGGCGATGTGCCGACGGTGAGGCCGGCGAGGTCGTCCAGGTGGGTGACGGCATGGCGGCGCGTGCGGCTTTGGAACAGGACGAATTCGACCTCCGACATGGGTTCGGAGCCGTACACCATGTAGGGTTGGCGCGCGTCCGTCTGGAAAATGTCGAGAATGCCATCGGCAAGGCCCTGCTCAGCCATCGCCAAGCAGCGCTTCCAAGGCAGGAATTGCCACTCCACCTCGACGCCGAGGCGTGCGAAGACCTGGCTGGCGACTTCGTAGTCGATGCCGCGCGGTTGGCCGTTGTGCTGAAACACATAAGGTGCCCAGTCGTCGGTTACCAGGCGCAAGCGTTCGCCCAGAGCCAACGGGCTCAGGCAAACGAGCAGGAGGATCCAGAACAGACGGGCGATATGTGGCATGGCCGGAGATTACGCGCTCGGCCGGTGTACGGTAAAGGCATGCACGATCGATGTAGGAGCGGGCGTGCCCGCGAACACCGGCGAAGCCGGTGCCAACGATCGGGTTGCTCTCTTCGCGGGCGCGCCCGCTCCCATAAAGCCGCGCAAGACAATGAATTTTGCGGGCACATCAGGCGTGAGTGGTTCGCAGCAGATGCGCCTCGATATCCTTGCGCCGCTCGCCCAGCGATAGCCGTAGCCCCGGATGGCGCAGGCACTGACGCAGCCGCTCGGGCTCCATGTAGCCGTAGCGGTCATTGAGGTTTTCCAGGGCCTTGTCCCACCAGGCGGACGCGCAGGCGCGGTCAAACTCATTGGGGTAGGGGTAGCAGCCATAGAGCAATTCGCGGGCGAACTGGCGCTCGTGGCTGGGCAGGGTCAGGCTCAGCGCCTTGTAACCCAAACGGTGGAGGGTGGGTGGCCGCGGCAGTTGGTCGTTGACCCGCGCAACGTCGGCCAGGGCCGAGGGGCTGAGTGGGTCGTGGTCGTGCTTGCGCAGCCAGGCCTGGATCTTGGCGCGGAACTGCGCCTTCCGGCTCCAGTAGTGATGGATGACATCGGTACACTCGGCCAGCTCCAGGTTGCGGTAGGCCGCTACTGCCAGGCAGAACTCCTCAAGGGTATAGGCCTCGCGAGCCAAGGGGTAGAATTCGTCCATCATGGCGATGGAGCGGTCCAGGGTGCCGCAGTCCTCGGCAGTGAGGCCGATAACGCCGGAATTGATGAGCGGCATCTGGCAGTCGGCCAGTCCCCGGGACTCGAGAAGGGTCAGCAGGTTCTTGTACAACAGGCACTTCTGGTTAGCGCCGTAGCGTGTGCCGATAGCGTTGCACAGCAGGCGGTTGGGCGCTACACGGGCGAACAGGTGCAACGGCGAAGTGCGGAAGAAGGTGTCTGTGTCGATCAGCACTGCCAGCGGGTGTTGCTGCAGTACCTGGCGCAACAGCACATGCTTGCTGCGAAAGTGATAACCGTGCGGGGCATTCCATGCCTGGCGCGTGGCCTCGTCCAGCAGGTGGACGGTGACGGGCAGCTTGGCGTAGGGCTGCGCATTGTCGGTGTAAACCTGGATGTCCATGGCCTCGCCGGCTGCGCTGCCCAACTGGGCGAGGGCGCTGACGATGCTGAAGCAGGCTTCCTGATGGTAGGTTGCCGGGCCAAAAGCCAGGTATACAAGCTGTGGGCGCGAAGGTTGGGTGTGCTGCATGGCAGGCAAGACCTGTTTAACCCGAAAATGAATAAGGCTTTAGTCTATGACCAAAGCCTTAATCATTTCTTAAGCAGACTTTGCCAAAAGATTTCAGCGCGGCAGCTTCAGGTTGTTCCAGATCGCCAGGCTCGGTTCAGCCTGGTTCAAGGTATAGAAGTGCAGGCCCGGCGCGCCGCCTTGCAACAGCTGTTCGCACATGCGGGTAATCACTTCTTCGCCAAAGGCCTGGATGCTGGCGGTGTCGTCGGCATAGGCTTCCAGCTGCTTGCGGATCCAGCGCGGGATCTCGGCGCCACAGGCATCGGAGAAGCGGGCCAGCTTGCTGTAGTTGGTGATCGGCATGATGCCCGGTACCACCGGAATGTCCACGCCCAGCTTCTGTGCACGCTCGACGAAGTAGAAGTAGCTGTCGGCGTTGAAGAAGTACTGGGTGATGGCGCTGTCGGCACCGGCCTTGACCTTGTGCACAAAGTTGGCCAGATCCGCCTCGAAGTTGCGCGCCTGCGGGTGCATTTCCGGGTAGGCAGCCACTTCCAGGTGGAAGTGATCAGCGGTTTCCTGGCGGATGAACTCGACCAGGTCACTGGCATAGCGCAGTTCACCACTGGCCATGCCCATGCCCGACGGCAGGTCACCACGCAAAGCGACAATGCGTTTGATGCCGGCGGCCTTGTACTCGGCCAGCAGGGCGCGCAACTCGGCCTTGGTGTCGCCCACGCACGACAGGTGCGGCGCGGCAGGTATCTTCACTTCGCTTTCCAGCTGCAGCACGGTATTGAGCGTGCGGTCGCGGGTCGAGCCACCGGCACCGTAGGTGCAGGAGAAGAAGTCCGGGTTATAGGTGGCCAGCTGGCGGGCGACGCCCATCAGCTTTTCGTGACCGGCGTCGGTCTTGGTTGGGAAGAACTCGAAACTGTAGCGGCGTTCTTGTGACATCAGGCGTTCCTCTGGCAACAAGCGTCTAACGGCAAGCTGCAAGTAAAAGCCAGATCGGTGATGGCCGGTCTGGCTTGGGCGTCGTTCAAGATCTGTGTTTCTGGAGCTGCAAGTGGCAACGGCACGGTATGCCTTTGCTTGCCACTTGCAGCTTCAAGCTTGCCGCTTAGTAGCGGTAGGCGTGCGGCTTGAACGGGCCTTCGACGGTCACGCCGATGTAGTCGGCTTGCTGTTTGGTCAGCTGGGTGACCACGCCGCCGAAGCCGCGGACCATTTCCAGGGCCACTTCTTCGTCGAGTTTCTTCGGCAGCACTTCAACGGTCAGGCGCTCGGCTTTCTTTTCGGCCGGCAGGTCAGCGAACTTCTGCTCGAACAGGAAGATCTGTGCCAGAACCTGGTTGGCGAACGAGCCGTCCATGATGCGGCTTGGGTGGCCAGTGGCGTTGCCCAGGTTGACTAGGCGGCCTTCGGCCAGCAGGATCAGGTAGTCGTCGTTCTGCGGGTCGAAGCTGCCAGCGCCGGTACGGTGGACCTTGTGAACCTGCGGCTTGACCTCTTCCCAGGCCCAGTTCTTGCGCATGAAGGCGGTGTCGATCTCGTTGTCGAAGTGGCCGATGTTGCAGACTACGGCACGCTTTTTCAGGGCCTTGAGCATGTTGGCGTCGCAGACGTTGACGTTACCGGTGGTGGTCACGATCAGGTCGATCTTGCCCAGCAGAGCCTTGTCGATGCTGGCTTCGGTGCCGTCGTTGATACCGTCGATGAACGGCGAGACCAGCTCGAAGCCGTCCATGCAGGCCTGCATGGCGCAGATTGGATCAACTTCGGAGACCTTGACGATCATGCCTTCCTGACGCAGGGACTGGGCCGAGCCCTTGCCCACGTCACCGTAGCCGATCACCAGGGCCTGCTTGCCCGACAGCAGGTGGTCGGTACCACGCTTGATGGCATCGTTCAGGCTGTGACGGCAGCCGTACTTGTTGTCGTTCTTGCTCTTGGTGACCGAGTCGTTGACGTTGATCGCCGGGACTTTCAGCTCGCCCTTGGCCAGCATGTCCAGCAGGCGGTGTACGCCGGTGGTGGTCTCTTCGGTCACGCCGTGCACACGGTCCAGTACCTGCGGGTACTTCTTGTGCAGCAGTTCGGTCAGGTCACCACCGTCGTCGAGGATCATGTTGGCGTCCCATGGCTGGCCATCTTTCAGGATGGTCTGCTCCAGGCACCACTCGTACTCTTCTTCGGTTTCACCTTTCCAAGCAAATACCGGGATACCGGCGGCGGCGATCGAGGCGGCGGCCTGGTCTTGAGTCGAGAAGATGTTGCAGGACGACCAGCGCACTTCGGCACCCAGGGCAACCAGGGTTTCGATCAGCACGGCGGTCTGGATGGTCATGTGGATGCAGCCCAGGATCTTCGCACCCTTGAGCGGTTGCTCGGCCAGGTACTTGCGACGCAGGCCCATCAGCGCAGGCATTTCCGATTCGGCAATGATGGTTTCGCTACGGCCCCAGGCGGCCAGGGAGATGTCGGCGACTTTGTAATCGGTAAAACCAGCAGGCATGTTTGCAGCGCTCATGAGAGCCTCCATTCGTAATGTGCGAATGGGCGCCGTTGTGCGTTAAGCGCTCGCGGGAGCGAGCAACGCCCCATCCGAGCCTGACAGGCCTAGCCTGCTGCAGCGCCCCTCGGACAGGTGGCGGGCATGGCACCGCTGTGGGCAACCATGTAAAACGGCGCAGATTATAGCTGCCCCCGCCGGCTTGCCCAAGGTTTTCCGTCGATTAATCGCGACGATAGTCGATGTTCAATGGAGCGAAGGCAGCCGCTCTGCCATCATTGCTACACGTTAGCCAAGCAGGTCAGGAGTACAGATGAACTTTCACACCCGCAAGTGGGTTAAACCCGAAGACCTCAACCCCAATGGCACCCTGTTCGGTGGCAGCCTGTTGCGCTGGATCGATGAAGAGGCGGCGATCTACGCCATCGTCCAGCTGGGCAACCAGCGTGTGGTGACCAAGTACATGTCGGAAATCAACTTCGTCAGTGCTTCGCGTCAGGGTGACATCATCGAGCTGGGCATCACCGCTACCGCGTTCGGCCGCACCTCGATCACCCTCAAGTGCGAAGTGCGTAACAAGATCACCCGCAAGAGCATTCTGACTGTCGACAAGATGGTGTTCGTCAACCTGGGTGAGGATGGCTTGCCGGCAGCCCATGGGCGCACCGAGATCAAGTATGTGCAGGACCAGTTCCCGGATTCGGCAGTCGAATAGATTCTGGTTGCCTGTGCCGGCCTCTTCGCGGGTGAACCCGCTCCTACAGGGGTACGCGAACCTGTAGGAGCGGGTTTACCCGCGAATGGGCCGCAAAGCGGCCCCGGCATTCTCAAGGCTGGGCGCTGACCTTGCGCACCACCCGCCCAATGCTCAACCCCTGCACCAGAATCGACGACAACACCACGATGTAGGTGATCGACAGCAGCAGGTCCCGTTCCTCGCCCAGCGGTAGCGACAGTGCAAGTGCCACCGACACACCACCGCGCAGGCCACCCCAGGTCAGCACCCGCACCGTGCCTTTGGGCACCGGGCGCCAGCGCCGCAGCAGCACGATCGCCGGGGCCACCGTCAGCAGGCGCGACAGCAGCACTGCCAGCGCCAGCACGCCGCCGGCCGCCAGGTGCATCCAGTTGAACGGCAGCAGCAACAGCTCCAGGCCGATCAATGCGAACAGCAGCGCATTGAGCATGTCGTCGATCAGCTCCCAGAAACCGTCCATGTAACGGCGGGTCATGTCATTCATCGCCAGGTTGCGCCCCAGGTTGCCGATGATCAGGCCTGCCACCACCATGGCGATCGGTGCCGACACATGCAGTTCGTAGCACATCGCCGAACCACCGATTACCAACGCCAGGGTCAGCATGACTTCCACCTGGTACTGCTCGACACTCTTGATCATCCGGTAGGTGGCGTAGCCGATCAGGCCACCGAACACCACGCCGCCAATGGCCTCGCGGGCGAACAGGATCGCCGTGTCGGTCATGCTCGGTGTTTCACCCAGCTGGATGATGCCCAGCAACACGGTGAATACCACGACTGCCGTGCCGTCGTTGAACAGTGACTCGCCGACGATGGTGGTTTTAAGCGGTTTGGGCGCATTGGCAGTACGCAGCGCGCCAAGCACGGCAATCGGGTCGGTTGGTGAGATCAGTGCACCGAACAGCAGGCAGTAGATCAGGGGGACCTGCCAGCCGAACAGGGCAAACACCCAATGCGCCAGGTAGCCGATGACCACGGTGGCGATCAGCACGCCCAAGGTGGCCAGCAGGCCGATCGGCCAGCGATAGCTGCGCAGGTCGCTGAGGTTGACGTGCAGGGCGCCGGCAAACAGCAGGAACGCCAACATCCAGTGCATGAGCAGGTCGTTGAAGTCGATCTGGTTCATCAGCCCTTCGACGCGTTCTTCCAGGCCAGGGAAGCCGATAAGGCTCAGGCCCTGCAACATCAGGGAAAACAGCAGCGCCGTGACCATCACGCCGATGGCGGGGGGCAGGCCGATGAAACGGTAGTTCACATAGGTCAGAAGTGTGGTGAGGCAGATAAACGCGGCAACTAATTCAAGCATCCCGAATCCTGTAACAGTGGCTTCCAAGTCGTTACCCGAGTGACTCGGGCAGTTCTTTGATGACCTGGCACGGGGTTCGGGGCACAGGGTTTGACCGAATTAGTCCAAATCGTTCCCGTGACAGTCTGCACTGGTTACCCTGTGGGAGCGGGCGTGCCCGCGAACACCGGCAAAGCCGGTGCCATACACCGAGTTGCATTCTTCGCGGGCATGCCCGCTCCCACAAAGCCCCCCTGAACGCTATATATTCACAGCCATGAAAAGCCATAAGGACAAGAAGGCGTGTTGGCAACATCTCTGGTGCTGGTTGCCGCCCTGCTGCATGCAACCTGGAATACCCTGATCAAATTCAGCGGCGAGCGCTTGCTGGTCATCGCCAGCATGGACACGGTGGCGCTGGCCTTCGCGGTGCTGGCGGTGCCCTTCGTGGATGTTCCGCCTGCTGAAATCTGGCCTTGGTTGGTTGCTTCGGCACTGGCTGAGCAGTTGTACCGTTATTTGCTGATCCAGGCCTACCGCGTGGGCGACCTGGGGCTGGTCTATCCTCTGATGCGCGGGCTGTCACCGTTGGTGGTGCTGGGGCTGACCCTGGCCTTTGCCGGGGAATCGCTGAGCCAGCAGCAGATCATCGGTATCCTGTTGATCCCCTGTGGCATGGCCTGTCTGTTGTGGCAGGGCGGCGGCGGTGACCGGCTACCATGGTCGATGCTGCCGGTGGTTGCCTTGATTGGCCTGTGCATTGGTTGCTACACCTGGTTCGACGGCCAGGCCGTGCGCCTGTGGGGCAAACCGTGGGATTACCTGGTCTGGCTGACCCTGCTCAGCGCCTGGCAATTCCCGTTGTTGGCGAGCGTAGCGCGGCGGGCGCCATTCGTACTGTTCTGGCGAACCCAATGGCGCCTTGGGTTGGCGGTAGGGTTCTGCGTATTGTTCAGCTATGCCCTGGTGCTGTGGGCCATGCACCTGGGGTCTGTGGCCGAAGCGGCGGCACTGCGGGAATTGAGCGTGATCCTGGTGGTGCTGCTGGGTATGCGCTACCTCAAAGAACCTTTTGGCGGGCCGAGACTCCTAGCTTGCGGGCTGGTATTGGCCGGCATGCTGGTAATGAAGCTTTGACCTGAAGACTGAACAAGGAGTCCTGTCCATGACTGTTGCCCTGTGGTGCATCCTGATTGCCCTGCTGTTGAACCCGCTTTGTGCCTTGATCGCCAAGGCGAGCAGTGGCCGCTTCGGCCTCAAGGACAATCACGATCCGCGAGCCTTCCTCGATACCTTGTCGGGCCTGCCACGGCGTGCCCATGCTGCGCAGCAGAATGGCTACGAAGCGTTTCCGGCATTTGCTGCGGCGGTGCTTGTGGCGGATATCGTCGGCAATGCCGAGCAGGTGACCCAGGATGTACTGGGGGTGATGTATATCACCAGCCGCTTGCTTTACATCATCTGCTACCTGGCCGACTGGGCTGCCTTGCGGTCGCTGGTGTGGCTTGCCGGCTTGGCACTTATCGTGTCGTTCTTCGTGGTTTCCATCTGAAACCGAGTGGCCTTCTTCGCGGGCAGCTCCCGCGAAGAAGGCAGCAACGGTCAAGGTACCTTGGGCACCTCAGGCAGTGGCTGGCCCTTGGGCCACAGCATCCAGATCTGCCCTTGCTGCTTCATGTTCCCGGCCAGTTCGCCGGCTTCTGGCCCTGTGCCCCAGAATAGGTCAGCGCGCACTTCGCCGGTAATCGCCCCGCCGGTGTCTTGCGCGCCAACCGGTCGTACCACCGGCGAGCCGTCCGGGCGTGTGGTAGACAGCCACAACAAGCTGCCCAGGGGAATCACCTTGCGGTCGATGGCCACGCTGTAGCCGGCGGTAAGCGGTACGTTCAGCGAGCCTCGCGGGCCTTCGTTGCTGTCCGGGCGGGTGCTGAAGAATACATAGCTGGGGTTGCTGGCCAGCAGCTCTGGTACGCGCTGCGGGTTGGCCTGGGCCCAGGCGTGAATGGCGCCCATGCTCACGTCTTCTTTTTTCAGCTGACCCTGCTCCACCAGCCAGCGGCCGATCGGCCGATAGGGGTGGCCGTTCTGGTCGGCGTAGCCCAGGCGCAGTTGACGACCGTCTTCCAGTTGCACCCGGCCAGAACCCTGGATCTGCAGGAACTGCAGGTCCATCGGGTCGGTCAGCCAGGCCAGCACCGGTGCCTGGACGCCGTTACGGTTGATGACCTCGGCCGTGTCATAGGGCTTGAGCACCCGACCCTCCAGACGGCCGCGCAGGCGTTTGCCCTTCAGTTCGGGGTACACGCTGGCCAGGTCGACCACGATCATGTCATCAGGGATGCCGTAGACCGCCACATGGTTGGTTGCCGATTGGCTCAGGCTGCCAGGGTAGACCGGCTCGTAGTAGCCGGTAATCAGGCCGTTGGCATTGTTTTCTGCAGAGCGCAGGCCGTACACCTGCAGGTTCTGTTCAAGGAAGGTTCGCACTTGGGCGGCGCTGGCTGTGGCGCTGCCGGCCGCTTCGCAGGTGGCGGCCCACACCGGGTCGCGCTTGAGTTTTTCGCAGCCGTTGCGCCATGCATAAAAGCCGGCCAGCAGGTCTTCATCGCTGACGGCCGGCAAGTCTTTCCAAGTGGCCGGGGCATAGGTGGCGACAGCGTGGGGCTCGGGCTTGGCGCTCTCGCCGCCGTTGCAGCCGGCCAGCAAAGCCAGCACCGGCAGTGTCCAGGCCAGGTGGCGCAGGGCAGATTTCATGTGTGCATTCCTGTCATGAGCGAACATGAAGGTTCGCCCCTGTCTTTTATGTGGCTATTGGTGTTTGGCCCAGTGGCAGCGATACTGGCCGCCCATTTGCGTAGGCCGAAGTGAGCGTGATGTTGAAGCGATTGACCGTTGTTCTGCTGGCTGCACTTGCCCTGGTAGGGGCTTTGACGGGGTGTGACCGGGTTGACCCGAACTCGCCGCTGGGTAAACGCAAGGTGATCTTCAAGGACATGCTCAAGACCAGCGAAGACCTGGGTGGCATGCTGCGTGGCCGGTTGCCGTTCGACGGGGTGAAGTTTGCCGACGGTGCGCTGAAGCTGGACAGCCTGTCGCATCAGCCGTGGCAGCATTTTCCACAGGTGCGCGATGGTGGTGACAGCGCCGCCCGCGCCGAAGTGTGGGAGCGCCAGGCGCGGTTCCATGACCTGGCCCGGCAGCTTGAGGGCGTCACCGGCGAACTGGTCGATGTCACCCGCAATCAGCCACTGGATGCTGCGCAACTGAAGGCGCCGATGGACAAGGTCGAGTCTGCGTGCAAGGCCTGTCATAACGAATTTCGTAATCATTGAATGGCTGTGCTGTTCGCGCAAACCTTCGGGGCTTGTACAAATTCCTGTGGGAGCGGCCTTGTGTCGCGATAGGGCCGCTCAGCGGCCCCAGTATTT
>NZ_JBQENN010000001.1:213922-314384 GCF_052044625.1 Pseudomonas sp. 22515
GCGACACAAGGCCGCTCCCACAAAGACCAGGCTTGCTGGCCAGATGCCTTAACGGTCGAGATCGTCGACCGCTTCCTGCAGCTCTTTACGCGAATCGGCCAGTTTGTCCTTGCGCTTGTTGATCTTCTCGGCGTCGCCTTTCTTCTCGGCCTTCTTCAAGTCCTTTTCCCGCTGCGCCACTTCGTGACGTGCATCGAGCACCTTCTGCTCACGTTCCTTGCGCAGGCTGGCGTCGGTGCAGTTGTCCACACCGCGCAGAGCTTCTTCCAGCCCTGCAACCTGGCCGCTGTTGCCGTGGTCACGGGCAATTTTCAGCTGGTTTTCGATGGCGCTGCGCTTGGCGGCGCAACCGGTCAGCCCGGCGTCCGGCTGGGCAGCCTGAGCAGTACCCGCAGCCAGGCCCAGTGTTGCGAGCAGGAAAAGAGTCGAAATACGTTTCATGAAAAGCCTCCTGAACGGGGCGGGGCAGCAAAAGTTGGGGGAAATCCTGCCTTGGTTTTGCCCATTTAGAAACCCTTGGTGAGGTTTTCTGCTCGAGTCTCAGGTTTTTCCTACGCACTATTTGGTAAAAAATCATTGCTCAATGCGCTGGGGTGGGGGCCGGAAACCTTCTATGCCGGTTTCGGCCAACTGTGCGGCGATGGCTTGCACCTCAGAGGCCGCGAAAAATTCCACAAGTTGGCGCGAGCGTTTTGCGCCGATGCCGGGCACAGTTTGCCATTGCCCGGCGCTGCGTGAAGCCAGCGCCTGCCAGTCGCCAGTTAGTGGCAAATGCTTGCCAATGGGCACGCCAAGGGCGCGCAGCCATTGATCGAAGGGGCGTGAGCGGGCTTCGTCGAAACTGCCCAGCAGGTGTGCCGCGGTGAGTCTGCTGATGCCGGGGGCCTGCTGCAGGCGCTCGGCATCGAGCTGCAGCCAATCGGTCATGGACGTTACCAAGCCCGCTTCGACCAGCCGACGCCATGTGCCGGGCCCGGTGCGGGGCAAGGCCAGGCCCTGTTTACCGCCAAGCCAGGTGAGGCGGGCAATGAATTGCTCATCACAGCCCTCGCTGGCTTGCCAGCAGCTGTGGGCATGATAGCGGTCGGGCGCAGGCGCGGCGACCGCCTGGCGTTCGACCGTGCGATGCACCACTTGCTCCAGGCGTGGAATGGTCAGCCCGGCCAGGCTGATGGCCACCTGGTCGCCGGGGCGGATGTCGAGGGTGTGCCAGCGCGCCAGCGAACCCAGGCTTACCTGGGTAATCCGTCGGTCGTCCAGGGTGACCGGCAGCAAGTGCAACACGGGCGTGACCCTGCCGGTGCGGCCAACCCGAAAGCGCACGTCGCGTACTTCGGCCAAGGCTTGTGCATAGGGATACTTCCAGGCCGCGATCCAGTAGGGCGCCTTGGCCTGCCAGCGCTCGGCAGGTGGCCGACTGCTCTGGCGCAGGATTACACCGTCGGTGGCGAAGGGCAGAGCAGAGCGATACCAGTGCTCGCGCCAGTGTGCTGCATCCTCCAGCGTGTCGATGGCGATGCTGTAAAGCTGGCTGTCCGGAAAACCCAGTTGTGCCAGTTGGGCAAGGCGTTCGGTCTGTTGCTCGGGGCCGTGCGGCCAGCCCCACACGAACAGGCCGATAGCGTTGCCTTGTGCGCCAGTCAGTTGCTTGCGTGCGAGCAGCCCGGCCACGGTACCCCGGGCGTTGGCGCTGCCTGCCTTGGCTTGCACATGATCGTTCAGGCGCAGATACAGCTCACCTTGCAAGTGCAGGTCGAGCGCCTCAGGCAACTGCCGAGTGACAGCGTCGAGTTGCGGGATGTGTCGGCTCCAGTCATGGCCGTTTACGCCGTCCCCCCGGCTGGTCAGCTGCACCAATCGGCCCTGTTGGTAGGTGAGGGAAACGGCTACGCCGTCGACCTTGGGCTGTACCCACACGCCGCTCTTGCCGGCCATCCATCGCGCCACGGCCTGGCGGTCTGCCAGCTTGTCGACGCCGGTATGCGGCACGGGGTGGGGGACCGGGCCGCGAGCGTTGGCCAGGGGGGAGGGGCTGGTGCCAACCGCGAAGCACTGCTGCAGGTGGTTCAGGCGCTCGCGGCTCTGGTCGTACAGTTCGTCGGCCACCAGGGCTATGCCCTGGCGATGGTAGTGCTCGTCCCATCGGGCAAGCGTGGCGCGGAGTTGCGCAACTTCGGCCTTGGCCTGTTGCGGGCTCCACTGTGGGCATGAGGCAGCCCTGGCCAATGGGGCGTTCAGTGCAAATAGCAGGGCGAACAACAACAGGTACGGCATGGCCTGGCATCCTTGCATGGCGGGGAAGCGCTTAGCGTAGGCAGGTAGCGGGGCGGACGGTGCGTGCAGTTGTCAGGTGATATTTCGCGGGTGCTCGTCTCCCATCCCGAGGTTGCGCAAAAAACCAGCGCGGCGCTCGATCTCACAGGCGATGAAAATGCCGTGACAGGCACAAAAAAGCCCCTGCCGATCGCTCGGCAGGGGCTTTCGTCTGGCGCTGTAGGAGGCTTACAGGCCGGCAGCGTCACGCAGCGACTGGGCGCGGTCGGTGCGCTCCCAGGTGAAGGTGGTGAAGGTGTCGTCGCCGACAGTCTTCTGCTGCGGGGTGCGGCCGAAGTGGCCGTAGGCAGCGGTTTCCTGATACATCGGGTGCAGCAGGTCGAGCATGGTGGTGATGGCGTACGGACGCAGGTCGAAGCATTCGCGCACCAGCTGGATGATCTTGTCGTCGGAGACCTTGCCGGTACCGAAGGTGTTGATCGAGATGGACGTCGGCTGGGCTACGCCAATGGCGTACGACACCTGGATCTCGCAACGCTCTGCCAGGCCGGCGGCGACGATGTTCTTGGCCACGTAGCGGCCGGCGTAGGCGGCGGAGCGGTCGACCTTGGACGGGTCCTTGCCGGAGAACGCACCACCACCGTGGCGGGCCATGCCGCCGTAGGAGTCGACGATGATCTTGCGGCCGGTCAGGCCACAGTCACCCACCGGGCCACCGATGATGAAGTTGCCGGTCGGGTTGATGTGGTACTGGGTGCCCTTGTGCAGCAGTTCGGCAGGCAGGGTGTGCTTGACGATCAGCTCCATCACGGCTTCTTGCAGGTCTTTCTGCGAAACCTCCGGGTTGTGCTGGGTCGACAGCACCACGGCGTCGATACCGACCACTTTGCCGTTCTCGTAGCGGCAGGTGACCTGCGACTTGGCATCCGGGCGCAGCCATGGCAGCAGGCCGGACTTGCGTGCCTCGGCCTGGCGTTCTACCAGACGGTGCGAGAAGCAGATCGGTGCAGGCATCAGGACTTCGGTTTCGTTGCTGGCATAGCCGAACATCAGGCCCTGGTCACCGGCGCCTTGGTCTTCCGGCTTGGAGCGGTCCACGCCCTGGGCGATGTCTACCGACTGTTTGCCGATGATGTTCATCACGGCGCAGGTGGCGCCGTCGAAGCCGACGTCGGAGCTGTTGTAGCCGATGTCGATGATGACTTTGCGCACCAGGTCTTCCAGGTCGACCCAGGCCGACGTGGTGACTTCGCCGGCGATGATGGCGACACCGGTCTTGACCAGGGTTTCGCAGGCTACGCGGGCGTATTTGTCCTGGGCGATGATGGCATCAAGGACAGCGTCCGAAATCTGGTCGGCGATCTTGTCCGGATGCCCTTCGGACACGGACTCGGAGGTGAAAAGGGAGTATTCGCTCATCTCGAAGGTTCCTGAAATTTACCGATGGTGTATGTCGCCAGCCGTCCGCTGAAAATGGCGGACCTGGATCTGGAAACCGTTACGCAAGCCCACGTACAGGCTGTCCGCATGGGCCAGCCCGGCAGCGTTGGCCCAGCGCGCCAGGTCATCCTGTTCGAAGCCCAGCCAGAGGTCGCCGCAGGCTTCGCGCGCCCACCCCTGGTCATGGCTGCACAGTTCGGTGACCAGCAGGCTGCCGCCTGCCTTCACCCGTTTGGCCAGCTGGCGCAAGGCCAGGGCCGGGTCGCTGAAATGGTGCAGCACCATGTTCAGCACAACGCAGTCGGCGGCCACATCCGTTGTACCCAGTGCGTCGGCCAACTGCAGGTTCACGTTGTCGAGCCCTTCGCGCTGGCACACCTGGCGCGCAAGCTCGAGCATGGTAGGACTGTTGTCCAGGGCGGTGACCTGGGCGAAGCGCCGGGCCAGGTCGGGCAGGAAGCCACCGTCGCCGGGCCCGACTTCCAGCGCGCTGGCGGCCGGGTCGAAATGCAGTTTGTCGAGCAGCGCCAGCAGGCTGTCGCGGTACTGCGGAAGGCCGGCGATCAGGTCCTGCTGGGCACGGAATTTCTCTTCCACGCGCAGGAAGAAGTCCTGGCTGGTGGCCGCCCGGCGCTGCTGGACATGGGCTATGCGCGCCTGCACATCGGGCGGCAGGGCCAGGTCGTCGACTTCTTCGAGCAGCGCCGCGTGCAGCCGCCCCCCCAGGCGCAGGCCATCGGGCAGGGCACGGCGGTAGAAGATGGCGTTGCCTTCGCGGCGGGTTGCCACGAGGTCGGCCTGAGCCAGCACCTTGAGATGATGGCTCATGCCTGACTGGCCGATGTCGAAGATCTGCGCCAGTTCCAGCACGCCGAACGAGTCGTTGGCCAGTGCGCGCAATACGTTCAGGCGCAACGCATCGCCACTGGCTTTGCACAGGGCGGCCAATGTTTCGCGTTGCTCGGGGATCGATTGCGCACGCAGATTCATGGGGCGGCAGTCTAGACAGGCATCGATGCCCTAGCAAGGCCAATATCAAAAAGTTTTGATATTGGCGATGAGCTGCAAGCCGAAAGCCTCAAGTGACACGCTTTGGGGCGCCCCGAGTCGCGCTCTGCTTCTTCAGTTGCGGCTTAAAGCTGGCGCTTGGCGCTTAAATGTTTGCCCCAAGCGCCCCCAGTGGGCGAAAATGGCCGCCTTTTTCGTGACACCACCTATTCAAGCCCCCTAGGAGATCAGCGATGCCCAGCCGTCGTGAACGTGCCAACGCCATTCGTGCCCTCAGCATGGATGCCGTGCAAAAGGCCAACAGCGGCCACCCAGGTGCCCCCATGGGCATGGCGGATATCGCCGAAGTGCTTTGGCGCGACTACCTGAAGCACAACCCGAGCAACCCGAGCTTCGCCGACCGTGACCGCTTCGTGCTGTCCAACGGCCACGGTTCGATGCTGATCTACTCGCTGCTGCACCTGACCGGCTACGACGTCACCATCGATGACATCAAAGGCTTCCGCCAGCTGCACAGCCGCACCCCGGGCCACCCGGAGTACGGCTACACCCCAGGCGTTGAAACCACCACCGGCCCGCTCGGCCAGGGTATCGCCAACGCCGTGGGCTTCGCCCTGGCAGAAAAAGTACTGGCTGCCCAGTTCAACCGTGACGGCCACACCATCGTCGACCACAACACCTACGTGTTCCTCGGCGACGGCTGCATGATGGAAGGTATCTCCCATGAAGTCGCCTCGCTGGCCGGCACCCTGGGCCTGAACAAGCTGATCGCCTTCTACGATGACAACGGCATCTCCATCGACGGCGAAGTGCACGGCTGGTTCACCGACAACACCCCGGCGCGCTTCGAAGCCTACAACTGGCAGGTGATCCGCAACGTCGACGGCCACGATGCCGAAGAAATCAAGATGGCCATCGAGACCGCCCGCAAGAGCGATCGCCCGACCCTGATCTGCTGCAAGACCACCATCGGTTTCGGTTCGCCGAACAAGCAGGGCAAGGAAGACTGCCACGGTGCCCCGCTGGGCAACGACGAAATCGCCCTGACCCGCCAGGCCCTGAACTGGAACCACGGCCCGTTCGAAATCCCGGCCGACATCTACGCCGAGTGGGATGCCAAGGCCGCCGGTGCCAAGGTTGAAGCCGAGTGGAACCAGCGCTTCGACGCCTACGCCAAGGCCTACCCGGAGCTGGCTGCCGAGTTCAAGCGCCGTGCCAGCGGCGAGCTGCCGGCCGACTTCAGCGAAAAGGCCCAGGCCTACATCAATGAAGTGGCTGCCAAAGGCGAAACCATCGCCAGCCGCAAGGCCAGCCAGAACGCCCTGAACGCCTTCGGCCCGCTGCTGCCCGAGTTCCTCGGTGGTTCGGCCGACCTGGCCGGCTCCAACCTGACCCTGTGGAAAGGTTGCAAGGGCGTCGAAGCCAATGACGCCAGCGGCAACTACGTGTTCTACGGCGTGCGCGAGTTCGGCATGACCGCCATCATGAACGGCGTTGCCCTGCACGGTGGCCTGGTGCCTTACGGCGCGACCTTCCTGATGTTCATGGAATACGCCCGCAACGCCGTGCGCATGTCGGCCCTGATGAAGCAGCGCGTGATCCACGTGTACACCCACGACTCCATCGGTCTGGGCGAAGACGGCCCGACGCACCAGCCGATCGAGCAGCTGACCAGCCTGCGCAGCACCCCGAACCTGGACACCTGGCGCCCGGCCGACGCGGTGGAGTCCGCCGTGTCCTGGAAAAACGCCCTGGAGCGCAAGGACGGCCCATCGGCGCTGATCTTCTCGCGCCAGAACCTGCAGCACCAGGACCGCAATGCCCAGCAGATCGCCGACATCAGCCGCGGTGGCTATGTGCTCAAGGACTGCGCCGGCGAGCCTGAACTGATTCTGATCGCCACCGGTTCCGAAGTGGGCCTGGCTGTTCAGGCCTTCGACAAGCTGACCGAGCAAGGCCGCAAGGTGCGCGTGGTTTCCATGCCGTGCACCAGCGTGTTCGATGCCCAGGACGCTGCCTACAAGCAGTCCGTGCTGCCGCTGGAAGTCGGTGCGCGCATCGCCATCGAAGCTGCCCACGCTGACTTCTGGTACAAGTACGTCGGCTTGGAAGGTCGTATCATCGGCATGACCACCTACGGTGAGTCGGCGCCGGCTTCGGCATTGTTCGAAGCGTTCGGCTTCACCCTGGAGAACATCCTCGGTACTGCCGAAGAGCTGCTGGAAGACTGATGTAACAAATGGAGGGCAGTGACGCCCTCCAGGTCGTGCAAGGGGAGGGCTTTGCCCTCCATCGCGACGCAAGGCCGCTCCCACAGAAACGGTNGGATGGCGCGGTCCCTGTGGGAGCGGCCTTGCGTCGCGATGGGCCGCAACGCGGCCTCAAAGCCATCATGCGTTAGCGAGCCAACCAATGCCCCACCCGCGTCCCTACAAAGTTGCACTCAACGGTTATGGCCGTATCGGCCGCTGTGTCCTGCGCGCGCTGTTCGAGCGGGGGGCAAAGGCCGGTTTCGAGATCGTCGCGCTGAACGATCTGGCCGATCAGGCCAGCCTGGAATACCTGACACGCTTCGACTCCACCCACGGGCGTTTTCCCGGCGAGGTCAAGGTCGACGGCGACTGTCTGCACATCAATGGCGATTGCGTGAAGGTAATGCGCAGTGCCACCCCCGAAGGCATCGACTGGGCTGCGCTGGGCATCGACCTGGTGCTGGAGTGTTCCGGTGCCTATAACACCCGTGCCGATGGCCAGCGTTTCCTCGACGCCGGTGCGCCAAGGGTGCTGTTCTCGCAGCCCATGGCCAGCGAGGCCGACGTTGACGCCACGGTGGTCTACGGCATCAACCAGGCCTGCCTTACCGGCAGCGAGCGCCTGGTGTCCAACGCCTCGTGCACCACCAACTGCGGCGTGCCGCTGCTGCGTGTGCTGGACCAGGCGTTCGGCATCGAATATGTGCAGATCACCACCATCCACTCGGCGATGAACGACCAGCCGGTGATCGATGCCTATCACCACGAAGACCTGCGCCGCACGCGTTCGGCCTTCCAGTCGGTGATTCCCGTGTCCACTGGCCTGGCGCGTGGCATCGAGCGCCTGCTTCCGGAACTTGCCGGGCGAATCCAGGCCAAAGCGGTACGTGTACCGACCGTCAACGTCTCGTGCCTGGACATCACCCTGCAGACTGCCCGCGACACCAGTGCGGCCGAAGTCAACCGAGTGCTGCGCGAGGCTGCGC
The DNA here is from genome assembly GCF_052044625.1 of Pseudomonas sp. 22515. NCBI lineage: Bacteria > Pseudomonadati > Pseudomonadota > Gammaproteobacteria > Pseudomonadales > Pseudomonadaceae > Pseudomonas > Pseudomonas sp. 22515. The sequence goes on from NZ_JBQENN010000001.1 coordinate 221,883, forward strand.
TGGAAGGTCCGCTTAAAGGCTTGCTGGCTTACACCGAGCTGCCGCACGCCAGTTGTGATTTCAACCATGACCCACATTCGGCGATCGTCGATGCCAGCCAGACGCGTGTTTCCGGGCCCCGCCTGGTAAACCTGCTGGCGTGGTTCGACAACGAATGGGGTTTTGCCAACCGTATGCTCGACGTTGCCGAACACTTTCTGCACGTCGTTCACCCAACCCGCAACAAACAGCCCTGAAGGACTGCATTCATGACCGTGTTGAAGATGACCGACCTCGACCTGCAAGGTAAACGCGTACTGATCCGCGAAGACCTCAACGTGCCTGTGAAGGACGGTGTGGTAGCCAGCGATGCGCGTATCCTGGCAGCGCTGCCGACCATCAAGCTGGCCCTGGAGAAGGGCGCAGCGGTAATGGTCTGCTCGCACCTGGGCCGCCCGACCGAAGGCGAATTCTCTGCCGAGAACAGCCTCAAGCCGGTCGCCGATTACCTGAGCAAGGCCCTGGGCCGTGACGTGCCGCTGGTTGCCGACTATCTGGACGGTGTCGCGGTACAGGCCGGTGAACTGGTGCTGTTCGAGAACGTGCGCTTCAACAAGGGCGAGAAAAAGAACGCCGACGAGCTGGCGCAGAAGTACGCTGCCCTGTGTGACGTGTTCGTCATGGACGCCTTCGGCACCGCCCACCGCGCCGAGGGTTCCACTCACGGTGTAGCCAAGTTTGCCAAAGTCGCTGCTGCAGGCCCGCTGCTGGCTGCCGAACTGGACGCCCTGGGCAAGGCCCTGAAGGCCCCGGCCAAACCAATGGCGGCCATCGTTGCCGGCTCCAAGGTTTCCACCAAACTGGACGTGCTGAACAGCCTGAGCAGTGTTTGCGACCAGCTGATCGTCGGCGGCGGTATTGCCAACACCTTCCTGGCCGCTGCTGGCCACCCGGTGGGCAAGTCGCTGTACGAGCCTGACCTGGTCGACACCGCCAAGGCCATCGCGGCCAAGGTCAGCGTACCGCTGCCAGTCGACGTGGTCGTTGCCAAGGAGTTCGCCGAGACCGCCGAAGCCACCGTCAAGGCCATCGCCGACGTTGCTGCCGACGACATGATCCTGGACATCGGCCCGCAAACCGCGGCCAACTTCGCCGAGCTGCTGAAATCGTCGAAAACCATTCTGTGGAACGGCCCGGTGGGCGTGTTCGAATTCGATCAGTTCGGCAACGGCACCAAGGTACTGGCCAAGGCCATCGCCGACAGCGCCGCATTCTCCATCGCCGGTGGCGGTGACACCCTGGCAGCCATCGACAAATATGGCGTCAGCAAGGAAATCTCCTACATTTCTACCGGTGGTGGCGCCTTCCTCGAGTTCGTCGAGGGCAAGGTCCTGCCAGCTGTGGCAATCCTGGAAGAGCGGGCCAAGGCCTGATGACGTCGGCGCTTGGCAAAGGGAGTGGCCTGGTGGTCAAACAATTGCCTGTGATGATGCTGGCCGGTCTGCTGAGCGCTTGCGCGGGCAGCCCGGCCTCGGATGCCGACCCGGCGCAGTCGCACAAGGGCGGTTGCTATCAGTCCGAATGGCAGGCCGAGACTGTGCCGGTCATCGGCAAGCGCGTGGGCCCGGAAGGCCTGGAAAAGTACGACGAAGACCACCAGCGCAAGGCGCCGGGTTGCCCTTGATCGGGTAATAGGCAACCTGAACGTTGATTTGTGGTCTTGAGGAAGGGCTGCACAGCAGCCCCAAATCGAGGAAACTGAATGAAAGCGCTTTTGGCCGTGACGGCCCTGGCGACACTGGCAGGATGCTCACTGCTGCAGCCGGCGCAACCGGCCCCGGCAGACAACTGGACCCGTTGGGTCTGCGACACCCAGGCTGAGGTGCTTTGGCGCTTCGCCGATGCGCAACGTGACCAGGTTGACGTGCGCCTTGGCGGCGGCGACCAGGTGTACCGGCTCAAGGCTGAACCGGGTGCCTCGGGTGCGCTGTACAGCGATGGCATGCTGGCCTTCCACACCAAGGGCGAAGAAGGCCTGGTGTACTGGGTGGCAACCAACGATCTGATTGGGCGGGGCTGCAAGGCACCGTGACTGGCCGGGCCGCGAGGGTGGCCCACACTACTTGAACAGCAACCGCCCCTGCGGCAGGCTTGCACGAAACAAACGACGCTTGTCGGGAGAGAGATACACAATGGCACTCATTAGCATGCGCCAGATGCTGGACCACGCCGCCGAGTTCGGCTACGGCGTACCAGCTTTCAACGTCAACAACCTCGAGCAGATGCGCGCCATCATGGAAGCGGCCGACAAGACCGACTCCCCGGTGATCGTTCAGGCTTCGGCCGGTGCCCGCAAATACGCGGGTGCGCCATTCCTGCGCCACCTGATCCTGGCTGCCATCGAAGAGTTCCCGCACATCCCGGTGTGCATGCACCAGGACCACGGTACCAGCCCTGACGTCTGCCAGCGCTCGATCCAGCTGGGCTTCAGCTCGGTCATGATGGACGGTTCGCTGGGTGAAGACGGCAAGACCCCGACCGACTACGAGTACAACGTCCGCGTTACCCAGCAGACCGTTGCCATGGCTCACGCCTGCGGCGTTTCGGTTGAAGGCGAACTGGGCTGCCTGGGCTCGCTGGAAACTGGCATGGCCGGTGAAGAAGACGGGATCGGCGCCGAAGGCGTGCTGGATCACAGCCAGATGCTGACCGACCCGGAAGAAGCCGCCGACTTCGTCAAGAAGACCCAGGTCGACGCCCTGGCGATCGCCATCGGTACCAGCCACGGTGCCTACAAGTTCACCAAGCCACCAACCGGTGACGTGCTGGCCATCGATCGTATCAAGGAAATCCACAAGCGCATCCCCAACACCCACCTGGTGATGCACGGTTCGTCCTCGGTACCGCAAGAGTGGCTGGCGATCATCAACCAGTACGGCGGCGACATCAAAGAAACCTACGGTGTACCGGTCGAAGAAATCGTTGAAGGCATCAAGCATGGCGTGCGCAAGGTCAACATCGATACCGACCTGCGTCTGGCCTCTACCGGTGCCATGCGCCGTCTGATGGCGCAGAACCCGAGCGAGTTCGACCCACGCAAGTTCTTCGGTGAAACCATCAAGGCCATGCGCGACGTGTGCATCGCTCGTTATGAGGCCTTCGGCACCGCGGGCAATGCTTCGAAGATCAAGCCGATCTCTCTGGAAGGTATGTACCAGCGCTACCTGAAAGGTGAACTGGCCGCCAAGGTCAACTGATCGACAGGTAACCCTGAAAAACCCGCAGTGATGCGGGTTTTTTTATGGGCGATGGAAACCTGTACATAATTTCCGCAGACCGACCGTTAGTCGGCTACCGTACAGTTTAACCATTGATAGCGTTCTGATTGCATTGCGTGTTGCAGCCTCAGGACTAGAGTACTAATGGATCCAACCGTATTTTGAAGTCGGTCACATAACAGAGAAGCAGCATGGATGGCGCTTACCCTCAACAGCAGCCACTGGATGGCAGCTCAGTTCTTCTGGTGGTAGACGACTACCCCGAGAACCTCATCAGCATGCGGGCCTTGCTGGCCCGGCAGGATTGGCAAGTATTGACGGCGAGCTCTGGGATAGAAGCCTTGAGCGCGTTGCTTGAGTACGAAGTCGACCTGGTGTTGATGGATGTACAGATGCCGGAAATGGACGGCTTCGAAGTCGCCCGGCTGATGCGCGGCAATCAGCGTACTCGACTGACCCCGATCATTTTCCTCACCGCCAACGAACAGTCCGACGCGGCCGTGCTCAAAGGCTACGCCAGCGGCGCCGTGGACTACATGTTCAAACCGTTCGACCCGCAAATACTCAAGCCCAAGGTCCAGGCGCTGCTCGACCAGCAGCGCAACCGACGCATGCTGCAGCAGCTCAGTCGCGAACTGGAGGCGGCCAGGGCATTCAATGCGTCCATCCTGGAGAATGCCGCCGAAGGCATTCTGGTGGTTGATGCCCAGGGCATCATCAGTTTTGCCAATCCGGCCATTTCCCGTTTGCTGGCGGCACCGGTGCAACAACTGCAGGGCACCCCATTGCTCGACGTTGTGCAACTGACCAGTACCAGCCTGTGGCGCGAGTCGGACTTCTACAAGGCCTACCAGGGGCGGCAGATCTTCCGCGTACATGATGCCCAACTGCGGACCCAAGGGGGGGAGCTTGTGCCGGTGGCGCTGTCCTGTGCGCCGTTGCCGGCCGACCAACAGGCCATGGTGGTGACCGTGCTGGACATGTCGGTGGTGCGTAACTTGCACCAGCAGCTGGAATACCAGGCCATTACCGACCCGCTCACCGGCCTGCTCAACCGCCGTGGTTTTTACCAGGCTGCTGAAGGTGCTCTGTTGCGCAACGAGCGCTCGGACAAGGCGCAGGCGCTGATGTACATGGACCTGGATGGCTTCAAGCGCATCAACGACTCGCTCGGCCACGACGCGGGCGACCGGGTGTTGCGCTGGGTGGCCGAGCAGCTCAAGGACTGCCTGGGCAGTGAGGCCTTGCTGGCGCGTATGGGCGGGGATGAGTTCACTGCACTGTTCGACAGCTTGCCCTACCCGGAGCAGGCCGGGCGTTATGCCGAACGGTTGCTCGAGCGTGTTTCCATCAGCCATGAGGTCGACGGGCTCGATGTATGCCTTGGGGTCAGCATCGGCATTGCCACCTACCCGGACTGCGGCGCCAATGTTGAAGGCCTGCTGCGTTCGGCCGATGCAGCGATGTACGCAGCCAAGCAAGCGGGGCGTCAGCAATACCGCTTCTACGACCAGGAACTCAACGGACGGGCGCGCTCGCGATTGATGCTCGAGGACAGCGTGCGCACGGCCATCGAGCAGCAGGACTTTACCTTGGTGTATCAGCCACAGGTCGCCTTCCACGATGGCCGCCTGCGTGGTTTCGAGGCGTTGCTGCGCTGGCAGCACCCCAGCGTTGGCGATGTACCGCCGGGGCTGTTCATCCCGTTGCTGGAAGAAGCGCGGCTGATCAATCGCCTGGCCAGCTGGATCTACCGCCAGGGGGCCGCGCAGCGGCAGGCCTGGTACGACAGGTTTCCGCCGGACCTTGTGCTCGGCATCAGCCTGAGCCGCGCGCAGTTCGTCATGCCTGGCCTGGTCGAGGAACTGCAACGGGTCATCCAGTTTTACCAGCTTGTCCCGACGCAGTTGGAGGTGGAAGTGGCGGAAACGTCGCTGATGTATAACATCGACGCGGCCGTCAAACAGATACACCGCTTGCGTGAGCTGGGCGTGAGGGTGGCCCTGGATGACTTTGGTGCGGGTGACTGTTCGTTGCGCATGCTGCGCGACCTGCCTATCGACACCCTCAAGCTTGACCGGCATCTGGTGGCCCGTCTGCCCGATTCGGCGGTAGATGCTGCGTTGGTTCGCAGCGTGATCGGCCTGTGCGCCGACTACCGTATCACGGTGATCGCCGAGGGTGTGGAGACCCCGGCGCAGGCCGCCTGGCTCAAGGCCAATGGTTGCGAATACGTTCAGGGTTTCTTGGTGGCTTATCCGATGACCGCTGCTGACGCTAGCGGCTTCCCGGCAATTTTCTCCTGGCCAGGGCCGTGATTGGCTAGAATCGGCATTCGTTACGCCGAATACAGCGCCATGACCGTACTACGTTACTTGCAAGCCTACCCCCCGCACCTGCAGGCGCAGGTGCGGCAGATGATCGACAGCGACCGCCTGGGTGAATACCTGCAGCGCCGTTACCCTGACCGCCATGACGTGCAAAACGACAAGGCGCTGTATGGCTATGCCCAGGATCTGCGCCAACAGTACCTGCGAAGTGCGCCAAACCTGGACAAGGTGCTGTTCGACAGCCGCCTCGATCTGACGCATCGGGCCCTGGGCTTGAACACGGCGGTGTCGCGGGTGCAGGGTGGCAAGCTCAAGGCGAAGAAGGAAATCCGCATTGCCTCGCTGTTCAAGGAGGCCGCGCCACAGTTCTTGCGCATGATTGTTGTGCACGAGTTGGCGCACCTGCGCGAGCGAGATCACAACAAAGCGTTCTACCAGCTCTGCCAGCACATGGAGCCGGACTATCACCAACTGGAATTCGACCTGCGCGTCTACCTGACCTACCGGGAGCTGCCGGGCAACCTCTAAGGAACATGCAGCATGGAAGTGAGCAAGACCAAGAGCAGCTTCTACCGCCGCCTGTACGTGGCCTGGCTGATCGATAGCCAGACCGCGACCAGCGTGCCCGCCCTGATGGAGGCCACCGGCATGCCCCGTCGTACAGCTCAGGACACTATCGCCGCGCTGGCCGACCTGGACATCGTCTGCGAGTTCGAACAGCAGGAAGGCGCACGCAACCACGCCGGGCATTATCGCATTCATGATTGGGGAGCGATCGACAAGCAGTGGATCATCCGTCACTTGCGGCAAATCCGCGAAGTGCTGGGCTACCCCTGATTTGAAAAGCCTGCGCGGTCGCCCGTAGGAGCGGGTTTCCCCGCGAACACGGGCGAAGCCCGTGCCATCCCCCTCAGTGCCTGCCTCGCGGGCAGGCCCGCTACCACACGGTTGACTCAACCCCTACGCATGCCGATAGACGAGATGCCGTCCACCAGCGACTCGCCGCTCACCACCGCAAACCCATGGCGGGCATAGAAATCCTGCAAGTGCGCCTGAGCCGACAGAAAAACCGGCACCCCCGGCCAACAATGCTCCGCCGCCTCCAGCCCCTTCAGCAGCAAGCTTTCTTCAAGGTTCAAACCTCGTGCCTGCGCTGATGTCACCACTCGTCCGATCACCACATCCCCACCTTGTGACTGCGGATCCAGCAGGCGCAGGTAGGCCACCAGCTTGTCTTCCTGCCAGGCCATGAGGTGCAGGGTATCGCCAGTCAGGTCCTGACCATCGACTTCCTGGTAGGCGTGGCGCTGCTCCACCACGAGTACTTCAGTGCGTAGCTGCAAAATGGCATAGAGCTGCTCCTTGCCGAGGTCGGTGTGGTGCTTGCAGAGCCAGTCGATTGACATGGGCACGAACTCCTTGGATGGGGCTCGATCATCGCATGCTGCATGTGCTTCGGCCAAAATAGAGGCTAAATGACACTATTGGCCGCTGCCCTCGGCAACCGCTTTGTGTAATCTCACTGGCAGTGTTGCCCTCCATTGCGAAAGGACGTGAGCATGCGGCCACTGCTTTGTGTTCTGGGTTTACTGGCAACGATGCTGGCAACACCTTCCCCGGGTCACGCCAAGCTACGCCTGGTGGCCGATAACTGGCCACCGTTCACCGATGCCAAGATGCCGGGCGGCGGCCTTGCGACCAGCATCGTTACCACGGCACTGGCGCGTGCCGGCTACGCCAGCGGCTATGAAGAGGTGCCGTGGGCGCGTGCGTTGCTGGGGGTAGGTGAAGGGCGCTACGACGTGCTGATCAATGCCTGGTACAACGACTCGCGCGCCAATATCGGGCAATTCTCCAGCGCCTACCTGAGTAATCGTATTCGCCTGCTGCAGCGTAAGGGCGAGGCGTTTAGCTACAAGCGTCTGTCTGACCTTTATGCCTATAGCATTGCCGTAGTGCGTGATTACGCCTATTCACCGGAATTCGACGGGGATCCCCGTCTGCACAAAGTGCCGGTGCGCAACTTTTCTTCTGCGGTACGCATGTTGGCGGCAGGGCGGGTAAGCCTGGCGGTGGAAGACGAGTACGTGGCCCGCTACAACCTGCAGCGTGAGCCGCAGGATGTGCGTGATGGGGTGATGCTGGTGGATCCGCCGCTGGGGGAGAACACCCTGCATATTCTGGTCAGCCTGAAGCACCCGGAGCATGATCGGATCGTCGAGCGCTTCGAGCAGGCGATAGCGGCGATGAAGGCCGATGGCAGCTATGCCCGGCTGCTGCGTCAGTATGGCTTTTGAGCACAGGCACTAAAACGATCAGGCCGGGGCATTCTCCTTGATCAGGTGTGCCGCCAGGGTCCGCAGTGGCCCCAGCTGGCGGCATATCAACGCCAGCTGCGTCTGCACCAGCCGCTGATGCTCATCCAGATCTTCCGGCATCTGCTCCAGGGCATTGGCCAGCGCCTCTTCGGCATCACTGTGAATCGCCACCGGCAGCCGTGCGGCCAGGCCGTTGGCAATCTCATCCAGGCTGCTGGCCAGGCTTTGCCCGGCGCCTTCGATCAACTGCTCCTGCACCTCTGCTGGCAACGCCGTGTCGCGGTGCGCGCCTAACCCCGAGAGGTAGCTGAGCAACGTGTGCGACAGCACCAGGAAGCGAAAGCCAACGTCGGCCTCCTTACGGAAATGCCCCGGCTCCATCAGCATGTTGGCCAAGGTGGTGGACAGCGCCGCGTCAGCGTTGTGGGCATTGCGCCGGGCCAGGCGGTAGGCCAGGTCGTCGCGCTTGCCGTGGGCGTACTGCTGCATGATCTGGCGCAGGTAAACGCTGGCGCAGGCCAGGGTATTGGCCAGCGCCTTGTTCAGCCGTCGGCCCTGCCAGTCAGGCAGGAACAGGAACACTGCAAGAATGGCAATCAGGCTGCCGACCAGGGTATCGAACAGGCGTGGCAGGAACAGGCCGTAGCCATCGCCGATCTGGTTGAAGCAGAACAGCACCATCAGGGTGATCGCGGCAGTGGCCAGGGTGTAGCGGGTGGTGCGGTTGACGAAGAACACCACCCCGGCAACCACGGCGAACAACGACTGGATGACCGGGTTGGGGAACAGGTCGAACAAGGCCCAACCCACTGTCAGGCCAACGGCAGTGCCGAAGATTCGCTGCACCAGCTTGCGCCGCGTGGCCCCGTAGTTGGGCTGGCACACGAACAGCGTGGTGAGGATGATCCAGTAGCCCTGGGTCGGGTGAATCAGGTGCACCATGCCATAGCCGATCGACAGCGCCAGCGGCAGGCGCAAGGCATGGCGGAACAACAGCGAGGTCGGTGTGAGCTGGGTGCGCAGGCGCGTCCACACGTCCTTCAGCGAGCGCGGCGAGCGGTCGAGCAGGCTGCTGTCGCTGGCGTCGGCCAGGCTGTCCGGGTTGCTGGCGGCACTGAGCAGGCGGTCCAGTGTTGCCAGGTTGGCGGCGAGTGCCCGCAGTGAGCGCAACAGGCCGCGCCAGGCCGGGTTGCTCTGGATGCGCAGGTGCTCCAGCGAGGCGTTGAGGTCTTCGAGGGCTTCTGGATAACCGCTGGCCAGCACGAATGGTTGGCGCAGGCGGATCGAGCGGGCCAGTTCCTGGCAGGATGAACCCTGCTTACGCAACAGGCGCTGGCAGCGGAACATGACGTCGCTGTGGAAAAACGCCTCGGTCAGTGCGTTGTAGGGGTAGTGCGAGGCACTGACACGCTCGTGGATGTCCTGGGCCAGGAAGTACAGCTTGAGGTAGCGGCTTACCTTCGAGTTGGGTTGGCTGTTGCCCACCCGGTGCAGGATGATCTCCTTGGCTGCGTTCAGCGCGGCCACCACCTTGCCGTTCTGCTGGGCCAGTTCCAGGCGCCGTGCCTCGACGTCGAGCGTGCGGACCGGTTCAAACAGGCTGGCCTTGAGCTTCAGGTAGCTGCCCAGCTCGAAGAACAGTTTGGCCAGGCTCTGTTGTACCGGCTGGTTGGAAAACAGCGCCTGCCACAGCACCGACAACAGCCCGTACCAGGCCGCACCTGCCACCAGCAGCAGCGGTTCGTGCCAGAAGTCGGTGACCTGACCGCCGCGCTGGTCCACGCCGATCATGGTGTAGACCGCAGTGATCAAGGTGGCCGAAGCGATGGCGCCGTAGCGCTCGCCCAGCGCCCCGAGCATGGTCAGGCCAAAGGCCGCCAGGGCCAGGGCAATGACGAAGATCCAGGGGTAGGGGAACAGCAACTCGACTGCCAGTGCAGCGATGGCGAAGCACACCAGGGTAACGGCCAGGGCGCTGAGGCGGCCCTGCCAGCTGTCGTCGGTTTCGGCCAGGGCGCTGGCGATGATGCCGAGGAACAGCGGAATCAGCAGGGCCATCTCGTTCTGGTACCAGCACAGGGCCAGGCTGCCGGTGAGGGCAATGGTGACCCGGATGCTGTAGCTGAACTTGTCTTGGCCCCACAGGCGACGCAGTGACTGACGGAACGAGCTCGATGACATGATGGCCTGCCAGGCGGTGATCAGAAGAATACCTTTCAGGGCCGGTTATTGGGGCCGCTTCGCGCCCCTTCGCGGGCACGCCCNGGGGCGCGCAGCGGCCCCAATAACGGCGCCAAGCACGGGCCAGCAAGAAGCGTTCCGTGCTGCTGAAAGGATTCTACTCTACACGAACTGCGCGGCGGCGTTCGCCGATGCCCAAGCCCACTGGAAGTTGAAACCACCCAGGTGGCCGGTGACATCCAGCACTTCGCCGATGAAGTACAAGCCGGGGCTTTTCAGCGATTCCATGGTCTTGGACGACACCTCGCGGGTATCCACGCCGCCCAGGGTCACTTCGGCGGTGCGGTAGCCTTCGGTGCCGGCTGGCACCACTTGCCAGTTCGCCAGCTTTTCGGCGATGTGCGCCAGTTCCGCCGGGGTGTACTGCTTCATTGGCTTTGACTCGAACCACTGCTCGGCCAACAGGTTGGCCAGCTTGCGGGTGAACACCTCGCCCAGCACGGTCTTCAGTTCGGCGTTGGCGCGTTCGGCCTGCATCTGTTGCAGCCAGGAAAGCGCATCGCGGTCGGGCAACAGGTTGATCTCGACCGTGTCACCGGCTTCCCAGAACGACGAGATCTGCAAGATCGCCGGGCCGCTCAGGCCGCGGTGCGTGAACAGCAGGTTTTCGCGGAAGCTGGTGCCATTGCAGCTGGCGGTGCAGTCCAGTGAGGTGCCGGACAATTCGGTGCACATCGCCTTGAGTTGGGGCTCGGTGATGGTGAATGGCACCAGCCCGGCGCGGGTTGGCAGCAGGGTGTGGCCGAACTGGCGGGCCACCTGGTAGCCGAAACCGGTGGCGCCCAGGGTCGGGATCGACAGGCCGCCAGTGGCGATGACCAGCGACTGGCAGGTGAACTGGCCGCCGCTGGTCTGCAGCAGGTAGCCGCTTTCGGTCTTCTCGATCTGTTCGATGCTGGTGTGCATGCGGATCTCGGCACCGGCCTCGTCGCACTCGGCCAGCAGCATGTCGAGGATGTCGCTGGCCTTGTTGTCACAGAACAGCTGGCCGAGCTTCTTCTCGTGGTACGCCACGCCGTGCTTGCACACCAGCTCGATGAAGTCCCACTGGGTGTAGCGGGCCAGGGCCGACTTGCAGAAGTGCGCGTTGTGCGAAAGGAAGTTGGCCGGCTCGGTGTACAGGTTGGTGAAGTTGCAGCGCCCGCCGCCGGACATGAGGATTTTCTTGCCTGGCTTGTTGGCGTGGTCGAGCAGCAGCACCCGGCGGCCGCGACGGGCACTGAGCTGGGCGCACATCAGGCCGGCGGCGCCGGCGCCAAGGATGATCACGTCGGTGGAGTGCACGGTATGAACCTTCAGATTTGAAATGCTGAACCCTGTGGGGGCGGGTTCACCCGCGAATGCGACGATGCATTTACTGCCGCATTCGCGGGTAAACCCGCTCCTACAGGGGGCTTTGCCTGGCTTTAGAGAATGCGGACTTTCAGGGCGCGACCCTTGATCTTGCCGCTGTTCAGTCGCTGCATGGCCTGCTTGGCGAGCGCACGCTCCACGGCCACAAACGCCTGGAAGTCGAAGATGGCGATCTTGCCCACTTGCTTGCCCGGGATGCCGGCATCACCGGTCAAGGCCCCCAGGATGTCGCCAGGGCGCAGCTTGTCCTTGCGGCCAGCGGCAATGCACAGTGTGGTCATCACCGGCAGCAGGGGCTCGCCGCCCTTGTTTTTCAGGCTGTCCAACTGGTCCCAGCGCAGCGGGCTCTTCTGCAGCGCTTCGATGGCCTGGGCGCGGTGGCCTTCGGCCGGTGCCACCAGGCTGACCGCAACGCCTTTCTCGCCGGCGCGGCCGGTACGGCCCACGCGATGCACGTGGATTTCGGCATCACGCGCCAGCTCCACGTTGATGACCATGTCCAGGCCATCGATGTCCAGGCCGCGCGCGGCCACGTCGGTAGCCACCAGCACCGAGCTGCTGCGGTTGGCGAACATGGTCAGCACCTGGTCACGGTCGCGCTGCTCCAGGTCGCCGTGCAGGGCCTGGGCGACGATGCCCTTGGCGGTCAGGTGGGCGACCACGTCCTCGCATTGCTGCTTGGTGAAGCAGAACGCTACGCACGACTGCGGGCGGTAGTGGCCGAGCACGCGGGTGACGGCTTCCAGGCGTTGCTGCGGGTCAATCTCGATGAAACGCTGCTCGATCTGGTTGTCGGTGTGCAGGCTTTCGACCTTGACCTGCTGCGGGTTGCGCATGAAGTCGGCGGCCAGTTGCTTGATGCCGGCCGGGTAGGTGGCCGAGAACAGCAGGGTCTGGCGGCGCGACGGGGTCTTGCCGATGATGCTGGCGATGGCGTCGAAGAAGCCCATGTCGAGCATGCGGTCGGCTTCGTCCAGCACCAGGGTGTTCAACCCGTCCAGGACCAGGGTGCCTTTGTCCAGATGCTGCTGGATGCGCCCTGGGGTGCCGACGATGATGTGCGCACCGTGCTCCAGCGAAGCGATCTGTGGGCCCAGCGAAACGCCGCCGCACAGGGTCAGGATCTTGATGTTGTCCTCGGCACGGGCCAGGCGGCGCAGCTCCTTGGCCACCTGGTCGGCGAGTTCGCGGGTAGGGCAGAGCACCAACGCCTGGCAGCCGAAGTAGCGCGGGTTGATCGGGTTGAGCAGGCCGATGCCGAAGGCGGCAGTCTTGCCGCTACCGGTCTTGGCCTGGGCGATCAGGTCCTGGCCTTTGAGGATGACAGGCAGGCTCTGGGCCTGGATCGGCGTCATCGAGGCATAGCCGAGGGCTTCCAGGTTGGCCAGCATGGCAGTGGACAGCGGCAAGGTGGCAAAGGCGGTGGATTCGGTGGTCACGAGGCGGGCCTGCGGTGCGAAGCGAAAAATGCCGCATAGTCTACCAGCCTCGTGGCCATTCGCCCTACGACTCCATGTGTTGTTCCGGACGACGGGCACGCCTTCCGTCCGTCGGCGCCAGCTGCAGGAAGATCGCCGCTGCCAGCATGGCCATTACGCCGATGGTGACGAAGGTCAGCTGGAACGCGCCCAGGGTGGTTTCCACGCCCTCGGCGCTGCCTGCCGCAGTAAAGCCGCCCAACAGTGCGCCGGCGCAGGCCACACCCAGGCTCAGCGACAGTTGCGCGACCACCGACAGCAGGCTGTTACCGCTACTGGCGCTGGCGTCGTCGAGATCGATGAGCGTCACTGTGTTCATCGCAGTGAACTGCATGGAGTTCACTGCGCCCAGAAGGCCAAGTTGCACCAACAGCAGCCAATAGGGGGTCTGCTCGTCCACCAGGCCCAGGCTTGCCAGCAGGATGCCCAGCAGCAAGGTATTGCCGGTGAGGATGATGCGATAGCCGAACCGTTCGATCAGCGGTCGGGCAATGGATTTGGCCAGCATGGCCGCCGCCGCCAGCGGGATCATGCTCATGCCTGCCTGGGCGGGTGAGTAGCCCAGCGCAACCTGCAGCAGCAACGGCACCAGGAACGGCAGCGCGCCGCTGCCCAGGCGGGCGAACAGGTTGCCGAGGATGCCGATGGCGAAGGTGCGCACGCGGAACAGGCTTGGCGAGAACAGCGGCTCCGGGTCGCGCCCGGCGCGCAGCCAGTACGCGGCCAGGCAGGCCATGCCGGCGAACAGCAGCAACATTACCCGCAAGTGCGGCAGGTGCAGCTCGCCCAGGCCTTCCATGGCAATGGTGATCAGTACCATCGCTGCGCCGAACAGCAGGAAACCAGGGCCGTCGAAGGTGGTGCGCTCGGCGCCGCGCAAGTCCGGGATGAACTTCCACACGGCAATGCAGCCAAGCAGGCCGACAGGCAGGTTGAGCAGGAAGATCCAGTGCCAGCTGAGGATTTCCACCAGCCAGCCACCAACCGTTGGCCCCAGCAATGGCCCGAGCAGGCCGGGGATGGTGATGAAACTCATGATCCGCACCAGCTCGCTGCGTGGGTAGGCGCGCAGCACCACCAGCCGCCCGACCGGCAGCATCAGCGCACCGCCCAGGCCTTGCACTACGCGGGCGAAGATCAGGAAGCCAAGGCTGTTGGCTGCGGCGCACAGCAGCGAGCCAAAGCTGAACAGCAAGATAGCGCTGAAGAAGATGCGCTTGGTGCCGAAACGGTCGGCGATCCAGCCTGAGGCGGGGATCAGCAGGGCCACGGTGAGCATGTAGGCAATGATCACACCCTGCATGCGCAAGGGGTCTTCGGCCAACGAGCGGGCCATGGCCGGCAGCGCCGTGTTGAGGATGGTGCCGTCCAGGGACTGCATGAAGAAGGCGATGGCCACCACCCAAGGGATCCAGCGGGCGGTGACGGGGTCCAGCGGGGTGCGTTCGGGCATGACGTCCTCGTTTGTCAGTGCCGGCCCTNAGGCGCGGCTTTAGCCGCGAAAGGGCCGGCAAGTCCAGTCACAATGTCAGGGTCAGGCCTTTGACCAGTGCCCCGGGCAAATGACTCGACCCGGTACTGCGCTGTCCATAAGTACTGGTCGACAGGATCATCTCGCGCTCCTGGGTCAGGTCCTCCAGCTGGCTGCCCAGCAAGCTGTACAAGCTGTCATCGAAGCGCATGGTACTCACCGGCCCCTGGATCTGCCCGTCTTCTACCCAGAAAGTGGCGAAGCGGGTCAGCCCGGTCATGCGCGCCGCTGGCAGGTCCGAGTAGTTCAGGTACCACAGGTTGCTGATGTACAGCCCGGTGCCTAGACGCTCAAGGATCTGCGCACTGGCCAGATTGCCCGGCGCCAGGCTGAGCGCACAGGGCGACTCGTAGCCGTCGGCGCCATTGGCCTGCAGCTCGAACTCGGCCGCACTGCGCGCACTGATCAACCGCTGCCGGGCCTCGCCTTGCTGGATCAGCGGCACATCCAGGCGCGGCGCACCTTCATCGGAAAATGCCGGGCTAAGCGAGCCGCTGACCTGCTCGGTAAAACTGACCAGCGGGCTAAGCCGTGCATCGCCGTTGTACAGGCGCTGCAGAGCGCTGTTGCCAGTGGCCAGGGCCTGCGCGGAAAAGCCACCCCAGCACAACATGCCGGCGACTTCGTCCATGGCCGCAGGTGCAAGGTAGGCGCGGTAGGTGCCGGGCTTGAGGGTAACTGCCGGGCGGCCGAGGAAACCCAACTGCTCTCGTGCTTGGCGCAGGCGTGCGGTGAAGTCGTCGGCACTCCAGGCCTGGCCGGCATAGTTGGCCTTCACTGCCTGGCCATTATCGTGGAACAGGCTCCAGTCGACGTTGAAACTGTTGGCCTGGTGCCAGCCGAAGGCGCCGAACGAGCTGGCGAAGCCGCGGCAGACCGGGCCGGCGGCGTAGATGCCGACCAGGTCCAGGTCACCTGCTTCACGCTCGAGCAGGGCCAGTACTTCGTTCAGTGCGGGCAGGGGGTGTTCCTGCAGGCTATGGCTGTGCCAGGCGTTTTCGTCCAGGCGCAGGTAAGGGTCGAGTGCCAGCAGCGGCAAGGTCTGGCGCAGCTGCTCGAGCGCAACGTTCAGGCGCTGGCGATCCAGTTGCACGTCGCCACTCAAGGTCACCTGCTGTTCCGCCTGGCGCCCATCGCGCACCAGCCGCAGTTGCGCGCTGGCCTGGCTGACTTCGCCGGCCTGTCGCACCTTGGCATGGTTGAAACGCACGAACTGCGATTGCTCGGCACTGTAACCGAGGGTGAACTGCTCGCCCGCCTGAAGGGCGGCGTGCACCTCCCCGACCAGGGTTTCGAAAGCGTGCTTCATCAGGCGTCTCCTCCGAATACATCGATCTGGCGGAACACACAGGCCGGCGAGGCGTGGCCGACCCGCACCACCTGATTGGGTTCGCCCTTGCCACAGTTGGGCGTGCCCAGCACCTGGAAGGTACTGTGGTCGCCAACCGCCGACAGGTTGCGCCAGAACTGCGCGGAGATGCCGCGGTAGTTGGGGTTCTTGACGATGCCCTTGAGCTCGCCATTTTCAATCAACTGGCCCCATTCGCAGCCGAACTGGAACTTGTTGCGCGCATCGTCGATGGACCAGGAACGGTTGGTACGCATCAGGATGCCCTGCTCGATGCCTCCGACCAGTTGCTCGAAAGACTGGTCGCCCGGCTCGATGTTGAGGTTGGCCATGCGGTCGATCGGCGCGCGGTTCCAGCCGCAGGCACGGCTGTTGGCCACGCCGTCCAGGCCAGAGCGGAACTGCGACAGCGCGCCACCCAGCGGGCGCAGCAGCAGGCCGCCGCGTATCAGGAATGCTTTGCTGGCCGGGGTGCCGTCGTCGTCATGACTGTAGCTGGCCAGCTCTTCGCCAATGGTCGGGTCGAAGGTCACGTTCAGCAGGCTGGAGCCGTACTGCAGGTGGCCGAAGTCGCTGGCTTTGACGAAGCTGGTGCCGGCGTAGTTGCGCTCGTCGCCGAGAATGCGGTCCATCTCCAGCGGGTGGCCGATGGATTCGTGAATCTGCAGCATCATCTGGTCCGGCATCAATAGCAGGTCACGCGGGCCACTGGGGGTGTTCGGTGCCAGCAGCAGTTGCAGTGCTTCGTCGGCCACCCGACTGGCCGCGCCGACCAGGCCGCAGCGCTCGATGATCTCGAAACCACCCTGTTGGCCGAAGTTGTCGCGGCCCAGGCTGCGGCTTTGGCTGTCCTGGCCGTCGCTGGCGGTCACCCCCATGCCCGGGAACAGGAAGCGCTGGGCATGGCGCAGTTCGGCGCCGGCCGAGTTCAGGTAGGTTTGCTCGACCAGGCTCAGCCCCAGGCTGGCCTGCCAGTCCACCAAACGGCTGTCCCTGGGCACGCTGGCCGATTCGGCGGCGAGCAGGCCAAGGCAGTCGGCGAGGCTGGGTACGGGTTGGTCGAAGTTGGGCGAAACATGGTCGTGGCGTGCACTGGTCACGGCGTGTTCGCGCAGGTCCAGCAGGCTGTGCCGGGCGATCTGCCGCGCCAGCGCCTCGGCTTGCTCAAGCGCGCGCTGCAGGCCAGCCTGGGACAGGTCGGCGGTGGCAGCGTAGGCCTCCACGCCATTGACCCGCACGGTGAGCATGGCGCCCTCATCCTGGCTGAAGAAGGGTGGTTCGGCGACGTTGCGGCGAACCGAAAGCGCCTGGTGAGACTGTTTCACATGGCGCAGGGAAAACAACTCGGCCGTACTGCGCAGCGCAGCAAAGCGCTGGCGCAGCAGGGCACTGGAATCGAACATGCGGATGCCTCCGTGTACACGGTGGCTCCCCCTAGAACCACCCGTCTTGCATGCCGAGGCAGGTATCGTCGTGTGCCTCGAGCAATGCCAGCTCATTATGGCAGCCCGGTACTTCCCAGGTCAGGAAATAACGCGCAGCTTGCAGCTTGCCGAGGTAGAAGTCGCGATCAGCAGCGGTTCCCTTGAGCAGACCAAGTTCGGCGTGAACCGCTTGCTCCAACCAGCGCCAGCCGATCACGCAGTGGCCGAAGGCCTTGAGGTACAAGGCAGAGTTGGCCAAGGCACCAGCGACTTTGCCGTGGGCGAGGTCACCGAGCAGGACCAGGGTGACCCCCTGCAGGCGGTTGGCCAGTTGCTCCAGCGGCTGACGCAGTGGGTCAAGGTTCGGGTGATGGCTGGCACGTTCGCAGGTGGTGGCGATCAGGCGGATCAGCTGCTTGAGGCCGGCACCATTGTGCTGTGCCAGCTTGCGACCGAGCAGATCGAGCGACTGGATACCCTCGGTACCTTCGTGGATCGGGTTCAAACGGTTGTCACGGTAGTACTGCTCCACCGGGTATTCGCGGGTGTAGCCGTGGCCGCCAAGAATCTGGATCGCCAATTCGTTGGCCTTGAGGCAGAACGCCGAGGGCCAGGATTTGACGATCGGGGTCAGCAGGTCGAGCAGGTCCTGCGCCAGCTTGCGGGTGTTTTCGTCAGCGGCCGTATGGGTGTCGTCGAACAGGCGCGCGGCGTACAGGCCCAGGTCAAAGGCGCCTTCTACGTAGGCCTTCTGCGCCAGAAGCATGCGCTTCACATCCGTGTGCTCGATGATCGGCACCGCCGGGCTGTGTGGGTCCTTGTTGTCTGGCCGCCGGCCCTGCGGCCGCTGGCGAGCGTATTCCAGGGAGTAAAGGTAGCCGGCGTAACCCAGCATCACCGCGCCCATGCCTACGCCTATCCGCGCCTCGTTCATCATCTGGAACATGCAGGCCAGGCCTTGGTGCGGCTGGCCGACCAGATAGCCGACGCACTGGCCATTGTCGCCGAAGTTCAGCGCGGTCGAGGTGGTGCCGCGCCAGCCCATCTTGTGGAACAGCCCGGCCAGCAGCACATCGTTGCGCGGGCCACGGCTGCCGTCCGGGTTTACGTGGTACTTGGGCACGATGAACAGCGAAATGCCCTTGACCCCGGGCGGGGCGTCCGGAAGCTTGGCCAGCACCATGTGCACGATGTTTTCCGACAGTTCGTGGTCGCCGCCGGAAATGAAGATCTTGTTGCCTTTGAGCCGGTAGCTGCCGTCGCCTGCTGGTTCGGCGCGGGTGCGGATGTCGGCCAGCGACGAGCCGGCGTGGGGTTCGGTCAGCGCCATGGTGCCGAAGTAGCGGCCCTCGATCATCGGTTGCAGGAACAGGCGCTTCTGTTCATCGGAGCCGAAGCTCTCGATCAGGTTGGCCGCGCCCATGGTCAGGAACGGGTAGGCCGTGGTGCCGGCGTTGGCGGCCTGGAAGTGGGCGAAGCAGGCTTGCGAGACCAGGCTGGGCAGCTGCATGCCGCCGACCTCGAAGTCCCGGTTGGCGTTGAGGAAGCCGGCTTCGAGGAAGGCATCGACGGCGGGCTTCACCTCGGGAATCAGCTCGGCGCGGCCGTCCACGTAGCGTGGCTCGTTTTCGTCGGCCTTGCGGTTGTGCGGGGCGAAATACTTTTCGGCGATGGTGCGGGCGGTGGTCAGTGCCGCATCGAAGGTTTCACGGCTGTGCTCGGCGAAGCGCGGGCGTTGGGTCAGGGCTTCGGCGTCGAGGACTTCGTAGAGCTCGAAGGCGAGGTTGCGGGGGCTGAGCAAGGTCTCGGGCATGGTGGCGGTCCTGAGGCGGGATGCTGCGAGTTTAGGAGCGTGGTGAGACTGGGGACAGGTTAATAGGTTTGCGTGATATGGGTTGAGAACGCCGGGAGCCTGCCGGTTATTGGTGAAACCAACGCAAGGTCAGGTCGTGTAATGCCTGCTCGGGAGAATATAGAGACGTTTCCCGCAATCCCGATCGGAAATGGACTGCTGCGGATCGAATATCAGTTGGCCTTGAATGTGCGTTTTGGTGTTCACAAGGAAACGTTTCAGATGAGTGATGCCCACCACGGTGACTTGGCTGAGGCCAACGGCAACCAGGTTCCCTTCTTCGTAGTCTCACCCATGAAATTTGGTGTAATGACTTTCTTTACCTTGGGCTTCTACTGGGTTTATTGCTTCTATCAAAGTTGGAGTCTGCATAGAGAGAAAACGGGAGAGCGCGTAAGTCCGTTCTGGCGAAGCGCTTTTGCAGTGTTCTTCATCTATCCATTATTGAGAAGGGTAAATGACCATATTCGCGACTCAGGTAAAACCTATCCGTGGTCGATCCTGGGGCTCACGCTGGGCTATTACGGTTTTTGCGTTGTCTGGGTGGCTGCCAGCGTCGTGTTGGAAGGCCAACTGTGGCCGGCCTATTTTGCAGGCTTAGCCATTCAGGCAGCTTGGCTGATCATTCTGGTGTTCATGCAGAAGGGCATCAATTTCAGTGCGGGTGACAAAGAAGGGAAGGCCAACAGCCGGTTCACGCTGGCCAATTGGCTTTGGATGCTGCTGGGTATTGCGCTTATGGCAGCACAGCTGTTTGCTTTGATTGCGCTTTCACCAATGGTTTGAGCAATTTTTGGCCGGAGCTCTGTCTGAGGGGAGCTCCGGATAGTCCCCGATCCACCCCGCGTTTCCACTTGCCTTGAAGACAATACGATGCTGGGTAGAAGCCTGCTGCAAGGCTTTTTTGATAGGTCTGTCTGGACGGGGCCTTTCGCGGGTAAACCCTACAGCGGCCTGTGTCCAACCCCCGATGTGTGTCCGGCACTGATCCGGAGTAGGAGCGGGTTTACCCGCGAATACGGTGGTGGCGGCAACGGTGAACGACGGGTAGAAACTGGCCGGCAGGTCCGGCCTCTTCGCGGGTGAACCCGCTCCTACACGACGGCCTGTGCATGTGTATAGGGGCGGGTTTACCCGCGAAAGGACCGGCCCAGGCAGCCGAGAATCTCCAGGGGATAAACGGTAACAACAGAAGACACCAAGTCACCGTTGGCATGACCACGTTCTGGTGAGCACCTGTTAGACCAGCCCCTGCTTCAGGACATGCACGCATAAAAAAGGAGAGCCGAGGCTCTCCTTCTTCTTCAACCACCCTCAGCCATTAGCCAATGGTCATCAGGCTGGCGTTACCGCCTGCCGCCGCAGTGTTCACGCTCACCGCGCGCTCGATGACCAGGCGCTCCAGCGCAATCTGGTGATCACCGCTGGACAGCCCGTGCACCCCAACGATCGCCCCGGCACGCTTGGCCACCTGCTGGCATACGCCGCGCAACTGGTCCGAGTCGCCATGGTGGATCACGGCATCGAACGCCACTTCATCCTTGTTCCAGTCCGCGACCAGCTTCACCTTGGCCTGCAGCTCACGCGGCAGGCGGGCGCGCAGGGCCTTGCCCGGTTCACCGTCAACCCACACCGCCGAGCTGCCAACGGCCAGGACTGCGGCGAACTGCGCCAGCAGGTCGGTTTCGTTGTCGGCCAGGCACAGTACGTGCTCACGCGGCAGGATGGTGTAGCTGTTGCGCTCGCCGGTCGGGCCAGGCAGCAGGCGGGCGATGCCGCTCTGCGACTGGCTGGCGAACTGGCTGCACAGCGCGGCCAGGTCGGCCAGCTGGTTGCTCTCGGCCCAGGCCTTCAGGCCGTGCAGCGGCTTGACCAGCTGTTCGTGCAGGGTGCGGTCCGGCTTGCCTTCGCCGTCCTGCTGCTGGAAGTGGCGGCCGATGGCGTCGGCCGGGCGGGTCGACAGCAGGCGGTAGAGGTACAGCGGGCCGCCGGCTTTCGGGCCGGTGCCCGACAGGCCTTCACCACCGAACGGCTGCACGCCCACCACTGCACCCACAATGTTGCGGTTGACGTACATGTTGCCGGCGTTGGCGGTTTCCACCACCTTGGCGATGGTCTCGTCGATACGGGTGTGCACGCCGAGGGTCAGGCCGTAGCCGGAGTTGTTGATCTGCTCGATCAGCTGGTCCAGATTGCGGCGGTTGTAGCGCACCACGTGCAGCACGGGGCCGAAGATTTCGCGCTTCAGCTCGTCGAAGCTGTCCAGCTCGATCAGGGTTGGCATGACGAAAGTGCCACGCTTGATCTCGGCAGCATCTGCAATAGCGACTTGGTAGACCGGGCGGCCTTTCTCGCGCATGCCCTGGATGTGCTTCTCGATGCCAGCCTTGGCTTCGGCATCGATCACCGGGCCGATGTCCACGGCCAGGCGGTCCGGGCAGCCCAGGCGGCTTTCAGCCATGGCGCCCTTGAGCATCTCGATTACGCGGTCGGCGGAGTCTTCCTGCAAGCACAGTACGCGCAGGGCCGAGCAACGCTGGCCGGCACTGTCGAAGGCCGAGGACACCACGTCGATCACGACCTGTTCGGTCAGTGCCGAGGAGTCGACGATCATCGCGTTCTGGCCGCCGGTTTCGGCGATCAGCGGGATCGGGCGGCCCTGGTTGTCCAGACGGCCAGCGACGTTGCGCTGCAGCAGGCGGGCCACTTCAGTGGAGCCGGTGAACATCACACCTTTGACGCGTTCGTCCCCGACCAGGCCGGCTCCGACGGTTTCACCGCGGCCAGGCAGCAGCTGCAGCACGCCTTCTGGGATGCCAGCTTCCAGCAGCAGGCGCACGGCCTGGGCGGCGATCAGTGGGGTTTGCTCGGCAGGCTTGGCCAGTACCGGGTTGCCGGCAGCCAGGGCTGCGGCCACCTGGCCGGTGAAGATCGCCAGCGGGAAGTTCCATGGGCTGATGCACACCACAGGGCCCAGTGGGCGGTGGGCGTCGTTGCTGAAGTCGTTACGTGCTTGCACCGCGTAGTAGCGCAGGAAGTCCACGGCTTCACGCACTTCGGCAATGGCGTTGGCGAAGGTCTTGCCGGCCTCGCGGATGAGCAGGCCCATCAGCGGCTGGATCTCGGCCTCCATCAGGTCGGCGGTGCGCTCCAGAATGGCAGCACGCTCGGCTGGCGGGGTGGCCTGCCAGATCGGTGCGGCGTTCAGTGCGCACTGGATGGCGTTGTCCACGTCGGCAACGGTGGCCTCCTGCACATGGCCGACGACGTCGCGGTGGTCAGCCGGGTTCAGCACCGGTGCGGCTGCGCTCTCGCTGGCGGCGCAGGCCAGTAGCGGGGCAGCCTTCCAGTCATTGTGAGCGGTGGCCAGCATGGCGCAGGACAGCGATGCCAGGCGGTGTTCGTTGGCCATGTCGATACCGGCCGAGTTGGCCCGTTCGGTGCCATACAGGTCGCGCGGCAGGGGAATGCGTGGGTGCGGCAGGCCGATACTGCCTTCCTGGGTACCCATGCGCTCGATGCTGGCCACCGGGTCGGCGACCAGTTCCTGGATGGAAATCGAGTGGTCGGCAATGCGGTTGACGAACGAGGTGTTCGCGCCGTTTTCCAGCAGGCGGCGCACCAGGTAGGCCAGCAGCGTTTCATGGGTGCCGACCGGTGCATACACGCGGCACGGGCGGTTCAGCTTGCCATCGGCAATCTTGCCGACCACTTGCTCGTACAGCGGCTCGCCCATGCCGTGCAGGCACTGGAACTCGTACTGGCCCGGGTAATAGTTCTGCCCGGCAATGTGGTAGATGGCCGACAGGGTGTGGGCGTTGTGGGTGGCGAACTGCGGGTAGATGGCTTCTGGCACGGCCAGCAGCTTGCGGGCGCAGGCGACGTAGGACACGTCGGTGTACACCTTGCGGGTATAGACCGGGTAGCCTTCCAGGCCTTCGACCTGGGCACGCTTGATCTCGCTGTCCCAGTAGGCGCCTTTTACCAGGCGGATCATCAGGCGGTGGCGGCTGCGCTTGGCCAGATCGATGACGTAGTCGATCACGTACGGGCAGCGCTTCTGGTAGGCCTGGATAACGAAGCCGATGCCGTTCCAGCCAGCCAGGGATGGCTCGAAGCACAGGCGTTCGAGCAGGTCCAGCGAAAGCTCCAGGCGGTCGGCTTCTTCGGCGTCGATGTTAAGGCCGATGTCGTACTGCTTGGCCAGCAGGGTCAGCGACAGCAGGCGCGGGTACAGCTCCTCCATCACGCGCTCGTACTGGGCGCGGCTGTAGCGCGGGTGCAGTGCCGACAGCTTGATCGAGATACCTGGGCCTTCATAGATGCCACGGCCATGCGAGGCCTTGCCGATCGAGTGGATGGCTTGCTCGTAGGACGCCAGGTACTTCTGCGCGTCGTGCTCGGTCAGTGCGGCTTCGCCGAGCATGTCGTAGGAGTAACGGAAGCCTTTGGCCTCGAAACGGCTGGCGTTGGCCAGGGCTTCGGCAATGGTCTCGCCGGTGACGAACTGCTCACCCATCAGGCGCATGGCCATGTCGACGCCCTTGCGGATCATCGGTTCGCCGCTCTTGCCGATGATGCGGGTGAGCGAGGAGGTGAGGCCGGTTTCGTTATGGGTGCTGACCAGCTTGCCGGTCAGCAGCAGCCCCCAGGTGGCGGCGTTGACGAACAGTGACGGGCTGTTGCCCAGGTGCGGCTGCCAGTTGCCGGTACTGATCTTGTCGCGGATCAGCGCATCACGGGTACCTTTGTCGGGGATACGCAGCAGGGCTTCGGCCAGGCACATCAGCGCCACGCCTTCCTGAGACGACAGCGAGAATTCTTGCAGCAGGCCCTGGACGATACCGGCACGGCCGCCGGCGCTTTTCTGATTGCGCAGCTTTTCGGCAATGCCCGCGGCCAGCTTGTTGGTGGCTTCGGCCAGTGGCGCGCTCAGGCGCGCCTGCTCCAGCAGCATCGGCACCACTTCCTGCTCCGGTCGGCGGTAGGCAGCGGTGATCGCCGAGCGCAGTACCGACTGCGGCAAGATGCTTTCGGCAAATTCGAGGAAGCACTGGTGGCTGTGGTCGGCCTGGACTTCACCGGCATCGTCGGCCAGGTTGCTGACATGACCGTTGAGTTCGGTCAGCGTGGCGCCACCCTCGAGCTTCTCCAGATAGTTGAAGATCGCTTGCTTGATCAACCAGTGCGGCGTGCGGTCAATGGACTGCGCAGCTGCTTTGAGTCGCTCACGGGTCGGGTCGTCGAGTTTGACCCCAAGGGTGGTAGTCGCCATTTCTTATCCTCGTTATTGCCACGGTTGTGGCCTAAGCTGGCGTCAAGAGTATCTGTAGGACAATTCGGGTGCAACCAGGTGCAACCCTAATTTTTCGTGTGGAAGGTGCAACTCGTCCGACAGCTATTCCCATACCCTGAAAAGGGGCGTTTTCGGTGCGATTTATTCTGAAAAAGCGGTTTTTTGCTCCCGGAAGGAGCAAGAAACGGGCTTTGTCGGAAAATGCACGGGCAGGTGCAACTTGCAAAAGAAAAATGGTTGCACCTTCTTTGCGTTGTTGCATAGCATTCGCCGCCTGGGTGCAACCGCCATCGCTGTGGTTGCGCATGATAAAAACAAACGCCAGGGCACACGCATGGGCAATCCACTAACGATCACCTTCGTGATCTACATCGCAGCAATGGTGCTGATCGGCTTCGCCGCCTATCGCGCTACCAACAACCTTTCCGATTACATTCTGGGCGGTCGCAGCCTCGGTAGCGTGGTTACCGCGCTGTCTGCCGGTGCCTCCGACATGAGTGGCTGGCTGCTGATGGGCCTGCCTGGTGCCATCTACTTCGCGGGCCTGTCCGAGGCCTGGATCGCCATCGGCCTGACAGTGGGTGCCTACCTGAACTGGCTGTTCGTGGCCGGCCGGCTGCGCGTGCAGACCGAGCACAACGGTGACGCGCTGACCCTGCCGGACTACTTCTCCAGCCGTTTCGAAGACAATAGCGGGCTGCTGCGTATCATTTCCGCCATCGTCATCCTGGTGTTCTTCACCATCTACTGTGCCTCCGGCATCGTGGCCGGTGCCCGTCTGTTCGAGAGCACCTTCGGCATGTCGTACGAAACCGCTTTGTGGGCTGGTGCAGCGGCGACCATCGCCTATACCTTCGTGGGTGGCTTCCTGGCGGTGAGCTGGACCGATACCGTACAGGCGTCGTTGATGATCTTCGCGCTGATCCTGACCCCGGTAATCGTGCTGATCTCCACCGGTGGCTTCGACCAGACCTTCGCCGCTATCGAGGCGGTGAACCCGGCGAACTTCGACATGCTCAAGGGTGCCACCTTCATCGGCATCATCTCGCTGATGGGCTGGGGCCTGGGTTACTTCGGCCAGCCGCATATCCTGGCGCGCTTCATGGCCGCTGATTCGGTGAAGTCGATCGCCAAGGCGCGCCGCATTTCCATGACCTGGATGATCCTGTGCTTAGCGGGTACCTGTGCCGTTGGCTTCTTCGGCATTGCCTACTTCTCGGCCCATCCTGAACTGGCAGGCCCGGTTAGCGAGAACCACGAACGTGTGTTCATCGAGCTGGCCAAGATCCTGTTCAACCCATGGATTGCGGGTGTCCTGCTGTCGGCCATCCTGGCCGCAGTCATGAGTACCCTGAGCTGCCAGCTGCTGGTGTGCTCCAGCGCCCTGACCGAAGACTTCTACAAAGCCTTCCTGCGCAAGAATGCTTCGCAGGTCGAACTGGTGTGGGTCGGCCGTCTGATGGTGCTGGCCGTGGCCCTGATCGCCATCGCCATGGCCGCCAACCCGGAAAACCGCGTGCTGGGCCTGGTGGCCTATGCCTGGGCTGGCTTCGGTGCCGCCTTCGGCCCGGTGGTGCTGATTTCGGTGCTGTGGAAAGGCATGACCCGTAACGGTGCGCTG
Source organism: Pseudomonas sp. 22515 (assembly GCF_052044625.1). Classification (NCBI taxonomy): domain Bacteria; kingdom Pseudomonadati; phylum Pseudomonadota; class Gammaproteobacteria; order Pseudomonadales; family Pseudomonadaceae; genus Pseudomonas; species Pseudomonas sp. 22515. Next base: position 247,932 of record NZ_JBQENN010000001.1, read on the forward strand.
GCCGGTATCGTGGTGGGTGCGCTGACGGTGATCCTGTGGAAGAACTTCGACACCCTCGGGTTGTACGAAATCATCCCGGGCTTCCTGTTCGCCAGCATCGCCATTGTTCTGGTGAGCAAGCTGGGCAGCCCTTCGCAGGCGATGGTCAAGCGCTTCGAAGCGGCTGATGCGGCGTATCACGCCGACAAGTAACACCCGTTGAATTGGCGGCGCCTGCTTTGCGGGTGCCGCCAATCAGCAGCCAGGCCTGACTCCGCCTGCAAGGCAAGGTAAACTTGCCGCCTTCGCAGGAGTTGCCATGAACTATCGTCACGCCTTCCACGCCGGCAACCACGCCGACGTCCTCAAACACATCGTGCTGACCCGCCTCATCGCCCTGATGTCGCGCAAGGAGCAGCCGTTCGCCTATATCGATACCCACGCAGGGCTCGGCCTGTACGACCTGCAGGGCGACCAGGCAAGCCGTACCGGCGAGTACCTGGAAGGCGTAGCCCGCCTGTGGAATCGCGATGACCTACCGGCCATGGCCGGCGACTACCTGCGCATCATCAAGCGCCTGAATGCCGATGGCGAACTGCGCTACTACCCGGGGTCGCCCGAATTGGCCCGTCGCCTGATGCGCCAGCAGGATCGCGCCCTGCTCAACGAGAAGCACCCCGAAGACGGGCCGCTCCTTAAAGAAAACATGAAAAAAGACCCGCGCGTGACCGTGCACCTGGGTGAAGGCTGGCATGTGCCGCGGGCCTTGCTGCCGGTGCAGGAAAAGCGCGCGATCATGCTGATCGACCCGCCGTTCGAGCAGGCCGATGAGCTCAAGCGCTGCACCACGGCCATGAAAGAGGCGATCGGCCGCATGCGCCAGACCGTTGCGGCCATCTGGTACCCGATCAAGGACCAGCGCTCGCTGACCCGCTACTACCAGGACCTGACCAGCACCGGCGCGCCAAAGCTGCTGCGGGTCGAGCTGTATGTGCATCACCAGGACAGCCCGCAGGGCCTGAATGGTTCGGGCCTGGCCATTGCCAACCCACCATGGGGGCTGGAGGATGAACTCAAGGAGCTGCTGCCATGGCTGGCCAAAGAGCTGGCACAGACCGCCGGTAGTTACCGCATGGACTGGCTGATCGCCGAGTAAACCTGTAGGCGCGGGTTTTCCCGCGAACACCGGCTACGCCGGTGCCATCCACCGCGTTGCCTGCTTCGCGGGTGAACCCGCTCCTACAAGGGGGCGGTGTGCCTCCAATGTTTGCGTTATAATCCCGCCCTTTAGCCGCCATCCGCCCAAGAGGCCGCTGGCGCATTTTTACCGAATGAAGAGGCTAATCCCTTGGCATTGACGATTCTTGGCCTGTCCGGCGCCCTTAGCCATGACCCTTCCGCGGCCCTGTACATTGACGGCAAGCTGATTGCCGCCGCCGAAGAAGAGCGCTTCGTGCGTGACAAGCATGCGAAGAACCGCATGCCCTACGAGTCGGCGAAGTTCTGCCTGGAACAGGCAGGCATCAAGCCGTCCGACGTCGACGTGGTAGCCATCCCGTTCGCCCCGATCAGCCTGTTCGGCAAGGCGCGGTGGCACTATGCCAAGCGCTATTGGTACGCCCCGGATCGTGCACTCGATGCCATCCTGATGGGCAACCGTCGTTACAAGCGCTATCGCAAGAAGATCGTCTGGTGCCTGGAGCAACTGGGCTTCGACCCGAAAAAGGTCAAGATCGAGCCGGTCGAGCACCACCTGGCCCACGCTTCCAGTGCTTATCATTGCTCGGGTTTCAAGGAAAAAACCGCAATCCTCGGCATCGACGGCAAGGGCGAGTACGCCACCACCTTCTTTGGCTACGGCGAAAACGGCAAGATCCACAAGATCAAGGAATTCTTCGACCCGGACTCGCTGGGTGGCCTTTACGGTGCCATCACCGAGTTCCTGGGCTTCGAAATGCTCGATGGCGAGTTCAAGGTCATGGGCATGGCGCCGTATGGCGACGCCAGCAAGTATGATTTCTCGCGTCTGGCCAGCTTCGAAAACGGCGAGTTGGTCATCAATACCGAGTACGCCAACGTTATCGGCCTGCGCCGTTACAAAGAGAAGGGCAAGGGCTTCTACTTCTCGCCAAAGCTGATCGAATGGCTGGGCCCCAAGCGCGAAGGCGACATCGCCGACGAGCCGTACATCCATTACGCCGCCAGCATGCAGGCGCTGTTCGAGAAACTGGCGCTGCAGATGATCGACCATTACCTGGGCGACACCCTGCGTGAAACCGGCAAGCTGGCCTTCGCCGGCGGCTGCGCGCTGAACGTCAAGCTCAACCAGAAGATCATCGCCCGTCCGGACGTGAAAGAGCTGTTCGTTCAGCCGGCCTCCGGCGACGCCGGGACTGCCGTTGGCGCCGCTGCCTATGTTTCCCACGCCCGTGGCGTTCCGGTCGAGAAAATGGAGCACGTCTACCTCGGCCCGTCGTACTCCAACGAAGACGTGATCGCCGCCTGCGCCCGTCACCCGAACCAGCCAAAGTGGCGCAAACTCGAGAACATGCCGCAGCAGATCGCCCAGATCATGGTCGATGGCAACCCGGTTGCCTGGTTCCAGGGCCGCATGGAGTTCGGGCCGCGTGCCCTGGGTGGCCGATCGATCATCGGCTGCCCAAGCGTGGAAGGCGTGGCTGACCGCATCAACCACCAGATCAAGTTCCGTGAACGCTGGAGACCTTTCTGCCCGTCGATGCTCGACACTGTCGCCCCGCAGATGATCAAGGTCGACCATCCCGCGCCGTTCATGACCTTCACCTTCGAAGTCGCTGAAGAGTGGAAAACCCGCGTGCCGGAAGTGGTGCACGAGGACGGCACTTCGCGTGCCCAGGTGCTCAAGCGCGAGTACAACCCGCGCTACTACGACATGATGAAGGCACTGGAAGACCTGACGGGCAACGGCGTGTCGCTGAACACCTCGCTGAACCGTCGTGGTGAACCGATGATCTGCTCGCCGACCGATGCCCTGAACATGTTCTTCGGCTCGGACCTGCAGTACCTGATCATGGAAGACATCCTGGTTGTGAAGGACGGCGCGGCCCCGTATGACCAGCCGCTCTGAACCGCGCATCCTGCAGTTCTGCCATGGCTATGACGGGCCGTTCCTGGACTGCGCCCGTCAGTACGCCAGCCTGTTTCAGGGGCGTGGGTACCGGGTGACTACGGTGTTCCTCACCGGCGCCGCCGACGCGCAGGTGGCGGCTGGCTGTGCGTCGGACGAGGTGCTGTTCCTTGAGTTCAGCTCCAAGGCCGTGCGTGGCCTGAAACTCGGCGCCATCCGCGCATTGCGGCGCCTTGCGGCCGAGCGCAATTTCGCTTTCTGCATCGCCCATCGCTTCAAGCCGATCTACGTTGCCCTGCTGGGGACCGGCCTGCCGGTGATTGGTGTGCACCATGCCTTTGGCGACTACCAGCGCAAAGGCCGCCGCCTGTTCGCGAACCTGTTCAGCAAGCGTCTGAGCCTGCTGGGTGTTTCGGACGCGGTACGTGACGATATGCGCCGTTGCTTGCCGCAGTGGCCGGCCGAACGCATCCAGACCCTGTACAACCGCATCGACATCGACGCCCTGCAAGCAGCCCTGGTGCCGCGCACTGACGCACGCCAGGCCTTGGGCCTGGATGCTCAGGCGTGGATCGTCGGCAATGTTGGGCGCCTGCACCCGGACAAGGACCAGGCCACCCTGTTGCGCGGTTTTGCCCAGGCATTGCCGGGGCTGCCGGCTGGCGCCCGCCTGGCAATCCTCGGCAAGGGGCGCCTGGAGGCCAAGCTCAAGGCGTTGGCCGCCGAACTTGGTATTGCCGGGCAAGTCGACTTTCTTGGCCAGGTACCGGATGCGCGCCGTTATTTCCAGGCTTTCGACGTGTTCGCGTTGAGTTCCGATCACGAGCCGTTCGGCATGGTCCTGCTCGAAGCGATGGTTGCCGGTGTACCGGTGTTGGCCACGGCCTGTGGTGGTGCCCGCGAAGTGGTCGAGGGCGTTGGCGTGCTGTTCCCGCTGGGCGACGCCGCGCAGCTGGCTCAGGGCCTGAAGCACATGGCTGTACTGGACGCTGAGCAGCGCCAGGCCTGTGCCAGGCACATGCTGCAGCGCCTGCATGAGCGTTTCTCTGACCAAGCGGTGCGCGAGGCCTTCTGGCAACTCCCGCAGGTGCGCGCGTTGGTGGGGCAGGCCTGATGCTCAATCGTATCCAGGCCTTCCGCGAACGCGGTTGGCAAGCTATCGATGCCAAGGCTTACGCCCAGGCGTGGGCGCGCTTTGGCGGCAGTGTTGCCACCCATCCGCTGGTGGTCGAGCAACTGGCGGACCTGGCACAGATCCCGGTGCGTTACCTGGGCTGGCACCAGGCTGGCGAGCTGAAAGCCGCCATCCCGGCCTGGGGGCGTCACCTGGCACTGTCCAAGGACGTGCTGAAGCGTGCTGGCAAGAAGGCCCTGTTCGACCTCGGTAATGCCGAGATCATTCTGCCGGCGGCGTCTGATGCCGCTGCACCGTTGCGCCATACAATGCGTTACCTGTCCGAACTGAACCAGGGCCGCTTCAGCGGCCTAAAGGCGCAGAAGGAGCAGTTGGCCATGGCCCGGGCGCCTGAAGACCTGTCGAAGAAGTTCCGCTACAACCAGCGCCGTGAACTTCGCCTGCTGGAAGAGGCGGGTGGTGTGGTACGCCCGATCAGCGACTTCAGTGCTCAGGAAATCGCCAGCATGTACTGCGACCTGTTCCTGCGCCGCTGGGGGTTCCCTGCCACCGGTGCCGAGCGTATGGCCGATGTGCTGGGCCGCTTGCGCGAGCTGCTGATCGGCTCGGTGCTGCTGCTGGACGGTAAACCGATTGCCATTCAGCTGGTGTACCGAGTCGAAGCGCCGGAATGGATTAGCGTCGAGTACATCAATGGCGGCGTCGACCCTGAAACCAAGGCCTTCAGCCCAGGCAGCGTGCTGAGCTTCCTCAATACCCAGGCCGCCTGGGAAGATGCCCGGGCGCGCAACAAGCCGCTGCGGTTCTCGTTCGGCCGTGCTGACCGTGAGTACAAGGACCGCTGGTGCAACCCTGTGCCGGTGTATCAAGCGTGAGCCGCAAGCAGCAGTTGCTCAAGCGCCACCGGCGCAACAAACGCCTGGGGCTGCTGGCGGGCCTGGTTGCGCTGGTCGCCCTCGGTGTATTCAGCTGGTGGTGGTTGCCACTGCTGTTGTTGCCGCTGCTCTGGGCTGCCCATGAGGCCTGGTTTGCCGACCACCTGTTCTATGCACCGGGTGAGGACTATGCCTACGACTTCGGCGATCAGGTGCAGCAGGTTTCTGCCAGCCTGCACGATGGCTGGCTCAAGGCTGATTGCACGTTGCAGGGCGACGAAACCCTGGTGCTTGAGCTGCGGCTAAAGAGCAGCTGGTTGGGGCGCTTCCTCGACCCTCGGGTCGAGCTGCTGGCTGGCGAACAGGCCGATCGGCAAACGTTCGAGCGTGGCGTCGACGGGGTGCGCTTCCTTAACCTGACCGGCCTTGCTGCGCCACTGCAGGCCGGTACGTTGCGACTGCGCGGCCGGCATTGCCGGCTGCAGGGTCAGCTGCGCCTGTGGATAACCCCCTCGGTCGAGCTGCAGCGGCGCCGAGTGATGGTGATCGCACCACATGCCGACGACGCCGAGTTGGCGGCGTATGGTTTGTACAGCCAGGCCGACGAAAGCTGGGTGGTGACCCTGACCGCTGGTGAGATAGAGGCCGAGCACTACCAGCAGATGGGCCTGGCAAAGGCTGAGGCCGCGCGCCTGAAGGGGCGCCTGCGTGCCTGGGACAGCATCGCCGTGCCGCGTTGGGCCGGGGTGCCGGAGTCGCATTGCATACAGCTGGGCTACTTTTGCCTGCAGCTGCCTGCCATGCAGGCAGCCCCCGACCAGCCAGCGGCCTCACGTGAAGCCGACCTGGCCGATATCCGCGTGTTCCGCCAGTTCAACCCGTTCCCGTTACCGGGCGACCGTGATGGCGCACCCACCTGGCACAACCTGCTGGCCGACCTGCGAGCCTTGCTGGAACGGGCCAAGCCAGAGGTGCTGGTGATGCCCCACCCGCAGCTAGACCCCCATCCGGACCATATCTGCGCTCAGGCGGCGGTGCTGGAAGCCTTGCAAGGTATGGCCTGGCAGCCACAAACCTTGCTGTGCTACGCCAACCACCTGCACGATAACGACCGCTGGCCGATGGGCGACAGTGGCGATGGCGTGGCTTTGCCGCCGCAATTGAGCGCTGCCCAGGCCTGGGCACCCTGCAGCCTGGTGCTGGACTGCGCGACCCAGCGCGACAAGGCCATGGCCCTGGGCATGATGCACGACCTGCAGCCGCCGGCACCGTTCAAGCGCCGCCTGCGCCGTCTGCTGCAACGCTGGCTTGCCGGGCGACAGCCATCGCCTTTTGGGGAGAACGAATTCTTCCGCAAGGCCGTGCGCCGGCACGAACTGTTCTGGCGGCGTGAGCTGTAAGCACGCCCCATGGTTGACCGCGAAGGCGCAGAGCGCCCAAGGAAAGCAATGAAAGTCCTATTTCTGGTGCAGAAGGAACAGCGGGCGATTCTTGACCGCCTGTACGATGGCGTCGCGGCCAACTGCGAGTGCGACCTGCGCTGGCTGACCAGCCAGGATCAGCGCAACCTGCGCCGTTACTTCAAGCGTGAGGTGCAGGTCGAGCGCTATGACCGGATCGTGTTCTTCCTGCGTTTCAAGCAGGAGATCCGCCAGGTGGCCTTCATCCGCACTGTGCCGAACCTGGTGATTCTCGAGCACGACGCCTACCAGAACTACATCCCGTGCAAGTACACCGGCAAGTTCAGCGCTCATTACCGTCAGTTGCCATGGGCACGGGTGATCAGCTCCGGCTACATGGTCAGCGAGCGCTTGCGCCAGGAAGGTTTCGATGCGGTGTTCGTGCCCAAGGGCTATGACGAGCAGTTGCTGGCCGACCAAGGGCGTGAGCGTGATATCGAACTGGCCTTTGTCGGCAGCGTCAACAGCGTGGCCTACAGCGGCCGCAAGGCACTGCTGGACGAGTTGGGGCAGGTCGAGAACCTGCTGGTAACCCGTACCAAGTCGGGCGAGGACTACTGCAACACGCTCAACCGTATTCGTTTCTTCGTCAGTGCCGATGTCGGCATGGGCGAATACATGATCAAGAACTTCGAAGCCATGGCCTGTGGCTGTGTGTTGCTGGCATACGACCAGGGCGAGGAAGAGAACCGTGCGCTGGGCCTGCAAGACATGCACAACGTGGTGTTCTATGACAACATCCCGACCCTTCAGGAAAAACTCCGTCGCTTGCGCGCCAACCCCGAGCTAGCACGGCAGATTGCAGAAAATGGCCGCCATCTGGCGGTTTCCCGTTTTAGTTTCGGCGCAGTTGGACGTAGCATCGTCGACCACATGCGCCCGGCGCTCAGGCCCCATCCGCCATTGTCTGCATGGCAGCGGCTGCGTCTGAAGCTGGGCATCTAAATAAGAGCTTTCACGCCCAGGAGCGGGTTGTTGAAGGCCGATAGTCGTAATGCGGAGGGAATCCGGTGCGCTTTTCAAATGAGAGTGACGTCACGCTTGTCGTGACCAGTTGTGGGCGGTTCGATCTGCTCAAAGACACCCTTGAGAGTTTCGATCGCTACAACACCGCGCCCATTCGCGAGGTATTCATCACCGAAGACTCTGGCGACGATGCTGTGCATGCCGCTGTGCCGGCGCACTGGAAGCCGCACTGCAAGGTGTTCGTGAACCGGCCCAAACTTGGCCAGTTGCCGTCTATCGACCTGGCCTACAGCCAGGTCAAGACGCCGTACATTTTTCACTGCGAAGACGACTGGCAATTCTATCGCCAAGGCTTTGTCGAAGACTCGCAGGCCATCCTGGATGTCAGCCCCAACCTCTTGCAGGTCTGGTTGCGCAGCCATGCCCACGACCTGGCCATCCACAGCCCGTACATTCATTTGGGCGATCGCCAGGTGATCGCCGGGGTGCCGTGTTATCCGCTGCTGTCCGACAAGGCCGAGTGGCAGGCGTTCTCGCTCAACCCTGGGCTGCGCCGATTGAGCGATTACCAGCGCTGTGCGCCATTTGCCGCCTATGCTGGAGAAAAGGCGCTTTCCCGTCGCTACGCTGAGTTAAATCTGACAGCGGTCACCTTGGAGGGTGACGCAGTATTGCACACTGGATTCGGCAATCACGTGACCTTGCCCATTGAAGTGGAGCGTAAGGCCAAGCGTCGTCAACGTGATCGGATGAAGCTGGCATTGACGCTGGTTGCGGGTGCCTTGATCGGCATGGGAATCACCATTTTTGTTCAATGAAGTCGCTGTCCCACCTGACTTGAGCGGGAGAGGGCCCATGAACATCGTCAATATGATGTGGGCGGGTGGAACGCCTTACATGTCCATCCACAAAGTGCACCGGCAGGTTTTGTCGAACGCGGGTGCCGATGCCCGGATCAGTAACTGGCTGCTGCTGGGGAGCGGGCTCTGCTGTGGGCTCGGCTCGACCCGGGAATGGCATATGCCCTCACGTGCGCTCAAAGGGCGGCACTTGTGGCGCTTGCTGCGTCCGTGGCTGCGCCTGCGCTTGCGCAAGGCTTTGGCCGAGGCCGGGGCAGAAGTGGTGCTGCTCGACGGTATTGGTGTCGCCCGGTTGGTGCTGCCGTTGTTGCAGCGCATCGCGCACGTGCGTGCAAAGGTACTGTTCCATGGCAAGACGCGTCTGCATGCCAGCGATATCCGCTTGTTGCAGATGTTTCCGTCCGAGCGTCTGAGTATCGCGGCGGTATCACAGACGTTGGCCGAGTCGCTGGAGCGTGACCTGGGCAGGCCGGTGCAGACGCTGCGCATGGCGCTCGATCCGCTTGCATTCGTCGAGCCTTTGCTGAGCCGGGACCAGGCCAGGCAGGCGCTGAAGTTGCCTCAGGGCGCCGAGGTGATGCTGGGTGCGGTAGGGCGACTGGTAGAGAGCAAAGGCTTCGAAATGCTGATCGAGGCATTCGCCAGAGCCAGTGCACGGCAACCCTGCTTGCAGCTGGCGATCATTGGCGAGGGGCCGCAGCATGCCGTGCTGCAGCAGCGTATCGACGCGTTGGGCCTGGCCGAGCGCGTTCATCTGCGCGGTCACCGCGAAGACCTGCAGCAGCTGTATCGGGCATTCGACTGGCTATTGGTACCTTCGCGTTCCGAAGGCCTGGGGCTTGTGGTGCAAGAGGCGGTGATGGCCGACGTACCGGTGGTGTGCAGCGACCTGGAGGTGTTCCGCGAGCAGTTGCGCGACACGGGTGGCTACCTGCCGGTTGCCGACGAAAGCGCCTGGGCTGAGGCGATCGAGCGCTGTGCGGTGCTCAGTGCATCGACGATCGCCGCGAAGCAGCGCCAGGCACTGGCACCGGAGCAGGCCTGGCAGGCGTTCTGCAGCGGCTCGCAGAGCCTGTTGCGCAGTTGACGCTCAGCGTGTCAGCAAGGCTGCCTCGAAGGCGGCAAGGGGGAACCGGTCGCCCAGGTTCTCCCGCTCGATATAGCGCACCATGTGCTGCACATTGCGTCGAATCATGCGGGCTGACAGTGGCGGGCGCAGAAAGCGCATGTCGGCCACGTCGATCAAGCCCAGACGCTGGTCGGGGGTGACCACCACGTTGCCCAAGTGCAGCGAGCGGAAATAAACGCCGCTGCGGTGCAACTGGCGGATCAGTTCGATCAGGCGTGGCAGGTAAGTGTCCCAGCTGAAGCCGTCATCGCGCGACATCTGCAGCAGCGTCCGCCCAGGTAGCGGGCGATACAGCACCGCAGTGCGGCCCGGCAGGTCGAGCTTGTGCTGGCTGATCACTTCGAGGGTAGGGATGCCCAGTTGCGTCAGGCGCGCGGCGTTATCGACGAAACGCTGCGAGTAGGGACGTAGCAGTGCAGATGAAATCAGCCGCTTCCTACGAAAAACCTTGAGGAAATTTCCATCTGTGAGCAGGTAGACTTTGGCGCCATGGCTGTCTGCCTCAAGCACCTGTGCGCCGAGTGTCAGCTGATCGAAGTCGACCTGGGTGAGCCGGGAGCATTGCATGAATAGAGCCTTGTCGTCTGGCGAGCAAAATGACCGGCAATAATGCCGAAAATAATGCTGTAGCACCATGGATGGTGTTTCTGATTCATCGGGGGAAAGGATGTTGTATCAAAAAAACTGGGCACAAGCATGGTTAGGTTTGGGCCTGGTCTGGTTCCTGGCGGCGATTGCCCTGGCACCCAGCAACAAGGTTTATCAGCAAGGTCTGGTGTTGTTCTTATGGCTGCCAACGCTGGTATTGGCCTGGTCGGCCCGAGGTGTGCTGGTGCAAGCCTGGAGGCGGCAACCGGCGCTGTGGGGGAGTGTGCTGCTGCTGTTGGCCTGGAGCGGCCTGAGCCTGGCATGGTCGCCCGCCGAGGAGCCCATGCGCGAGCTCAAGCGCTTGCTCTACATCCTGGTGTTCCTGCTGGCGTTTCCGCTGTTGGCCCAGCTTGGCCAAGCCCGCATTCGTCAGTTATTGCTGCTTGGCAGCGCGCTGCTGGCCATCGCTGCGTTAGTCTCCATCATCAAGTTCTATGGGGTGCAGCGTGCGCCTCTGCTGTTCAGGCTGGCGGGTATCGGCGAAATATCCCACCCCATCCTGGGGGCCTATGTCATTGGTTCGGCTGTGCTCTTGATGCTCTACGAGCCTCCTCGGCGGCGTGGCTTGCAGGTGTTGTGGCTGGCGGCACTGGCTTGCCTGGGGGCCTTCGCCATGCTCAGCCAGAGCCGTGGTGCGGTTCTGGCACTGGTGATTACCGTGGTGATGGCGCCGTTGTGGTTCCGTGACCGCCACAGCCGGGTGTTCTCTGTTCTGGCACTGCTTGCCACCGGCCTGGCCTTTTGGGCCGTGTACGACGTTATCGCCCAACGGGGCTCGTCCTACCGGCCGGAAATTTTCCATGCCGTGGTCCAGATGATAGCCGCGCACCCTTGGACTGGTCTTGGTCTGGGGGCTGCTTACGAAGTGAGCGCCGTCGGCATGCACTTCGATCACACCCACAACATGTTCACCCATGTTGCCGTTGAGATGGGCTTGCCCGGCATGTTGCTGTGGGTAATGGTGTGGCTGTTCACGCTGGGCGAAATCGTGCGCGCCCGTGGCACCCTGCTCGGCAAGGTCCTGCTGGGCTTCTGGGTCTATTCGACCCTGGCCATGCAGTTCGATGCCGCCAGCCTCACCGGTACGCCACGTGCCGAATGGTTCATCAGCTGGCTGCCGGTGGGCCTTGCCATGTTGCTGCCATGGGGGCGTGCCGAAAATGACGCCTGTGGTAAAATTGCCGGTTCAACCTGAACAGCGAGCTCGATAATGGCCGAAACACCGCGACCAGCGGAGCACACCTCCAGCCTGAAGATCTACTTCCGGCTGTTGAGCTATGTGAAACCCTATGTCGGCATTTTCCTGCTGAGCATTGTCGGTTTCGTGATCTTTGCCTCGACCCAGCCAATGCTGGCCGGCATTCTCAAGTACTTCGTCGATGGGCTGAGCAACCCCGAAGCGGTATTGTTCCCCAACGTCCCCTACCTGCGTGACCTGCAATTGCTGCAGGCGGTGCCGCTGCTGATCATCCTGATCGCTGCGTGGCAGGGCCTGGGCTCGTTCCTCGGCAACTACTTCCTGGCCAAGGTCTCTCTGAGCCTGGTGCATGACCTGCGGGTGGCGTTGTTCAACAAGCTGCTGGTGTTGCCCAACCGCTACTTCGACAACCACAACTCCGGGCACCTGATTTCGCGCATTACCTTCAATGTGACCATGGTCACCGGCGCCGCTACCGACGCCATCAAGGTGGTAATCCGCGAAGGCCTGACCGTGGTGTTCCTGTTTGCCTACCTGCTTTGGATGAACTGGCACCTGACCCTGGTGATGGTCGCCATCTTGCCGGTGATCGCGGTTATGGTCAGCATCGCCAGCAAGAAATTCCGCAAGCAGAGCAAGAAGATCCAGGTAGCCATGGGCGACGTCACCCACGTTGCCTCGGAAACCATCCAGGGTTACCGCGTGGTCCGTAGCTTCGGTGGCGAGGCCTACGAACAGCAGCGATTCGGCCAGGCCAGCCAGAGCAACACCGACAAGCAACTGCGCATGACCAAGACCGGGTCGCTGTACACGCCGATGCTTCAGCTGGTGATCTACAGCGCCATGGCTGCGCTGATGTTCCTGGTACTGTTCCTGCGCGGTGAGTCCACTGCCGGTGACCTGGTGGCTTATATCACTGCTGCCGGCCTGCTGCCCAAGCCGATTCGCCAGTTGTCGGAAGTCAGCTCGACCATCCAGAAGGGCCTGGCAGGTGCCGAGAGCATCTTCGAACAGCTGGACGAAGCGCCTGAAGTGGACACTGGTACGGTCGAGAAGGCGCGCGTGGAAGGGCGCCTGGAAGTGCGCAACCTGAGCTTCACTTACCCGGGTACCGAGCGTGAAGTGTTGAGCGACATCAGTTTTGTCGCCGAGCCCGGGCAGATGATCGCCCTGGTCGGCCGCTCCGGCAGTGGCAAGTCGACCCTGGCGGCCCTTATTCCACGCTTCTATCACCACGACAAGGGGCAGATCCTGCTCGATGGCGTGGAGATCGAGCACTATCGCCTGCGCAACCTGCGTCGCCATGTTTCGCAAGTCACCCAGCATGTCACCTTGTTCAACGACACCGTGGCCAACAACATCGCGTATGGCGATCTGGCCGGCGCGCCGCGCGCAGACATCGAAGCCGCCGCGGCCGATGCCTATGCCAAGGAGTTCGTCGACCGGCTGCCAAAGGGCTTCGATACCGAAGTGGGTGAGAACGGTGTACTGCTTTCCGGGGGCCAGCGCCAGCGCCTGGCAATTGCCCGTGCGCTGCTTAAAAACGCGCCGTTGCTGATCCTCGACGAAGCGACGTCGGCGTTGGATACAGAGTCCGAGCGGCATATCCAGGCCGCCCTGGACCACGTGATGCAAGGCCGTACCACGCTGGTGATTGCCCATCGCCTGTCGACCATCGAGAAGGCCGACCAGATCCTGGTCATGGACCAGGGCCGCCTGGTCGAGCGCGGTACTCACACCGAGCTACTTGCGGCTAATGGCCATTATGCCCGTCTGCATGCCATGGGGCTGGATGAGCCGGCCAAGGCCGATATCACCTGAACCCTCCTTGATCGGGGCCGTTATGGCCCCGATTGTCACGGGAATTTTCCAGGGATGATCTGGCCATAAAGCCATTGACTACCCTGTGCTAATATCCTGCCCCTGTTCATTATTTCCATATGGGTTGCCCATGAAGTTGTCCATGCCGCGTTTCGATCAAGCCCCGGTACTGGTGGTCGGCGATGTCATGCTCGACCGCTACTGGCATGGCGGTACTTCGCGTATTTCGCCTGAAGCGCCAGTCCCGGTGGTCAAGGTCGATCAAATCGAGGATCGCCCCGGCGGCGCGGCCAACGTTGCCTTGAACATTGCTGCGCTGGGCGCGCCGGCTTCGCTGATCGGCGTCACCGGCCAGGATGAGGCTGCCGACAGCCTGGCCAACAGCCTGCAGGCTGCCGGTGTCCGTTCGGTATTCCAGCGCATCGCGCACCAGCCGACTATCGTCAAGCTGCGGGTCATGAGCCGTCACCAGCAGCTGCTGCGTATCGATTTCGAAGAGCCGTTCGCCACCGACCCACTGTCGCTGGGCGCGGAGGTCGACAGCCTGCTCGAAGGCGTCAAGGTGCTGGTCCTGTCCGACTACGGCAAAGGTGCATTGAAGAACCACCAAAACCTGATCCAGGCGGCGCGGGCCAAGGGCATTCCGGTGCTGGCCGACCCCAAGGGCAAGGACTTTTCCATCTACCGTGGCGCCAGCCTGATTACCCCGAACCTCAGCGAGTTCGAGACCATCGTTGGCCGTTGCGTCGATGAGGCCGAACTGGTCGCCAAGGGCTTGCAGTTGCTGCAGGACCTGGACCTGGGCGCCCTGCTGGTCACCCGTGGCGAGCATGGCATGACCCTGCTGCGCGTTGGTCAGCCGGCGTTGCACCTGCCAGCGCGAGCACGCGAAGTGTTCGATGTGACCGGTGCCGGCGATACTGTCATTTCCACCCTTGCCGCAGCCATTGCCGCGGGTGAGGACCTGCCCCATGCGGTGGCCCTGGCCAATCTGGCAGCGGGCATTGTGGTCGGCAAGCTGGGTACGGCTGCCATCAGCGCCCCTGAGCTGCGCCGGGCCATCCAGCGTGAGGAAGGCTCCGAACGCGGCGTGCTGGGCCTTGAGCAACTGCTGCTGGCCATTGATGACGCGCGGGCGCACAACGAGAAGATCGTCTTTACCAATGGCTGCTTCGACATCCTGCATGCCGGGCATGTCACCTACCTGGAACAGGCGCGGGCCCAGGGTGATCGCCTGATCGTTGCGGTAAACGACGATGCTTCGGTCAGCCGCCTGAAAGGGCCGGGCCGGCCGATCAACAGCGTTGACCGGCGTATGGCCGTGCTGGCCGGTTTGGGCGCGGTGGACTGGGTGATCAGTTTCCCGGAAGGCACCCCGGAAAACCTGCTGAGCCAGGTCAAGCCGGATGTGTTGGTCAAGGGCGGAGACTATGGCATCGACCAAGTGGTTGGCGCTGATATCGTCAAGGGCTATGGCGGCACCGTGAAAGTGCTGGGGCTGGTCGAGAACAGCTCGACCACGGCGATTGTCGAGAAAATTCGCAAGAACTGATCTGACCTTGGGGCCGCTGCGGCGGCCCTCGGCTGGGGCGGGTTTACCCGCCCCAGCAAGCAGGCGAAAGCTCCCGGGATGTCACTTGTGCAGCGAGGTCCGCGCCCGCTCCAGCAGCGCTCGCGCCTTGTCGCCAAACCGTTGCAAGTGCGACGCCCTTGCGGGCTTGCTTTCCACCAACCCCTGCTGCTTCACCCAATCCTTCCAGCGTACCCGTTCATCTGCCACCACCCAGCCTTCCTGCCGGGCAAAACTTTCTGCCAGGTACAGCCCACGCGTACTCGCCGGCACCAGCTCATCCTTTTTCAGCGTGTACAGCTCTGCCAGTGGCTGGCCGTCCTTCAATGGCATCAGGTACAGGTCGGGGCGTTTGCGGTTGAGCCGCGCCACCAGCTGGTCGCCCTCCAGCCGCTCGTCAACGTGGAACAAGCTGAGTTTCTTGGCGTCCCGGGGCACTTGCAGGCGCATGTCATAGATCAGCTGTAGCGAAGCGGTGGGCAGGTGCACATAGGCCCGTGGTCGCTCCAGTAGCATCAGCTTGCCGCAATGCACCGGGCGTGCGGCACCGGACTCCGGAGCCAGCACGAAGTGGGGTGTTTCGCGGTAGTGCAGGGCGGCGGCGTAGGGGATGGGCAGCCAGGTGTCGTTGAAGCGCCCGCCCAGCCAACCTTCCGGGGTTTCCAGCAGGCACTCCTCGGCCACTTCCTGTACGGCCGTGTGCAGCGGCAGGTTCAGCTCCTGCGCCGGTACATAACCGGAAATCAGTTTCAGTACCACATCGCCACGGTCTTGTCGGCGCTGACGCACCAGTACCCAGTAATCGCGGTTCTGCCAATGCAGCGTGAGGCGCACTGACACGCCCAGGTTGGCCAGTTCGACCACGAAGTGTTGTGTGTCGGGTAACTGGATGGCCTTGCGCCGTTGCTGGGTCTGGGCAAAGTTCAGCGGCATGCCGATGCTTTGGTAGATCAAGCCTTCGGGCGTGGCCTCGACATGCAGTGGTAGTGTCTTGAAGTTGCTCGGGTTCTTGCGGATCAGCGTTCGCGCCACGAGGCTCCTCCTTGCGTCGGGTCAGTCTCCAGTCCCTGAGTCGGGAGCCTGAGGTAACTCAATGCTGGCCCAGGATACGGGCGACGGTGGCCACGTTATGGGCCAGGTGCAACGGGTTGATGGTGCCGACAATAGCACTGCTGACGCCCGGGTGGGCGAACAGCAGCTCGAAGCTGGCCTGCACCGGGTCGACGCCCGGGGCCAGGCAGATATGCCCGCTCGCCAAGGCCTTCTTTACCAGGATGGCCTTGCCGTGTTCGGCAGCGTAGTCCAGCACCGGGCGTTCTGCCTGTTCGTTGAGGTTGTAGGTGACCATGGCGCAGTCGCCTTGCTCCAGTGCCTTCAGGCCGCCGGCGACGGTCTTGCCGGACAGCCCGAAACCGAGGATCTTGCCCTCCTGCTTGAGTTCGGCCAGGGTCTGGTAGACCTCCTGCTGTTCGAGGATGGCCAGGTCGTTGCCGTCGGAATGCACCAGCACCAGTTCGATGCGGTCGGTTTCGAGCCGGCGCAGGCTGCGCTCCACCGAGCGGCGGGTATGGGCAGCGCTGAAGTCGAAATGCGACAGGCCTTCCTCGAACTCTTCACCGACCTTGCTGACGATTACCCATTCATCGCGTTGGCCGCGCAGCAGCGGGCCCAGGCGTTCTTCGCTACGGCCGTAGGCCGGGGCGGTGTCGATCAGGTTGATGCCAAGCTCGCGGGCCTGGGCCAGTAACAGGCGGGCTTCCTCATCGCCGGGGATCGTGAAGCCCGTGGGGTACTTCACGCCCTGATCGCGGCCCAGCTTGACCGTGCCGAGGCCCAGTGGAGAGACCGTGAGGCCGGTGCTGCCCAGCGGGCGATGGAATGCGTGCAGGGTTGGCAGGCTCATGGCAGCAACTGCTCCCAGGCCGGTACGCTCAGTGGAGGGCGTGGGAGGTCGGCCAGGTCGGCCTGTGCTTGTGGGCGAATGCCGTCGCGCTCCAGGTGGCTGATTACCCGGTCGCTGAAGTCCGGTGCCAGTGCCAGTTTGGTCGGCCAGCCCACCAGCAGGCGCTGCTGGTCGGCAAGGAAGGCGTTGTCCGGGCGTGCCAGGCCAGATTGTGCAGGCTCAGCGCGGTCGACGCGCAGTGTGGCCCAGCGCACCAGGCTCTGATCGACCCAGGGCAGCAGGTTGGCGATTTCCTTCTGCGCTGCAGCTATCTGCGCTGCAGGCTCGCGCGCCACGCCATCGGCTTCGGCCAGGTCCCCACCGAGGTACCAGACCCACTGGCCATCGGCTGCCGGATGGGTGGTCACCGTTACCCGCGGCTTGGGCCCGCCGCCGAGGCAGTGGGCGTACAAAGGTTTCAGGTTCGGGCCCTTGGCCATGACCATGTGTAGCGGGCGGGTTTGCATGGCCGGCTGATCCAGGCCCAGCGCCTGCAGCAAGCCTTCGGTGCCGGCTCCGGCACTCAATACGATGCGCTGGGCACGGATTTCCCGGTCGTCCACGCGCAGGCCAACCAACGCATTACCTTCACGCAAGGGTTCGATGCGTTCACCTGCCAGCAAGGACTCGCCGGCCAGCTCGGCCAGGTTGGCCAGCAAGCTCGGGACATCGATCACCAGTTCCGCCAGGCGATACACCTTGCCCTTGAACGCGCGGTCCTGCAGTGCCGGTGGCAACTGGTCACCCTTGACCTGGTCGACCCGGCCGCGCACGGCCTTGCTGGCGAAGAAGCTTGTGAGGTTGCCGGCCAAGGTGCCCGGCGACCACAGGTAGTGGGCATCGGAGAGCAGACGGGTACGCCCGAGGTCGAGTTCGCCGTTGCCGGCCAAGGCCTCGCGCCAGCGGCGCGGCATGTCGGCGATGGCTTCCGAGGCGCCGGTCAGGGCGCCGTGCAGGGCGTATTTGGTGCCGCCGTGGATGATGCCCTGCGACTTGATGGTCTGCTCGCCGCCAAGGCTGGCGCGCTCCACCAGCACTGTCGAGTAGCCCAGGCGGCGCAGGCGGGCATTGAGCCAGAGGCCTGCGACCCCGGCGCCGACGATCAGCACGTCAGTGGAAATGGCAGATGGCATGGCGGTACCTCGAAGACTGGGACAGCTGGCAAGTATACAGGCTATACCTGAGATGGCCCTATCGTCGGCGAGCCCCGCACACGGGCTCTCAATGCCCAGCGGTCTTTGAGAACAGCTGAATCACCACCACGCCACCCACGATCATGGCCATGCCAAGCATTGCCGGCATATCCAGCTTCTGCCCATAGATCACCAGCGCCGCCACACTGATCAGCACAATCCCCAGGCCCGACCAGATGGCGTAGGCAATCCCCACCGGAATGCTGCGGACTACCAGCGTCAGCATCCAGAACGCAATGCCATAGCCAACCACCATCAGCAGCAGTGGCAACGGCGTGCTCAGGCCTTTCACCGCTTTCATCGAGGCGGTGGCGATGACTTCGGCGCAGATGGCAATGGCGAGGTAGGTGTAGGCATTCATGGCGGGATCCTCCGTTACTGAGCGGGCATTCTAGACCTTGCCTGGATGGGGTAAAGTCATTACCTATCAATGTGGGAGATAGGTTGATGGCCGAGCAGTGGAACCTTGAACAATTGCGTACCTTTTTGCGCGTTGCAGAACTGCGCTCGTTCTCCGCGGTGGCACGTGAGCAGCACAAAGCCCAGTCTGCGATCAGCAGTGCCATCGCGCTGCTCGAAACCGACCTAGGGGTCACCCTGTTCGAGCGCAGCAGCGGCCGGCAACCGAAATTGACTGAAAACGGCAGCGCCTTGCTGGAAGACGCCCGCGAATTGTTACGCCAGTGCGAACGCCTGGATGGCCGCGCCCTGGCCCTGATGCGCGGGCAGGAGGCCTTGCTGCGGGTCGCGCAGGACGAAGCCATGCCGTATCAGCCGGTGATCGACAGCCTCGACGAACTGGCGAGCCGCTACCCGTTCCTGGAGGTGCAACTGGCCAGCGGAGCCCAGGGCGATGTGGCGCGCAAGCTGGTGGAGCGGCGCGCCGATCTGGGCCTGTTCTTCCTCCACGAAAGCATCCCGGCTTCCTTGGAACGCCGTGCCTTGGGCAGCGTGGAGATGGTCACGGTGTGCGCGGTCGGCCACCCGCTGGCGGGCGAAGGCCGGGTCACCCGCCAACAATTGGCCCGCCACCGGCAGTTGCTGATCACGCCACAACAAAGCGGTTACCCTGGCGGCGAGGCGATCAGCCCGCAGGTATGGCGTGCCGACAGCTTTTACGCCATGGCCGAACTGCTGATGCGCGGCCTGGGCTGGGCCTGGTTACCCCGGCATGTGGTGCAGTACCCGACCTACCAGGCGCACATGGTCGAACTGGACAGCGACTGGCGGCCGCCGGCCCTCGTGGCAGAGCTGGCCTGGCGCCGCGATGAACCTCTGGGCCCGGCCGCGCAGTGGCTGGCCGAGCGCTTTGCAGTGCACCTTCGCGCGATCGGGTAGACTTAGCCGCCATGAACAGAACTCTCTATACCTTGCTGTTTCACCTGGGCCTGCCGCTGGTTGCGCTGCGCCTGTACCTGCGCGCGCGCAAGGCGCCGGCCTATGGCCAGCGCATCGGCGAGCGCTTTGCTTTCAAGCTGCCGGCCATGCGCCAGGGTGGTATCTGGGTACATGCGGTATCGGTGGGCGAGAGCATTGCTGCCGCACCCATGGTGCGTGCCTTGCTCAAGGCTTACCCGGAGCTGCCGATCACACTGACCTGCATGACCCCTACCGGCTCTGAACGCATTCGCGCCCTGTTCGCCAACGAACCACGCGTGCAGCATTGCTACCTGCCCTACGACCTGCCTTGGGCGGCGGGGCGTTTTCTCGATCATGTGCAGCCTAAGCTGGGCATCATCATGGAAACCGAGCTTTGGCCCAACCACATTCACCAGTGTGCCAGGCGCGGCATTCCGGTGGCGCTGGCCAATGCGCGCTTGTCTGAGCGCTCGGCCCGTGGCTATGGGCGCTTTGCCAGGCTGACCCGGCCGATGCTGGCCGAGATGAGCCTGATTGCCGTGCAGACCGAAACCGAGGCCCAGCGCTTCCGTGACCTGGGTGCACGCCCTGAGCGTGTGCAAGTCACCGGTTCGATCAAGTTCGACCTGACGATCGACGAACAGCTGCTGCCGCGCGCCAGGGCATTGCGTGAACAGTGGGGGGGAGGCCAGCGCCCTGTGTGGATCGCCGCCAGCACCCACGACGGTGAAGATGCCTTGATCCTGCAGGCGCATCGGCAGTTGTTGCAGGTGCATGGCGATGCCTTGCTGATCCTGGTGCCGCGCCATCCCGAGCGCTTCAATGCAGTGCATGCGTTGTGCAGCGAGCAGTTCACCACCGTGCGCCGCTCTGCCGGCACGCTGGTCGATGCGCAAACGCGGGTATTGCTGGGCGACACCATGGGCGAACTGCTGTTCCTGTATGCCCTGGCCGACATTGCCTTCGTCGGTGGCAGCCTGGTGCCGACCGGTGGGCACAATCCGTTGGAGCCTGCGGCGCTGGCCTTGCCGGTGCTCATGGGGCCGCATGTGTTCAACTTCCTCGAAATCAGCGCGATGCTGCGCGAGGCGGGTGCGTTGCAGCAGGTGGATGATGCTGACGGGCTGGCCGGTGCGGTGCGCCGTCTGGTGGAACTGCCGCAGGACGCCCAGCGCATGGGCGAGGCGGGCAGGGCGGTGATGCGGGCCAATCAGGGGGCTTTGCAGCGATTGCTCGAGGGGCTGGGGGCGCTTATCCGCTGATTTTTGCATTGGCGCCTTCGCGGGNATGGCTCGAGGGCTGCGCTATCCCTGTGGGAGCGGGCGAGCCCGCGAATGGTCCAGCCCCTACCTCAAGGCCTGCGCTCGAAGTTCTTGGCCGCTGCTGCCGCCAGGTCCGGCGGCAGGAAGTCCTTGTCCGGGTTGTAGTCAGGTTTCAGGTAGCGCTTCAGGTCCTGCAGGTCTTGCGGGCTCAGGGTGCCGGCTGCCTGCTTCAGGCTCAGGTTGTCGAGGATGTAGTCGTAACGGCTATTGTTGTAGTCGCGCACCGAGGTGTACAGCTGGCGCTGGGCATCAAGCACGTCGACGATGTTGCGGGTACCGACCTGGTAGCCGATTTCGGTGGCTTCCAGCGCGCTCTGGTTGGAAATGATCGACTGCTTGCGCGCCTGTACCTGTTCCACATCGGTGTTCACTGCGCGGTGCAGGTTGCGGGTGTTCTCCACGACCTGGCGGCGCAGGCTTTCACGCTGTTGCTCGCTCTGGCTCAGGCGCTGGTAAGCCTCGCGTACCTGCGAGCTGGTCAGGCCGCCGCTGTAGATCGGTATGTTCAGTTGCAGGCCAACGCTGGTCTGCTCGACGTCGCCGCTGTAGCGCACCCCCAGTTGCGATGGGTTGGTGAAGCCAAGGCTGTCGTTGTCACCCTTCTGGTACTTGGCCACGGCGTCCAGGGTCGGTGCATGCCCGGCCTTGCGCTGACGCAGGGTCTCTTCTGCGGCAGAAACCGCGTAGTTGGTGGCCAGCAGGTTGAGGTTCTGGCGCCCGGCGGTTTCGACCCAGGCTTTGGCATCGTTGGGCGTTGGCACTTGTACCGGCAGGCTATGCACCACGCCCTGGATAGCGGTGTACTCACGGTTGGTCAGGGTTACCAGGGCCTCGAAGGCATCCTGCACCTGGCGTTCGGCGATGATCCGGTTGGCCCGTGCAGTGTCATAACTGGCTTGGGATTGCAGCACGTCGGTCTTGTCCGAAAGGCCCACGTCGAAACGCTCGTTGGACTGATCCAGCTGGCGCTTGAAGGCCGCTTCTTCTGCCTTGGTGGCGGCCAGGTTGTCCTGGGCGCGGAGGACGGCGAAGTAGTTTTGCGCGGTTTGCAGGATCAGGTTTTGCTCGGTCGCCGACAGCTCCAGTGCTGCCTGTTCGTTGACTGCTTCGGCGGCTTGCAACTGGAACCAGCGATCAGCGCGGAAGATGGGCTGAGCCAGGGTCGCGCTCCAGGCGTTGCCGCTGCGATTGGACGTCATGGACGGCTCGTCCAGCTTGGTGCGGGTGTTCATCATCTCGGCACCGGCCGACAGGTTTGGCAGCAACCCGGCGCGGGCCTGCGGCACCACTTCGCGGCGCGCCCCGTAATCGGCGCGGGCTGCAGCCAGGTCGGCGTTGTTGTCCACTGCTTCCTGGTAGACGCTGACCAGATCGGTTTTGACTGTCGAAGGCACGTCCGCTGCCCAGACCACTCCGTTGGACGCACAAGACACGGCTATCGCCAGTGAGAGTTTGCGCAGCATAGAGGCAATCCTTGTACGAAATTTAATTACTGAACTGTTGAGTATCGAGCGATGGGCCAGTGTAGTGCCATGCGCACCCGGCAACAATCGCTCGGTGTGCCTTTCATCATCCGCGCATTTACCTGCTTGGCTTTGCTGACCACTCCAGTCTAGACTGCGCATGTTCTTGTCGGGGTGCCTTGAAGCAAAGGCTGAGATCGCAGAGGTGCGGATCCCGTTGAACCTGATCAGGTTAGCGCCTGCGTAGGGAACAAGATTGCTCGCCTTCCCGGGGAGCCTCTTGTGCCAGGTCCGGGATTGTCACAGCTGCATACAGCTTCAGGCACCCCCATGTCCGGCACTGCACCCAAAGAGGGTGCGTCCGCGCGTTTCAGGTTCACCCCGACATTCCACTGCTAGGAAGCCGTCAGGAGAGCCTGTGATGACCAAACAAGAAAAAGCGATCAACCTCAGCGAATCGGCACAAGTCGATCAGCAGTCCGTGCAACCTTTTCCGCGTTCGCGCAAGGTGTATGTCGAAGGCTCGCGCCCGGACATCCGTGTCCCCATGCGTGAAATCAGCCTGGATGACACCCCGACCGATTTCGGCGGCGAGTCCAACGCCCCGGTGCTGGTGTATGACACGTCTGGCCCGTACACCGACCCCGACGTGATCATCGACGTGCGCAAAGGCCTGGCCGATGTGCGTTCGGCGTGGATCGAAGCCCGCGGTGACACCGAGCGCCTGGAAGGCCTGAGCTCCGACTTCGGTCAGCAGCGCCTGAACGATGCAGAGCTGGCCAAGCTGCGTTTCGCCCATGTGCGCAACCCGCGTCGTGCCAAGGCCGGCGCCAACGTCTCGCAGATGCACTATGCCCGTCAGGGCATCATCACCGCCGAAATGGAATACGTGGCCATCCGCGAAAACATGAAGCTGCAGGAGGCCCGCGCCGCCGGCCTGCTGAATGAGCAACATGCCGGCCACAGCTTCGGTGCCAACATCCCGAAAGAAATCACCCCTGAATTCGTTCGCCAGGAAATCGCCCGTGGCCGCGCGATCATTCCGGCCAACATCAACCACCCGGAAGTAGAGCCGATGATCATCGGCCGCAATTTCCTGGTGAAGATCAACGGCAACATCGGCAACAGCGCCCTGGGTTCCTCGATCGAGGAAGAGGTGGCCAAGCTGACCTGGGGCATCCGCTGGGGCTCGGACACGGTCATGGACTTGTCCACCGGCAAGCACATCCACGAAACCCGCGAGTGGATCATTCGCAACTCGCCGGTGCCGATCGGTACCGTGCCGATCTACCAGGCCCTGGAAAAGGTCAACGGCGTGGCAGAGGACCTGACCTGGGAACTGTTCCGCGACACCCTGATCGAGCAGGCCGAACAGGGTGTGGACTACTTCACCATTCACGCCGGTGTGCTGCTGCGCTATGTGCCCCTGACCGCCAAGCGGGTCACCGGCATCGTCAGCCGCGGTGGCTCGATCATGGCCAAGTGGTGCCTGGCGCACCACAAGGAAAACTTCCTGTACACCCACTTCGACGAAATCTGCGAAATCATGAAGGCCTACGACGTCAGCTTCTCGCTGGGCGACGGCCTGCGCCCTGGCTCGATTGCCGACGCCAACGACGCCGCGCAATTCGGTGAGCTGGAAACCCTCGGCGAGCTGACCAAAATTGCCTGGAAGCACGACGTGCAATGCATGATCGAAGGCCCCGGCCACGTGCCGATGCAGTTGATCAAAGAGAACATGGACAAGCAGCTGGAGTGCTGCGACGAGGCGCCGTTCTACACCCTCGGCCCACTGACCACCGACATCGCGCCGGGTTACGACCACATCACCTCGGGCATTGGTGCGGCGATGATCGGCTGGTTCGGTTGCGCCATGCTCTGCTACGTCACGCCGAAGGAGCACTTGGGCCTGCCGAACAAGGACGACGTCAAGACCGGCATCATCACCTACAAGATCGCCGCGCATGCCGCCGACCTTGCCAAGGGCCACCCGGGTGCACAGATTCGCGACAACGCCTTGTCCAAGGCGCGTTTCGAGTTCCGTTGGGAAGACCAGTTCAACCTGGGCCTCGACCCGGACACTGCCCGCGCTTTCCACGACGAGACCCTGCCGAAGGAATCGGCCAAGGTCGCGCACTTCTGCTCGATGTGCGGGCCGAAGTTCTGCTCGATGAAGATCACCCAGGAAGTGCGTGAGTACGCAGCCAAGATCGAGGCCGTGGATGTGACGGTCGAGCAAGGCATGCGTGAGCAGGCCGAGCGGTTCCGCCAGGAAGGCAGCCAGCTGTACCACAAAGTCTAAGCACGCTGGGGCCGCTTTGCGGCCCTTTNNCCTTGCGTCGCGATACGAGGACGAAGTCCTCGCCAGGAACACCAACAATATTGCCGGCGAGCGCCAACCATGACATCACCCAGCCAGTTCTCTCCCGACCATCCAATCCCCATCCAGCAGCGCATTTTCGGTGCTCGCGACCTATTTTCACTGTGGTTTTCCCTCGGCATCGGCCTGATGGTACTGCAGGTCGGCGCCATGCTGGCGCCAGGCCTGGGCCTTGCTGGCGCCGTGCTGGCCATCGCCCTGGGCACCGGTGTCGGTGTGCTGTTGCTGGGTGCGGCGGGGGTTATCGGCAGCGACACCGGCCTGTCCGCCATGGGCACCCTGAAACTCAGCCTGGGCAGCCATGGCGCGCGCTTGCCGGCGCTGCTCAACTTGCTGCAACTGGTGGGTTGGGGCGCTTTCGAGATTATCGTCATGCGCGATGCTGCCAGCTTGCTGGGGGCGCGAGCGTTCGGTGAGGACAGTGCCTGGAACAGCCCCATGCTCTGGACGTTGTGCTTCGGTGCCCTGGCCACCCTGCTGGCCGTCAGCGGGCCACTGGCCTTCGTGCGCAAAGTGCTGCGCGCCTGGGGCATCTGGTTGTTGCTGGGCGCTTGCCTGTGGCTGACCTGGAACCTGTTCGCCAAGGCTGACCTGGCGGAGCTGTGGAACCGTGCCGGGGATGGTTCGATGTCGCTGGCGGTTGGCTTCGATATCGTCATCGCCATGCCGCTGTCCTGGCTGCCGCTGATCGCGGACTACTCGCGCTTTGCCCGCAATGGCAAGCATGTGTTCGGCGGCACGATCGTTGGCTACTTCATCGGCAACACCTGGCTGATGAGCCTGGGCGTGGCGTACACGCTGGCGTTCGCCGCCAGTGGCGAAGTCAATGCCCTGCTGCTGGCCCTGGCAGGCGCCGGCATGGGGATTCCGCTGCTGCTTATTCTGCTGGACGAGTCGGAAAAGGCTTTCGCCGACATTCACTCGGCGGCGGTTTCCACTGGTGTGCTGCTACCGCTGAAGGTCGAGCACCTGGCGTTGGCCATCGGCGTGTTGTGCACCCTGATTGCCCTGTTGGCGCCGCTGGCACAGTACGAAAACTTCCTGTTGTTGATCGGCTCGGTGTTCGCGCCGCTGTTCGGCGTGGTGCTGATGGACCACTACGTGGTCCGTCGACGCCGTCTGCCAGCGCAGGTCAATGGCTTGCACTGGCAGGCGTTGGTGGCCTGGTTTGCCGGGGCGGTGGCCTATCACCTGATTGCCGCCAAGGCGCCGGAACTGGGCGCTACCCTGCCCGCATTGCTGCTGGCAGGTGTGCTGCATGGGCTGCTAAGCCTCAGCCGCGGCCGGGAAACAGTTCAGGCTTGAGTACGCCATTCAGGCGCGGGTAGGGGATCTTCAGTTCCACGTGGCCCATGGAATAGGGCGCGATGGCATAGACCTCGTACTTGACCACTACCGCGCCGTACGTCAGGGCGACGTGCGGCGATTTCTTGAACGGCCAGGTCTTGACGAACTCGGCATCCTTGTCCATTCCCACGCTCATCAGCCAGGCACGGTGCGATTCTTCGACGGTTTTCCAGAAGGTGTCTTCCTGGCCGGGCACCAGCATGTCCTGCAGGGTCAGCACCTTGTCCAGTTTGCGTGAATAGTTGATGAAGCCGCGCCCGGGCATGCCGTGGGCGCCACCGCTGTCCAGGTAGCTGGACAACTCGATGATCACCAGCCCGTCATGCTGCTCGCGTACCTTGGCTTGCAAGTAGCTGCTGTTACGTTTGTCGGCACTGGCCAGATATTGCTGTTCGTAGGCCTGCAGGGTGGCTGGTGCGGTGCCATGCTGATTGTCTTCGGTCAGTTGCAGCAGGCGTTTTTCGACGATGCCGTCGAGCTTGGGCAGGGCCGGGAAGTGGATCATGTCGATGTTCACCAGCGGGCAGTCGCTCTCGCTGCAGCCGGGTTTGACATGCTCCCAGGCGTCGCGCTTGACCTCGAGCGGGGCCCGGTAGTTGGGCGTGAACAGGCTCTGGCAGGCGCCCAGAGCGAGTGCCAGCACGGCCACGGAAGTCAGTTTGACAAGTGTCATGATGATCCTTGCAGAACAGGGAAAAGTCGGCCTTTGACCGTCTGCGCGGCCTTCAGTTCGCCACTAAGCTAACAGAGTGAAGGGCTGCTGTCCCGAGTGCGCCAGCGGTTGCTGGAAAGGGGTGAAACCAACAGGCGTGCGGAGTAGGATGGCGCGAAGCAGTATTCGAGGTAATGAGGATTTCCATGTCAGACGCGTTGAACGCTGTGCCCAAGGGCTTCGAAATCATCGAGCGGGCCAATTGCTTCCAGGGCTTTTACAAGCTCGACAAGTTACGCCTGCGCCACGAGCTATTTGCCGGGGGCATGGGGCGCGAGATCAGTCGCGAACTGTTTGTGCGCCACGATGCGGTATGCGTGCTGCCGTACGACCCTGTGCGGGACGAAGTGGTGCTGATCGAGCAGTTCCGCGTGGGCGCACTGGACAAGGTCGCCAACCCTTGGCTGATCGAGATGGTTGCCGGGCTGATCGACAAAGACGAGCAGCCCGAGGAAGTCGCCCATCGCGAGGCTGAAGAAGAAGCAGGCCTGACGTTCAGCGCCCTGTGGCCGATGACCCGCTACTTCCCGTCGCCTGGCGGCAGTGACGAATACGTTCACCTGTTCCTAGGCCGTTGCAGCAGCGAGGGCGCGGGAGGGCTGCATGGCCTGGAGGAAGAGGGCGAAGACATTCGCGTACGCGTGTGGGCGTTCGAGGATGCCCTGCAGGCGGTGCGCGACGGGCGCATCTGCAATGCGGCCACCATCATTGGCCTGCAATGGCTGGCGCTGAACCGTGACGAAGTAAGAGGTATGTGGAAGTGAACCTGCTGCGCGAGCGCTATCGAGTTGACCTGGTCGGGCTGCAGGCAGCCTGCGAGGCCAACTATGCCCGGCTGATGCGCTTGTTGCCCGACATGCGCACCACCCAGAGCTCGCGCCGCATCGGCATGACCCAGGGTGACCAGATGCTTGGCGTGCTGGTGCTCGACGTGGTGCTGGCCTGCCCGTATACCACCACCCTGCATGTGCGCCAGGAACACAGCCTGCCGTGGCTGCCAGTGCCCCACCTGGAAGTGCAGGTGTATCACGATGCGCGCATGGCCGAAGTGGTCAGCGCCGAACACACCCGGCGCCTGCGCAGCATCTACCCGTATCCGAACGACGCCATGCACCAGCCGGACGAAAAGGCTCAGCTCAACCTTTTCCTGGGGGAATGGCTCAGCCACTGCCTGGCCTGCGGCCACGAACTGGCAAGTGTTCGCTGAATTGTGACGTGAGTCGGTTGCGGGTGTTTGCTCGTCACCGTCGCACAGCCATAATTCCCGCTGAATCCATTCGAGGAGATGGCCGTTGTCGCCGCCAGACCAATCCCGCCCCGTGCATGTGGTGCAACTGACCGATGCCCACCTGTTCGCCGACCCGGCTGGCAGCATGCTGGGCCTCAAGACCCGAGACAGCCTGCGCCACGTGGTGGCCCAGGTGCGGCGCGAGCAGCCGCTTGTCGACTTGCTGCTGTGCACGGGCGACCTGTCCCAGGATGCCAGCGTGGCATCCTATGAAGCGTTTCGGGAGCTGACCGCACCGTTTGCCGTGCCCACGCGCTGGCTGCCGGGTAACCATGACGAGGCTCAGGTGATGGCGCAGGTGGCGCCGGAACTGGTGCAGGCGGTGACCGATATTGGCGCATGGCGGGTAGTCATGCTCAACACCGCCGTGCACGGTGCTACCCACGGGTTTCTGCAAGACGACCAGCTGGCCGTGCTGGAAGCCGCCTTGAAAGAGGCTGGCGAGCGGCATTGCCTGGTGTGCTTCCACCATCAGCCAGTGGACATCGGCTGCGCCTGGATCGCGCCGATCGGCTTGCGCAATGCCCAGGCGCTGTTCGATATCGTTGAAGGATATCCACAGGTACGGGCTTTGCTATGGGGGCATGTGCATCAGGAATGGGATGAGGTCCGAGGGGGGCGGCGCCTGCTGGCCACGCCGTCGACCTGCATTCAGTTCGCGGCGCGCAGCGAAGACTTCCAGGTGAGCGAAGAGCCTCCGGGGTATCGCTGGTTGCGCCTGCATGCCGACGGGCGGCTGGAAACCGGGGTGGAGCGGGCGCTGGATTTCGAGGTGCAGCTCGACTTCGATAGCCCTGGCTATTGATGATTTTGGGGCTGCTGCGCAGCCCTATCGCGACACAAGGCCGCTCCCACAGGNTGGGAGCGGCCTTGTGTCGCGATAGGGGCGCAAAGCCCCCCCGGCACTCTAAAAGCTGTTGAAGAATGTGTTGCTAAAACCCCTGTGCGGCGCCAAAACCCGGCGAACGCGCTACACTGCGCGTCCCTGCGCCCGCATTATCAGGCGCGAAGCCACAGATTCCGGGGGCAGCATGTCGGGTTCCATCCTCTATATCCATGGCTTCAACAGCTCGCCGCTTTCGACCAAGGCGCGTCAGCTGGAGGCAGTCATGCAGCAGCTCGGCCTGGCCGACCAGCTGCGAGTGCCGGCCCTGCACCACCACCCACGGCAAGCCATGGTCCAGCTCGAAGCGGCCATCGCCGAACTGGGTGCGCCACTGCTGGTGGGCAGTTCGCTCGGCGGCTACTATGCCACCCATCTGGCCGAGCGCCATGGCCTCAAGGCCCTTCTGGTCAACCCGGCGGTAACCCCGCACAAGCATTTCGACGGTTACCTGGGCACCCAGCGCAACCATTACAGCGGTGAAACCTGGGAACTGACCCACGATCACGTGCAGGCCCTGGCCGAACTGGAAGTCGCGGCCCCGGCCGATGCCGACCGCTATCAAGTGTGGCTGCAGACCGCCGATGAAACCCTGGACTATCGCCACGCCGAGCGCTATTACCGTGCTTGTGCCCTGCGTATCCAGGCCGGTGGCGACCACAGCTTCCAGGGCTTCGCCGAGCGCCTGCCGGCACTGCTGGCCTTCGCCGGCATTGCCCGTGGGCAGTATGCGGCGCTCGATTTTTCTGTATTTTGACTTTTTTGCATTCACCAGACTGACGACGAGACCCTATGGCCAATCCCAGCGCTAGCGCCTATAACGCAGACGCCATCGAAGTCCTCTCGGGCCTTGATCCGGTCCGCAAGCGGCCGGGCATGTACACCGATACCAGCCGCCCCAACCACCTGGCCCAGGAAGTCATCGACAACAGTGTCGACGAAGCACTGGCCGGCCACGCGCGTTCGGTGCAGGTCATCCTGCATGCCGACCATTCGCTGGAAGTCAGCGACGACGGCCGCGGCATGCCGGTGGACATCCATCCGGAAGAGGGCGTGTCCGGGGTCGAGCTGATCCTCACCAAGCTGCACGCCGGCGGCAAGTTCTCCAACAAGAACTATCAGTTTTCCGGTGGCCTGCACGGGGTGGGCATCTCGGTGGTCAACGCCCTGTCGACGCAGGTGCGTGTGCGCGTCAAGCGTGACGGCAATGAATACCAGATGACCTTTGCCGATGGCTTCAAGGCCAGCGAGCTGGAAGTGGTCGGCTCGGTTGGCAAGCGCAACACCGGCACCAGCGTGTACTTCAGCCCAGACCCGAAGTACTTCGACTCGCCCAAGTTTTCCATCAGCCGTCTCAAGCACGTGCTCAAGGCCAAGGCGGTATTGTGCCCGGGGCTGCTGGTCAGCTTCGAGGACAAGGCCAGCGGCGAAAAGGTGGAATGGCACTACGAGGATGGCCTGCGCTCCTACCTGGTCGACTCGGTCAACGAATTCCAGCGCCTGCCCGACGAGCCGTTCTGTGGCAGCCTGGCGGGTAACAAGGAAGCGGTTGACTGGGCTTTGCTGTGGCTGCCCGAAGGCGGCGACAGCATTCAGGAAAGCTACGTCAACCTGATCCCCACCGCCCAGGGCGGCACCCACGTCAACGGCCTGCGCCAGGGCCTGCTGGATGCCATGCGTGAGTTCTGCGAGTTCCGCAACTTGCTGCCGCGCGGGGTGAAGCTGGCGCCGGAAGACGTTTGGGAGCGCATCACCTTCGTACTGTCGATGAAGATGCAGGACCCGCAGTTCTCCGGGCAGACCAAAGAGCGCCTGTCATCGCGCGAGGCCGCCGCGTTCGTCTCCGGTGTGGTCAAGGATGCTTTCAGCCTGTGGCTCAACGCCCACCCCGAGCTGGGCATGCAACTGGCAGAACTGGCCATCAGCAACGCCGGTCGCCGCCTCAAGGCCAGCAAGAAGGTCGAGCGCAAGCGCATCACACAGGGCCCGGCATTGCCCGGCAAGCTGGCCGATTGTGCGGGCCAGGACCCGATGCGTGCCGAGTTGTTCCTGGTCGAGGGTGACTCGGCCGGTGGTTCGGCCAAGCAGGCGCGGGACAAGGAATTCCAGGCCATCCTGCCGCTGCGCGGCAAGATCCTCAACACCTGGGAAGTAGACGGTGGCGAAGTCCTGGCCAGCCAGGAAGTGCACAACATTGCCGTGGCCATTGGCGTCGATCCGGGGGCAACCGACCTTGCGCAGCTGCGCTATGGCAAGATTTGCATCCTCGCCGACGCTGACTCCGATGGTCTGCACATCGCCACATTGCTGTGTGCGCTGTTTGTTCAGCACTTCCGGGCACTGGTCGAAGCTGGGCACGTTTACGTGGCCATGCCGCCCCTGTACCGCATCGACCTGGGCAAGGAAATCTACTACGCCCTCGACGAAGCCGAGCGTGACGGCATCCTCGACCGCCTGGTGGCTGAGAAGAAGCGCGGCAAGCCGCAGGTAACACGCTTCAAGGGCCTGGGCGAGATGAACCCGCCGCAGTTGCGCGAAACCACCATGGACCCGAACACCCGGCGCCTGGTGCAGCTGACCCTGGACGACGTAGAAGCCACCTGCGAGCTGATGGACAAGCTGCTGGCCAAGAAGCGCGCCGGTGACCGCAAGAGTTGGCTGGAAACCAAGGGCAACCTGGCCGAGGTCATGGTTTGATTCGGCAAGTACTTGCCGTTTGCCTGGCGCTGGTTGCCCTGCCTTCCCTGGCGGGCAACTGGCCAGAGCTGAAGATGACAGCCGAGCACCCGATCGACGGTATGCGCGGTGGCAACCTGTCGGGGCTGGTGGAATGCCGGGGCGGGTTGTGGGGCGTGTCCGACCGTGACGACGACCGTATCTACCGCTTCGATCAGCAGAACCCTACCTGGCGCGCGCAGCCGCTGACCTTCACCCCGCCGGCTGTCCCGGAAAGCGGCCTCCCATGGGGGTTGAAGTCGCGCAATTGGGCGGCATCGTACATTCGCGGTGGCGAGCTGGATTTCGAAGGTATCACCTGTGACCAGGCGGGTAACCTCTATCTGGTCAGCGAGGCGCATGCCGCGGTGCTGCAATTGCCGCTGGAAGGCGAGCCGGACTGGTTGAGGATCGACTCGGCCATGGTGCGCCAGGCCCGGGCAAGCGGCATGCTGCTGAACTTCAATGCCCTGTTCGAAGGCCTGGCGATCAACCCGACGGGTGACCGCCTGTGGCTGGCTGCGGAGCGTGAGCGCCGTGGCTTGGTGGCCATCGAGCGCCAGCAGTCGGTCTGGACCTGCGGGCGTGGTTGCGTGCTGCTGAGCGAGGCGGGGGTCGAAATGCAACCCGCGCAGATGCCCAATGCCAGGGCCCTGTCGCGCGACTTCGCTGACCTGGCCTGGTTCGAGGGCAAGCTGTTTACCCTCGAACGCAACGCCTACCGGGTGTGCCGACGTGATGTCGACAGTGGCAAGGTCGAGCGTTGCTGGTCGTTCGCTGCTGATGCGCTGGTCGAGTCACGGCGCTACGCGCAGCCGTTTGGCCTGGCCGAAGCACTGGTGATCGATGCCAAGGGCGCCTGGATTGGCCTGGACAACAACAACGGCGCCCGTGCCGACGGTGAAACCCGCCCACTCGTCTGGCGCTTCGACGCACCGGAAGGTGGCTGGAGCGCCAAACCATGAGCCAGGCGCCGGGCAAGCGCGCGGGCAAGTTGCTGATGATCGTCGCTTGGGCGGCGGCGCTGTTTCTTGCCACGCGTTTTTTCGGCCAGTGGGAAGACAGCCAGCGTAATCCCAACAGCCAGG
This sequence comes from Pseudomonas sp. 22515, assembly GCF_052044625.1. NCBI lineage: Bacteria > Pseudomonadati > Pseudomonadota > Gammaproteobacteria > Pseudomonadales > Pseudomonadaceae > Pseudomonas > Pseudomonas sp. 22515. The sequence goes on from NZ_JBQENN010000001.1 coordinate 280,371, forward strand.
TGCAATCCGAACATGGTCAAGGCTTTATCGAAGTGCGCCTGCTGAGTAATGGCCAGGGCCACTTCGTGGTGGATGGTGCCATCAACGGCCAGGTGGTGCATTTCATGCTCGACACCGGCGCCACCGATGTGGCGATCCCGGAGGCGTTGGCTCATGAACTGAGCCTGGAGCGCGGTAGCCCGGTGCTACTGAGCACCGCCAATGGCCGTACTGAAGGTTACCGCACGCGCCTGACCAGCCTGCAACTGGGCGATATCCGCCTGCAGAACGTACGCGCCATCGTGGTGCCGGGCCTGGATGGGGCCACCGTACTGCTGGGTATGAGTGCCCTGCAACAACTTTAATTTACCCAGCGCGGTGGCACCATGTTGCTGCGCCAGAACCTGAAATGACGAGGCCCGCATGAGCGACTCACTGGAACTCAGCCTGGACGGCGTAGAACGCCGCTCGCTGGCTGAATTCACCGAACAGGCCTACCTCAACTACTCCATGTACGTGATCATGGACCGTGCCCTGCCGCACATCGGCGACGGCCTGAAGCCGGTGCAGCGCCGCATCGTCTACGCCATGAGCGAGTTGGGGCTCGATGCCGATGCCAAGCACAAGAAGTCGGCACGTACCGTCGGTGACGTGCTTGGCAAGTTCCATCCCCATGGCGATTCGGCCTGCTACGAGGCCATGGTGCTGATGGCGCAGCCGTTCAGCTACCGCTACACCTTGGTCGATGGCCAGGGCAACTGGGGTGCGCCGGATGATCCGAAGTCGTTCGCCGCCATGCGCTACACCGAGGCGCGGCTGTCACGCTACGCTGAAGTGCTGCTCAGCGAAGTCGGCCAGGGCACCGTGGACTGGGTGCCGAACTTCGACGGCACGTTGCAGGAGCCGGCCGTGCTGCCTGCGCGCCTGCCCAACATCCTGCTCAACGGTACCACCGGTATCGCCGTGGGCATGGCCACCGACGTGCCGCCGCACAACCTGCGAGAGGTGGCCAGTGCCTGTGTGCGACTGCTCGATGAGCCCAAGGCAACCATCGAGCAGTTGTGCGAGCACATCCAAGGGCCGGATTACCCGACCGAGGCGGAGATCGTCACGCCGCGGGCTGAAATTCTCAAGATGTACGAAAGCGGCCGCGGCTCGATCCGCATGCGCGCCGTGTACCGCGTCGAGGATGGCGACATCGTCGTCACTGCGCTGCCGCACCAGGTCTCCGGGGCCAAAGTGCTGGAGCAGATTGCCGCGCAGATGCAGGCCAAGAAGCTGCCGATGGTCGCCGACCTGCGCGACGAGTCGGACCACGAGAACCCTTGCCGTATTGTCATCATCCCGCGATCCAACCGCGTCGATGTCGACGAGCTGATGCAGCACCTGTTCGCTACCACCGACCTGGAAAGCACCTACCGGGTCAACGTGAATATCATCGGCCTGGACGGCCGGCCGCAGTTGAAAAACCTGCGAACCATCTTGGTGGAGTGGCTGGAATTCCGCACCAATACCGTTCGTCGCCGCCTGCAGCACCGTCTGGATAAGGTCGAGAAGCGTCTGCACCTGTTGGACGGTTTGCTCACCGCATTCCTCAACCTGGATGAAGTGATCCACATCATCCGTACTGAGGAATACCCCAAGCAGGCCCTGATCGAACGTTTCGAGCTGACCGAGATCCAGGCCGACTACATCCTCGAGACCCGCCTGCGGCAGTTGGCGCGCCTGGAAGAGATGAAAATCCGCGGTGAGCAGGATGAGTTGCTGAAGGAGCAAGCCAAGCTGCAGGCCTTGCTGGGGAGCGAGGCCAAACTGCGCAAGCTGGTGCGCAGCGAGCTGATCAAGGATGCCGAAACCTATGGCGATGATCGTCGCTCGCCGATCGTAGCGCGTGCCGAAGCCAAGGCCCTATCGGAAAACGAGCTGATGCCGACCGAGCCCGTCACCGTGGTGCTGTCGGAGAAGGGCTGGGTGCGCTGCGCCAAGGGCCACGATATCGACGCCACTGGCCTTTCCTACAAGGCCGGCGACGGTTTCAAGGCTGCTGCGGCTGGGCGTTCCAACCAGTTTGCCGTGCTTATCGATTCCACCGGTCGCAGCTACTCGCTGGCGGCCCACAGCCTGCCATCGGCGCGTGGCCAGGGCGAGCCGCTGACTGGCCGTCTGACGCCGCCACCGGGGGCGACTTTCGAATGTGTGTTGTTGCCTGACGACGATGCGCTGTACGTGGTGGCTTCGGATGCCGGTTACGGCTTCGTGGTCAAGGGTGAAGACCTGCAGGCCAAGAACAAGGCCGGCAAAGGCCTGCTCAGCTTGCCCAACGGGGCCAAGGTCATGACCCCGCGTCCAGTAGCTGATCGCGAGCAGGACTGGTTGGCGGCCGTGACCACCGAAGGCCGCTTGCTGGTGTTCAAGGTCAGCGACTTGCCGCAGCTGGGTAAAGGCAAGGGCAACAAGATCATTGGCGTGCCGGGTGACCGGGTGGCCAGCCGTGAAGAATTTGTTACCGATCTGGCCGTGATTCCCGAAGGCGCGACCCTTGTATTGCAGGCCGGCAAGCGTACCCTGTCTTTGAAGGCGGACGACCTGGAGCACTACAAGGGCGAGCGCGGTCGGCGCGGCAGCAAGCTGCCACGCGGGTTCCAGCGCGTCGATGGGTTGCAGGTGGAAGTGCCGACATAACCGGTTGTAATGTCTGGAACGGCAATTTCAACGCCGTTTCGGGCAGAAATGCTGGAGTCGGACGGTTATTTCGCGGATGATATGCCCCTTGCGGTGCCGGCGTGGCCGTGTGCCCGTTTGAATCTACATGTATCACTGCGGTGTGCCTTGTGGCAGCCGCCTGGATGGGATGATGAAATTTCTGCGCCTTCCATTTGCGCTGTTGATGACTGGCCTGCTGGGCCTTGGCGGGTGCACCATGCATCAGCCGGTTGCCCTGTATCAGCTCGACAGTGGTGATCCTGGCCAGCCGTCGCAGAGTGCGGGCATGGCCGTGGTACTCGGCCCGGTATCGGTGGCCGATTACCTTCAGCGTGAGACGTTCCTGCAGCGTCAACCTGATGGCAGCCTGAGCGCGGCGACCGACGGTCGTTGGGCTGGCAGCCTGTCATCGGATATCGACCAGCTGCTGGTGCGTCAACTGGCCTGGCGCCTGGACAGCCAACGCGTAGTACTGGCCCCGGCGACCGCAGGCTTCAGCCCGGACGTGCAAGTGCTGCTGTCGATTACACGCCTGGACTCGGGCAAGAACCAGCCGGCCATCCTGGATGCCCAGTGGCGTCTGCTTGACCGCCGTGGCCGTGTGCGTGACAACCGTATCATTCACCTCGAGCAGCAGCATGAGGGCAGTGAGTCGTCGCAGGTGCAGGCTCAGGGCCAACTGCTGCAGAAGCTGGCCGAACAGCTGAGCACGGCGGTGAAGCCGCTGGCCAACCAGCCGGCGATTGCCGAAGAAGCACCGAAAAAGCCCGCTGCACCGACGCAGGTGAAGAAGGGGCCGGAGAAACCCAAAATCCCGATGGCCTCGCCGATTCGCACCGATATGGAAGTTTATCGGTTCTGATCAAGCGGCCAGATACGACAAAGCCCGCATTCGCTGCGGGCTTTTTTGTATCTGCCGGTCTTCGTAGGAGCGGGTTTACCCGCGAAGAGGCCGGCCCTGCTGACCAATTTCCACCCGCCGTTCACCGTTGCCGCCGCCACCGTATTCGCGGGTAAACCCGCTCCTACCGGGGGCGCTATTGGCTGGATCTTGCGCCAGGCACGTGATCGCAAGGAAACCAGCCTGGCTCAAGACATGCGCTGTAGATGCAGCGTATGCCTGTCAGGCGCGGTGCTCATGCATGCGTGCCAGTTGCCGTTCCAGCATTGACGGGTAGGGCTCCATCAGTCGCTCCACACAGCAGGCGCCTTCGGGGCTGGCGATCGGGCGAATACGCGCACGCTGGCGAATGAGGGCGTCATCGTTGATCTGCCGCTCTACCAGCAACAGGTTACGGCTGTGCTGCGACAGTGCCAGGGCATCCTGGACCTTCTCGGCCATCAACAGGTCAACCAGTTCCAGCCCATGCAGGTCGTTGCCCAAGACCAGGCCTAGCTGCAGTTGCAGGGTAATGCCGCTGTCGGCTACCTCGATCTGCAGGGCGTGGCCCAGGGCGCGCAACAGTTCGCCACAGCAAATGGCGTTGGTCAGGTAGTCCTCGCCACACTCGCGGCTGTGGAACAGCACCAAGGTGCTGCCGTCGTTCAGCGTGTGGGTTTCACCGTCGTAGAGCGAGGCTGCGTGCTCCAGGCAATCGCGGTAGCGCTCGGTCAGCTCGGCCAGGCGTGTGCGTGGCAGGCGACGCAGTTGCTCCTGCGAGCCCAGCTGCACGGCAAGTACGGCGCTGTACTGCGGCTCGTCGGACTCGACCTCTGCGGCGGCCTTGGGTGCAGTGTCGTCGTCCAGCAGGCCGGCGAAGGCCTCGTCGTCATCCTCGTCTTCCAGGGCAGGTTTGGCGCGCGGTACGGCCTTGGGTGCCGGGGCAGCGGCGGGCAGGTCGTCGAACTGCTCGTCGTCTTCTTCCTCAGGCTCCGGCTCCGGGGGCGGAGGCGGGGCCAGGCGTGCATGCAGCTGGCGGGCGATGTCGCCAATTTCGTCCTGGCGGTCGGTGGCCGGGGTATAGGGCTGCGGGTCGCGCAGCCATACCCGCAGCTGCAGCAGTGGCAGGGTGATGAAGCGGCCCTGACGCAAGCTGAGGGCCAAGGCCAGGGCCAGCAGGATAGCGGCCAGAATGCCCATGCTCTGCAGGCTGATCAGCATCGGTTGCTGGAACTGGCTCATGTCCAGGCTGATGCGCAACTGCCCGGCCGTCACGTCCTGGAACGTGATTTTGGTCTGGTACAGGCCTTCGGCCTCGCCCAGCAGGCTGTTGCGCGGGCGCTGGCCCGCTTCGGCGAGGATGCGGTTATCCACGCTGTAGATTGCGGCATGGGCCACCAGCGGGTTTTTAACCAGGTTGCCCAATAGCACGTTGAGGCTGAGGATGTCATTGGACACCAGCAGCTCGGTGGCCGATGTGGCCGTCTGGGTGGTCAGGCTCTGGCCCAAGGCATCGGCCTGCTCATGCATGGCCTGCTTGAACTGCAGGCCCATCACGCAGGCGTAGATCACCAGCGCCAGCGCCACCAGGAAAATGTTGGTGCAGGCGATGCGCAGTGCCAGCGGCACGCGACGTTGACTCAGGGCGCGATAGATCATCAGGAAGAAATTGTCTGGTTTGACTGGCGTGGGCCGGTTCACAGAGCTCGGCTCTTAATGGCATGAAAGTGGGGGGAGTATAGCGAGCCGGGTTTTGTCGGCAAAGTATCGTTGGCGCCCGATGGTCATGGAAAATCGGTAGAATGCGCATTTTTCATCGAAGTCGGAGCCAGGTTGTGCGCGAAATCGTCCTGATCAACATCACCGGTGAGGACCGTCCCGGTCTCACTGCGGCTATCACCGGCGTCCTGCTACAGGGCGGTGTGAGTATCCTCGACATCGGCCTGGCGGTCATGCACGGCACCTTGTCGTTTGGCATCCTGGTCGACATCCCGGACAACGAAGTGGCTACCGCGCTGTTGCAAAGCGTGCAGGCTAAAGCCCACGAACTGAACCTGCAGGCCCGTTACACGCCGATTTCCGAGGCGGACTACCAGCATTGGGCTGATGGGCATGGCGAAGCGCGCCACATCGTTACCCTGCTCAGCCGTAAGATTACTCCCGAGCAGCTGCAGCGGGTGAGTGCGGTGATCAGCCAGTACGGCCTGACCATCGAGCGTATCGAGCGCCTGTCGGCCCGGGTGGCACTGGATGCCGAAACCGACAAGGGTAAGGCAGCCGTCGAGATCTCCGTGCGCGGTGTACCGAGCGATGCCCAGGCCCTGCGTGCCGACTTCTTTGCCCTGGCTGAAGAGCTGAGCGTCGACATCGCCTTCCAGAAGGACGATCTGTTCCGCCGTAACCGCCGCCTGGCGGTGTTCGACATGGACTCCACGCTGATCGAGGCCGAAGTCATCGACGAACTGGCCAAGGCGGCGGGTGTGGGTGAGCAGGTGGCGGCGATCACCGAGCGCGCCATGCGCGGTGAACTGGACTTCCGCGCCAGCTTCAAAGAGCGCATGGCGCTGCTCAAGGGCCTGGATGTGGGGGTACTGGACGAGATCGGGGCATCGCTGCGCCTGACCGAGGGTGCCGAGAACCTGTTTGCCGAGCTCAAGCGCCTGGGATACAAGACCGCGATTCTGTCCGGTGGCTTTACCTATTTCGCTCGTCAGGTGCAGGCGCGCCTGGGTATCGACTATGTGTTCGCCAACGAACTTGAAGTGGTCGATGGCAAGGTGACGGGCGTGGCTGTTGAGCCGATTGTCGATGCCCAGCGCAAGGCCGATTTGTTGAAGAAGCTGGCCAGTGACGAAGGCTTGCAACTGGAGCAGACCATCGCCGTGGGCGATGGTGCCAATGACCTGCCGATGCTGTCGCTGGCCGGTTTGGGCGTGGCGTTTCGTGCCAAGCCGCTGGTGCGCCAGTCGGCCAAGCAGGCGATTTCCACCTTGGGGCTGGACGGGGTGCTGTATCTGCTGGGCCTGCGTGATCGTGACGCCCGCGGCTGATCCGTAAATCCGGGGCCGCATGGCGGCCCAACGAAAAAGGCCCTGCATATGCAGGGCCTTTCTCATATGGCTCGAATCAAGCCTGCACAGGCGCCGCCAGCTGCTGCCCCATGCGCACTGCAGAACCCGCACCCAGGCTCTCAGCCCACTTCACCTGCTCCGGCCCGAACAGCACGATGGCGGTCGAACCCAGCTTGAAGCGGCCTAGTTCGGCACCTTTCTCCAGGTGGATCGGCGTGCGGCTGGCTTCGTCGTAGCGGAAGGTCTTCAGCTCACGTTTGGGCGGCGTGACCAGCCCGGCCCATACCGTTTCGATCGAGGCGACGATCATCGCGCCGACCAGTACCACAGCCATTGGCCCACGCTCTGTATCGAACAGGCAGACCACGCGCTCGTTGCGAGCGAACAGCTCGGGGACATTCTCTGCGGTGGTCTGGTTGACCGAGAACAGGCGGCCCGGCACATAGACCATTTCGCGCAGGGTGCCGGCCAGCGGCATGTGCACGCGGTGGTAGTCCTTGGGCGACAGGTAGATGGTGGCAAACTCGCCGCCCATGAACGGCGCGGCCATGGCCGGATCACCGCCCAGCAGCTCTTGCGCGCTGAAACCGTGGCCTTTGGCCTGGAAGATACGACCGTGCTCGATCGGGCCAAGCTGGCTGACCGCACCGTCGGCCGGGCACAGGATGGCGCCCGGGGTTTCGTCCAGCGGACGGGCACCAGGTTTCAAGGCGCGGGTGAAGAACGCATTGAAGTGCTCGTAAGCGCTCAGGTCTTCGACCAGCGCCTCGCTCATGTTCACCTGGTAGCGCTTGGCGAACCATGCGGTGAAGGCGTTCTTGAACCAGCGCACGCGGCACTCGGCGATGCAGCCGGCCAGCCGCGACAGCAGGTGGTGCGGCAGCAGGTACTGGCTGATGATGAACAGACGGGATTTCATGCAGGTTCCTTAGACTTCTACAGGCGTGTCCGGGTGGTTGCCCCATTCGCCCCACGAGCCGGCGTAGGCCTTGACGCGTGGGTAACCGAGGGACTTGGCCACCAGGTAAGTGAAACCGGAGCGGCGGTGGGTCTGGCAGTGGGTGATCACCTCCTTGTCAGGGGTGATGCCCAGTTGCTTGAGGACTTCAGCGATGTCCTGGCGGATGCGCAGGTGGTCGTTGAAATCCATGCCGGCGGTCCACTCGAAGTTGATCGCGCCGGGGATGTGGCCGCCTTTGGCTGCCAGCACTTTTTCGCCGCTGAATTCCTGCGGGCCGCGTGCGTCCCAGATGACCAGGTCATCGGCGCCCAGGCGGCTTTGCAGGTACTCGCGGGTGGCAGTGGGTGCGCTGTCTATGTGCAGGTGCACCGGGGCGCTGCCAATGGCAGGCACTGCGGTGGACAGCTTGTCTGCCGGCCAGGCCTGGATACCGCCATTGAGGTAGTGGTAGCGCTCGTGGCCGATGACATCGAGCAGCCAGATGAAGCGCCCGGCCCAGCCGCCGCCTTCATCGTCGTACACCACATACACGGCATCGGCGCGGTGGCCGAGTTCGCTGAACAGTTTTTCGAGCTCGCCCAGGGCTGGCAGCAGGCCGGGCGCCGGGGGCTGGCCGAGCTGGGTGCGCTTGCCTTCGACAAAGCGCGCGCCGGGGATATGCCCGCTGACATAGCGGTTGGCGCTGCTCAGGTCGACCAGGATCAGCTGCGGCGAATCCAGGCGTGGCAGCAGGTCTGCAGCTTCGATCACCAGGGGCAGGCCGGAAAAGTCGGTCATCCACGGTCTCCAGTGTGGAAAGAGGGGCGATTGTAGCGCAAGGCTCAACCCTTGCGGTTGGTAAACACCGACAAGGCCCGCTCGATGCATTGCGCGGTCTTGCCGAAGGCTTGCACGCTGATATCGGCCAAAGGCCGGCAGCCCTGGTCGGCCACCAACAGCATCAGCACCTGGTCGTTCGCAGCCAGCGAGCGAAGCAGTACATGTTCGCTGCGGAACAAGGTGCGCAGCGGGGCGGGCAGCAGCGCCGAGAACTGGCTGTGGTTTTCCGGTGTGATGCGCAACTGCCCGGCCTGACTCAGCAGCTTTTGCAGCAGCTTGTTCTGCGATACCTGCAGGGCCAGAGCCCCGGCCTCCTTGGGCAGGCCGGCAATTTGCTGCACGCGCAGGTAGTCACTGGCCTTGTCCAGGCTAAGCAGCATGATGCGTTGCATGCCGCAGGCCAGCAGGGCCTCACGGGCCTGCGTGGCCAGGTGCACGGTGTTGGTGAACGGGCTGGGTTGGGCCAGCAGGTGCTGGCACAGCGTGCGCCAGCGTGCCAGGTCGTCGCTGCTGGGCGGTGGCGGGGCCAGCATGTCCGGGTGAGGGCGGCGTTGGTGCCACGGCCAGATCAAGGCCTCGGCCGGGTGGAACAGGGCATGCCGGGCGTGGCGGCGGGCGCTGGCGGCAGCCTGCTGGTGCACCTGCTGCTGCACATCTTCCAGCGAGGTTTGCAGGTACAGCGCGGTCAGCAGTTGCCAGCGCAGCAGGTGCGGGTTGTCCCAGCCGACCTGTGCCGCCAGGGCCAGGTTGTTGGCCAGCAGTACGGTATTGGCCGGCTGGTTGAACCAGCGCCGCAGGCCGGGCTCGGCGTCCAGGCGGTGTTGCTGGCTGAGCAGGTCTTCGTCGCGGGCGATATTCAGCACCTGGGCCAGTTGTTCGCGCTCTTCCAGTAGCAGGCGATAACCCTGGGTGACCCATTGGGGCAGGCGCCAATACTCGGCCATGGTCTGGCACAGCGCCATGATGCGCACGCCAAACAGTTCTTCCTCGACGTGGGCGGCGTCTTCACCTTTGTGGATAACCCGCAGCTCCCAAGTGTCGAGCAGCTTGGGGTAGGCCAGTGCCAGTGGCCAGAGTGGCGACAGGAACAGCAGGCTGCCCCAGTGAATCTCTTGCCACAGCCGTGCCAGGCGGCTGGCGAACAGGCCGCTGGCCTGCTGTGCCGCATGCTGGCTGATCATCTGGAACTGGCACAGTACCGGCGGAATTTCCTCCACGGGCAGCGCCGGCAGGCGTTTGAGAAGCTGCTCGCTGCGCTCCAGGCCCAGGCGGTTGAGGGCGACTTCCAGGCTTTCGGCGGGTTCGGCAAGGCTGGCATTGGTGGGGTGATTGGCTTCGCGCATCACTGACAGCACCAGTGCCGGGCTATCCTGCATCAGTTCGGCGATATCGCGCAGCGAGCGACGGCTATCGTGGATGGCAGCCATGACCCGGTCGTAGCTGTGCTTCGGCACGGGGATGCGAACACTCTCGAGCAGCTTTACCCAGGCCTCTAGCGTACGCGGGGCCTGAGTGGGCACCTTGGTTTCAATTGGCATTTTGACATCAGTCCGAACTGGCTTTTCGCATTGAGTGGCTATAGTCTGGCGCAGTTCTGCCGATAAGTAGAAGAAGAGTTTTAAAGCTCCCGTCTCTTCCCCTGACCACGACAGCAAGTGCTTTGAACCTATGGCTAAAATTATCGGCATCATCGTCGTATTCGCGAGCGTGCTCGGCGGCTACGTGCTCTCCCACGGCAAGATCGCAGCGCTGATCCAGCCGTTCGAAGTACTGATCATCGGCGGTGCGGCCTTTGGTGCATTCCTGCAGGCCAACCCTGGCCACATGACCATGCACGTCATCAAGAAGTCGATGAAGATGTTCGGCTCGCGCTTCAGCCATGCCTTCTACCTGGAGGTGCTGGGCCTTGTGTACGAAATCCTCAACAAGAGCCGTCGCGAAGGCATGATGGCCATCGAGGCCGACATCGAGGACGCCGCTGCCAGCCCGATCTTCGCCAAGTACCCGACGGTACTGGCCGATGAGCGCATGACCGCGTTCGTCTGCGATTACCTGCGCATCATGTCCACCGGCAACATGGCCCCGCACGAGCTCGAGGGCCTGTTCGACATGGAACTGCTGAGCATGAAGGAAGAGCTGGAGCACCCGTCCCACGCGGTGACCGGCATCGCCGACGGTATGCCCGGGTTCGGTATCGTTGCGGCGGTACTGGGTATCGTGGTGACCATGGCCTCGCTGGGCGATGGCGATCAGGCGGCCATCGGCATGCACGTAGGTGCGGCGCTGGTGGGTACCTTCTTCGGTATTCTGGCGGCTTACGGGTTCTTCGGCCCTTTGGCCAAGTGCCTGGAGCACGATGCCAAGGAAGAACTGAACCTCTACGAATCGATCAAGGCTTCGCTGGTGGCCTCGGCGTCGGGCATGCCACCTTCGCTGGCGGTCGAGTTCGGGCGCAAGGTGCTGTACCCCAAGCACCGCCCAAGCTTCGCCGAACTGGAACAAGCGGTTCGCGGTCGCTGAGTCATGGAGAACAATCAGCCCATCATCGTCAAGCGCGTCAAGCGCTTTGGCGGCGGCCACCATGGTGGCGCCTGGAAAATCGCCTTTGCCGACTTCGCCACGGCGATGATGGCGTTCTTCCTGGTGCTGTGGCTGTTGTCCACGGCCACGCCTGAGCAGAAGATCGCCATTGCCGGCTACTTCCAGGACCCTATTGGTTTCTCCGAGAGTGGCACGCCTTATGTCATCGACCTGGGGGGTTCCCCGGAGATGGCGCCGGATAAAACCATCAATCCGGAAGTGAAGACCGAGCCGACGCAGCAGTCCCCCACTCAGCTGAACAAGGACCAGGTCGAGACCATGGCCGAGCAGGTCGAGCGCGAGCGTCTGGAGCTGTTGCTGCAGGAACTGCAGAACAAGGTGGAAGAGAACCCGCAGCTGCAGAAGTTCAAGGACCAGATCCTGTTCGAGATCACCCAGGACGGCCTGCGCATCCAGATCATGGATGCTGAGAACCGACCGATGTTCGACATCGGTAGCGCGCGCCTGCAGCCTTACTTCGAAGATATCCTGCTGGCCATGGCCGACACCATCAAGGCGGTGCCGAACAAGATCAGCATCAGCGGCCATACCGATGCCAAGCCGTATGCTGGCACTGGCGAGTACGGTAACTGGGAGCTGTCGGCCAACCGCGCCAACGCCGCGCGGCGTGCCCTGGTGGCGGGTGGTTACCCCGACGGCCAGGTGGCACGGGTCGTGGGGTACGCCTCGTCGTCACTGTTCGACCGCAAGGACCCGTTCAACCCGGTCAACCGCCGTATCGACATCATCGTGCTGACCAAGAAAGCCCAGCGCAATATCGAAGGTGAGCAGGGTGCGCCGGAAACACCGCCAGCTGCGCCAACGGCACCTGCAGCGCCAGCCAGTGGTGCTGCGCCAGGGGCTTCGGCACCGGCTGACCCAGGGGCAACTGAACAGGCACCGATGCAACCGCGCGAGCTGCGCCAGAAGCTGAACATCTTTGAAGATGGCACGCTGAAGATGGATGAAGCCAAGGATCAGTAAGCGGCTTTTTGGGGTGGGCAACTGTGCTACCCACCACCTGAACGCTGGCGCGATCACTGTAGGAGCGGGTTTACCCGCGAAGCCGCCAGTGCGGTGAATGGCACCGGCGTTGCCGGTGTTCGCGGCTAAAGTCGCTCCTACATACGCATCGGTGATTGGGCGCAGGCCGTCGTAGGAGCGGGTTCACCCGCGAAAGGGCCGGACCTGCTGGCCAATTTCCACCCGCCGTTCACCGTTGCAGTCGCCACCGTATTCGCGGGTAAACCCGCTCCTACAGGGGGGCGCGGCAACTTTCATTTCGAGCGTTTCAGTAGCTGTCTTCTGCCAGGCTGGCGATGATCGAGCGGTAGCTGTTCATGCGCTGCGGCTTGATGCGCCCCTCTTCCAGTGCCTTGAGCAGCGCGCAGCCCGGTTCGCGGTCATGCTTGCAGTCGCGGAAGCGGCAGGTGCCGAACAGGTCGCGGAACTCGATGAAGCCATCCTCCACGTCGTCGCGGCTGACATGGCCAAGGCCGAACTCGCGGATACCCGGCGAGTCGATCAGGTCCCCGCCATTGGGGAAGTGGTAAAGCCGCGCCGTGGTGGTGGTGTGAGTACCCTGGCCTGACCATTCCGACAAGTCGCCGACGCGGGTGCCCGCGTCTGGAAGCAGGCTGTTGACCAGCGACGACTTGCCCACCCCCGACTGGCCGACGAACACGCTGATATGGCCGTCGAGTTGTTGTTGCAGGCGCTGCATGCCATCGCCGTGGTGTGCCGAAACTTCCAGCAGCGGGTAGCCCAGTTCGCGGTAGACCTCCAGCAGCGCATGCAGGCCGGGGCCGTTCTCGTCGTTGATCAGGTCGGCTTTGTTCAGCAGCAGCAGCGGGCGCAGGCCGGCGTGCTCGGCCGCTACCAGATAGCGGTCGATCAGGTTCGGGTGCGGCTCCGGCGCCGGGGCGAACACGATCACGATCAGGTCGACGTTGGCTGCCACCGGCTTGAGTTGACCATGGTTGTTCGGCCGGCACAGCTCGGTGCTGCGCGGCATCTGCGCCACGATTACGCCGATGCCCTGGTTACCCGCACGCCACACGACACGGTCGCCGGTGACCAGTGCTGGCAGGTTTGCGCGCAAATGGCAGCGGAACACCTGGCCTGCGGTTTCGCCATCCTGAGCTTCAACTTCTACCTGCACGCCGAAGTGCGCGATCACTAGGCCCAGTTGCTCAGGCCCCAGGTCGCCACCTTCCAGTTCCTGCAGTGCATGCTGCTCGCGTTTGGCCGCGCGAGCGGCGCGCTCGCCCTGGATTTTTTCGATCCGCCAGTTTTGGCGGCGATTGAGCTGGCGTTTGGCCATGAAGGTACCGTAAGAGAGGCCCGGCGTGGGGCATTGAAAACGGCAGGCAGTTTAGCACGCCAGCCGCTGGACTATTCTGCTCACCTTTGTGCCGTGAATGGGCGTGCCTTGGCCACTAGGCTAATATGACCGCCTATATGAGGAGCCCCTGCATGCAAAACCCACAGAACCTGATCTGGATCGACCTGGAAATGACCGGCCTGGATCCGGACAGCGACGTCATCATCGAAATGGCCACCATCGTTACCGACAGCGAGCTCAATACCTTGGCCGAAGGCCCGGTAATCGCCATCCACCACAGTGACGAAGTGCTGGCGCGCATGGACGAGTGGAACACCCGCACCCATGGCGCTTCGGGGCTGACCCAGCGCGTGCGCGAGAGCAAGGTCAGCATGGCCGAAGCCGAGGCACAGACCATCGCCTTCCTCGAGCAGTGGGTGCCTAAAGGCAAGTCGCCGATCTGCGGCAACAGCATCTGCCAGGATCGTCGTTTCCTCTACCGCCACATGCGCAACCTGGAAAACTACTTCCACTACCGCAACCTGGATGTCTCCACCCTCAAGGAGCTGGCCGCGCGCTGGGCGCCGGACGTGCGTGACAGCTTCAAGAAGGGCAATACCCACCTGGCGCTGGACGATATCCGCGAATCGATCGCCGAACTGCGTCACTATCGCGAGCACTTCATCAAGCTGTGAGTCGAAACGGCGCAGATATTGTATCTGCGCCCCCTTTTGGTGCCTTGGGCAACTGGTTAGACTGCGCGCCTTTCCTGCACGGACCCGCACCATGTTGTTGATGCTCTACCTTATCGCCATTACCGCCGAAGCCATGACTGGCGCGCTGTCTGCCGGGCGTCGCGGCATGGACTGGTTTGGCGTGGTGCTGATCGCCTGCGTCACTGCGCTTGGGGGTGGCTCGGTGCGTGATGTGCTGCTCGGGCACTACCCGCTGACCTGGGTGAAGCACCCTGAGTACCTGGTGCTGACCAGTTTTGCGGCGCTGCTGACCATTTTCATTGCGCCAATGATGCGCCGCCTTCGCTCGCTGTTCCTGGTGCTCGATGCCCTGGGGCTGGTGGCGTTTACCCTGATAGGTTGCATGACGGCGCTGGAGATGGGGCAGGGCATGCTGGTGGCGTCGATCAGCGGGGTGATCACTGGGGTGTTTGGCGGGATCCTGCGGGATATCTTCTGCAACGACATCCCGCTGGTGTTCCGCCGCGAGCTGTATGCCAGTGTGTCATTTGCGGCGGCCTGGTTCTATCTGGGATGCGTGTATTTCAAGGTGCCGGCGGAGCAGGCGATGTTGCTGACTCTGTTTGGCGGCTTCCTGGTGCGCCTGTTGGCGATACGCTTCCACTGGGAAATGCCCAAGTTCCACTACAACGACCAGCAGTGACGCAATTTACAAGCGCAACATGGCCCATGTGGGAGCGGGCGTGCCCGCTCCCACAAGGATGGCGCATGCTCTGAGGCTGGTCGCTATTGAGCTCCGTGTCGGGCCAGCGCCCACTCCACATGCTCGCGCACCAATTCCGATTCATCGTCACGCCTGGCCTTCAGCGCCTCGATCACCGGAATCGTGGAGGGCGCATTGCCCAATCCCACCGCCAGGTTGCGCAAGAACCGCTCGTACCCCGCACGCCGCAAAGGCCCGCCCTCGGTCTTGCGCAGGAAGGTGCGTTCATCCCACAGGAACATCGCCGCCAGGTCGGTATTTTCCAGCCCGTGCCGTGGCTGGAAGTCCTGCTCCTGGCTGTGCTTGGCAAAACGGTTCCAGGGGCAGACGATCTGGCAGTCGTCGCAACCGAACACCCGGTTGCCCATCTTTGCGCGTAACTCGACAGGGATCGCGCCCCTCAGCTCGATGGTCAGGTATGAGATGCAGCGTCGCGCATCCAGCACATAGGGCCCGACAAACGCTTGTGTCGGGCAGATGTCCAGGCAGGCCTGGCAACGCCCGCAGTGCTCGCTGGTGGTGGCTTCGTCCACCGGCAACGGCAGGTCGACGAACAGTTCGGCAAGGAAGAAGTAGCTCCCCGCCTTGCGGTTGAGCAATAGCGTGTTCTTGCCGATCCAGCCCAGCCCAGCCTGTTCGGCCAGGGCTTTTTCCAGTACCGGGGCGCTGTCCACAAAGGCGCGGTAGCCGAACGGGCCGATGGCTTCCTGGATGCGGTCGGCGAGGAACTGCACGCGCTTGCGCACCAGCTTGTGGTAGTCCCGGCCAAGCGCGTAGCGTGACACGTAGGCCTTCTCGGGCTGGGCAAGGCGCTGCGCCATCTGCGTGTCGCCGGGTAGGTAGTCCATACGTAGCGAGACCACGCGTACCGTGCCGGGGATCAGCTGGTCGGGATGTGACCTTTTGCTGCCGTGGGCGCCCAGGTATTCCATTTCACCCTGATAACCGGCGTCGAGCCAACGCTGCAGGTGGTGTTCGTGTTCGCCAAGGTCGACCCCGGCGATGCCAACATGGGCAAAACCGAGTTCCTGGCCCCAAATCTTGATCGATTGGGCCAGTTGGGCGAGGTCAGGTGTAGAGGCGGACATGGATGGGCAAGGCAATACGGGCTCAGGTGCGTATAATTCTGCCAGACATTGGAGCCTTTGACCCCATGCCGCAGACCAAACACCCCAGTAATGCCCCACAATTGCTCAGCAGCGTGACGGTTGCCCGCCTGCCGGCGCGGCAGGCGCATGCCCACAAAGGCGACTTTGGCCATGTACTGGTGGTCGGTGGCGACCTGGGTACCGGAGGCGCTGTGTTGCTCAGTGCCGAAGCCGCCCTGCGTTGCGGCGCCGGGCTGGTCAGCGTGGCAACCCGGCCCGAGCACGTGTCGGCCAGCCTGGCGCGCCTGCCCGAGGTCATGTGCCTGGGTGTCCGTTCGGCCAACCAACTGATGGGTGTGCTGGAGCGCGCCTCCGTCCTGGTGGTCGGGCCCGGCCTGGGGCAGGCGGCGTGGGGCTGTAGCCTGTTGTCGGCGGTGGCCAACGCCGAGCGGCCGCAAGTGTGGGATGCCGATGCCTTGAATTTGCTGGCGCGAACCCCGCTGGCCCTGCCCAGTGGCAGCATCCTTACTCCGCACCCGGGGGAGGCGGCGCGGCTGCTGGGCATTGCCACTGAGGCCGTGCAGGCCGACCGCCCTGGTGCTGCGCGCAAGCTGGCGCGCCGTTATAACAGCGTCTGTGTACTCAAAGGTGCCGGCACCCTGGTGGCAGCCCCGAGCGGGCAGCTGGCGTTGTGCGAGCGCGGGCACCCGGCGATGGCCGGCGCCGGCCTGGGCGATGTGCTGACTGGCGTGCTGGCAGCCCTGTTGGCCCAAGGCCTGGATGCCTGGGGCGCAGCCTGTCTGGGGGTGTGGCTGCACGCCTGTGCCGGCGAGCGCCTTGGGAAAAAAGGTAGAGGCCTGGCGGCCAGTGATCTGGCGCCGGTCATTCGTGAGTTGTTGGAGGAGCATTCTGCGTGTCTGGCTTAAATCTGTTTCTGGCCGATGAAGAGGCCACGGTCAAATTCGGTGCAGCGCTGGCCGAGGTGACCGGCGGTCGCGGCGTGATTTTCCTCGAGGGCGACCTGGGCGCGGGTAAAACAACCCTGTCGCGTGGCCTGATCCGCGGTCTGGGCCATACTGGGGCTGTGAAAAGCCCGACGTTCACCGTGGTCGAACCCTATGAAATCGGCGAGGTCCGAGCCTTTCACTTCGACCTGTATCGCCTGGTCGACCCGGAGGAGCTTGAGTTCATGGGCATTCGTGACTATTTCGAGGGCGACCCGCTGTGCCTGTTCGAATGGCCACAAAAGGGTGCGGGCGTTTTGCCAAAGCCTGACCTGACCATTACCATAAGCCCCCAAGCGAGTGGACGCTCGCTGAACCTTTCGCCGCAGGGGGCTCGCGGCGAGGCCTGGTGCGTGGCACTGGCCGAACACTATAAACAGTAAGTGGGGTAGGTATGCGCATACGCGCACTGGTCGCCATCGTTGGGCTGCTGCTGACAACGGTGACCGTTGAGGCTCTGGCCGTCACTCAAGTCAAGAGCATGCGCCTGTGGCGCGCACCGGACAACACGCGGCTGGTCTTCGACCTGTCTGGCCCCGTGCAGCACAGTGTCTTCACCCTGAGCGCACCCGATCGCCTGGTCATCGACATCAATGGCGCAACACTGGCCGCGCCACTGAATGTGGCCACCTCCAACACGCCGATAAGCAGTGTGCGTTCGGCTCAGCGTACGCCAACCGACCTTCGGGTTGTGGTCGACCTGAAAAAGTCGGTTACCCCGAAAAGCTTCACCCTGGCGCCCAATGCACAGTACGGCAACCGCTTGGTGGTCGACCTGTATGACCAGGAGGCTGACGCTATCGCGGCCAGCACGCCGCCACCTGCGCCGGCCCCGGTACAAACGCCTGCGACAACGCCCGCGGTGCCAGTGACGCCGACCCAGCCGGCGATCAAGCTGCCACCGGTACCCAGTGGCAAGCGTGACATCGTGGTTGCCATCGATGCCGGGCACGGCGGCGAAGACCCTGGCGCTTCCGGCTCGCGTGGCCAGCACGAAAAAGACATCGTGTTGCAGATCGCCAAGGAGCTGCAGCGTCAGATCAACAGCGAAAAAGGTTTCCGTGCAGAGCTGACCCGCACCGGTGATTACTTCATTCCGCTGCGCAAGCGTACGGAAATCGCCCGCAAGAAAGGCGCCGACCTGTTCATTTCGATTCACGCCGACGCGGCCCCGTCGCGCGCAGCCTTTGGCGCCTCGGTGTTCGCCCTGTCCGATCGTGGCGCCACCTCCGAGACGGCGCGCTGGCTGGCCGACACGGAAAACCGTTCTGACCTGATCGGTGGTGCGGGTAATGTCAGCCTCGACGACAAGGACCGCATGCTCGCGGGCGTGCTGCTTGATCTGTCGATGACCGCTACGCTCAGCTCCAGCCTCAACGTGGGGCAAAAGGTATTGGGCAACATGGGGCGTGTCACTTCGTTGCACAAGCAGCGTGTGGAACAGGCCGGGTTCATGGTGCTGAAGTCGCCGGATATTCCGTCGATCCTCGTTGAAACCGGGTTCATCTCGAACAACAACGAAGCAGCCAAACTGGCCTCCTCCAGCCACCAGCAGGCGCTGGCCCGGTCGATCCGCACTGGGGTGCACCAGTACTTCCAGCAGAACCCGCCACCTGGCACCTACATCGCCTGGCTGCGTGACACCGGCAAGATCGCCGCCGGCCCGCGTGAACACACCGTGCGCCCTGGCGAAACCCTGGCAATGCTCGCCGTGCGTTACCAGGTTAGCGTGGCCAGCCTGCGCAGCATCAACAGCCTGAAGACCGATGAGCTGAAGGTTGGCCAGCGCCTGGATGTACCCGCCACAACCTTGGCCGCGCAATGATGAGTGGCGGTTCGCGAATTCAGCTGCTCAGCCCGCGGCTGGCCAACCAGATTGCCGCCGGCGAGGTTGTCGAGCGGCCGGCGTCTGTAGCCAAGGAACTGCTGGAAAACAGCCTGGACTCCGGTGCCCGGCGCATCGATATCGAAGTCGAGCAGGGCGGCGTCAAACTGCTGAAGGTGCGGGACGATGGCAGCGGTATTTCTGCCGACGACCTGCCGCTGGCCCTGGCCCGACACGCCACCAGCAAGATCCGCGAGCTGGAAGACCTTGAAGGGGTATTGAGCCTGGGCTTCCGTGGCGAGGCCTTGGCCTCGATCAGTTCGGTGGCGCGCCTGACCCTGACCTCGCGTACCGCCAGTGCCAGTGAGGCCTGGCAAGTCGAAACCGAAGGCCGTGACATGACGCCGCGCGTGCAGCCGGCGGCGCACCCGGTCGGTACCTCGGTGGAAGTGCGCGATTTGTTCTTCAATACCCCGGCCAGGCGCAAGTTCCTCAAAGCCGAGAAAACCGAATTCGATCACTTGCAGGAAGTGATCCGGCGGCTGGCGCTGGCCCGTTTCGATGTCGGCTTCCACCTGCGCCACAATGGCAAGAGCATCCTCAGCCTGCACGAGGCCCACGACGAAACCGCCCGTGCACGGCGGGTGGGTGCCATCTGCGGCCCGGGCTTCATGGAGCAGGCACTGCCGATCGACGTCGAGCGCAACGGCCTGCGCCTTTGGGGCTGGGTCGGCTTGCCGACGTTCTCGCGCAGCCAGGCAGACCTGCAGTACTTCTTCGTCAATGGCCGGGCAGTGCGCGACAAACTGGTCGCCCATGCCGTGCGTCAGGCCTACCGGGACGTGCTGTTCAACGGCCGCCACCCCACGTTCGTGCTGTTCCTGGAGCTGGAGCCCAACGGCGTCGATGTGAACGTGCACCCTACCAAGCATGAAGTACGGTTCCGTGAAGGGCGCTCGGTGCATGACTTCCTGTATGGCACCTTGCACCGTGCCTTGGCCGATGTACGTCCGGAAGACCAGCTGGCCGCACCTGCTGCCGTACCTGAGCTGGTTCGTCCCACGGGCCAGCAGGCCGGTGAGTTCGGGCCCCAGGGTGAAATGCGCCTGGCCTCGCCGGTGCTTGAACAGCCTCGAGCCCCGCAACAGTCGTTTTCCAATGGTGGCAGTGGCGCCGGTTACCAGTATCAATACACCCCACGTCCCTCACAGCCGCTGCCGGCCGCAGAGGCACAGGCGGTGTACCGCGAGTTCTATAAGCCGCTGGAAACCGGTGCTGCGCCTGCGACGGCACTGCCCGAAAGCCAAGGCGACATTCCCCCGCTAGGCTATGCCCTGGCGCAGCTCAAGGGTATCTACATCCTGGCCGAGAACGCTGTTGGCCTGGTGCTGGTGGACATGCACGCTGCCCACGAGCGGATAATGTACGAGCGCCTCAAGGTGGCCATGGCCAGCGAGGGCCTGAGTGGCCAGCCGCTGCTGGTGCCGGAGACCCTGGCCCTTAGCCAGCGTGAAGCCGACTGTGCCGAAGAGCATGCACAGTGGTTTCAGCGGCTGGGCTTCGAATTGCAGCGCCTGGGCCCTGAGACCCTGGCGATTCGCCAGATCCCGGCCTTGCTCAAGCAGGCTGAAGCCAACCGCCTGGTCCAGGACGTGCTTGCCGACCTTATGGAGTACGGCACCAGTGATCGCATTCAGGCGCATCTCAACGAACTGCTCGGTACCATGGCCTGCCACGGTGCCGTGCGCGCCAACCGGCGCCTGGCAATTCCCGAGATGAACGCCCTGCTGCGCGACATGGAAAACACCGAGCGCAGCGGCCAGTGCAACCATGGCCGTCCTACCTGGACTCAGATGGGCCTGGATGATCTGGACAAACTTTTCCTGCGCGGTCGATGAAATGAGCGGCAAGCCCCCTGCAATATTCCTGATGGGTCCGACGGCGGCCGGCAAGACCGACCTTGCCATCGAACTGACCACGGTGCTGCCGTGTGAACTGATCAGCGTCGATTCGGCACTTGTGTACCGTGGCATGGATATCGGTTCGGCCAAGCCGTCGAAAGAAGTCCTCGCCGCCCACCCGCACCGGCTGATCGACATTCGCGACCCGGCGCAGAGCTATTCCGCCGCGCAGTTCCGTACCGACGCGCTGGAGGCCATGGCCGAGATCACCGCGCGCGGCAAGATCCCGCTGCTGGTCGGCGGCACCATGCTCTATTACAAGGCGTTGATCGATGGCCTGGCCGATATGCCGGCCGCCGATGCGGCGGTGCGCGCCGAACTGGAAGCGCAGGCTGAAGCCCTGGGCCTGGCCGAGCTGCACCGCCAGTTGGCCGAAGTCGACCCGGAGTCCGCGGCACGTATCCACCCCAATGACCCGCAGCGGTTGATCCGGGCCTTGGAGGTGTACCGGGTGAGCGGCGAGAGCATGACAGCTCATCGTCGGCGTCAATTCGCGGAAAGTCGCGGCGCAGACGCAGGCGCCGGCGGACATTTGCCCTATACTGTCGCCAGTTTGGCGATTGCTCCTACAGATCGTCACATTTTGCATCAGCGAATTGCGTTACGATTTTCGCAGATGCTGGAACAGGGCTTCGTTGACGAGGTCCGATCGCTGCGAGCCAGAAGTGACTTGCACGCCGGGCTGCCGTCTATACGGGCAGTGGGTTATCGGCAAGTGTGGGATTACCTGGATGGCAAGCTGACTGAGAATGAGATGCGTGAACGCGGTATCATTGCTACCCGGCAGCTGGCCAAGCGGCAGTTCACCTGGTTGCGTGGCTGGCCTGACGTGCACTGGCTTGACAGCCTGGCCTGCGACAATCTGTCCCGCACCTTGAAATACCTTGGGGCCATCTCCATATTGAGCTGAGTCCCTGCTGATTGCCGTCTATTCTTGCGAAGGGGCGGCCTAATTTATCGTTTTTATTGATTTTCTATTATTTATCCTTACAGGAGTGCGGCATATGTCAAAAGGGCATTCGCTACAAGACCCTTACTTGAACACCTTGAGAAAAGAAAAGGTCCCGGTATCCATTTACCTGGTCAACGGTATCAAACTGCAGGGCTCGATCGAATCGTTCGACCAGTTCGTGGTATTGCTGAAGAACACCGTCAGCCAGATGGTCTACAAGCACGCCATCTCGACCGTAGTTCCGGCCCGTCCGGTCCGCCTGCCAAGCCCGACCGACAGCGAGCACGGCGACAGCGAGCCAGGCAACGCCTGATAGGAGCCTGCATTGTTCTTTGAGCGCCACGGTGGTGGTGAGCGGGCGTTGCTCGTTCACTTGGAAGGTCAGAACCCTGAGGCGCGCGAAGACCCGCAGGAGTTTCAGGAGTTGGCATTGTCGGCCGGTGCCGACATCGTCTCGCTGGTCACGGTGACAAGGCATCAGCCTTCCGCCAAATACCTGATTGGCAGTGGCAAGGTCGAAGAGTTGCACGACCTGGTCCATGCCGAACAGGTAGACCTGGTGATTTTCAATCACACCCTCACGCCCAGTCAGGAGCGCAACCTTGAACGTGTGTTCGAGTGTCGTGTGCTCGACCGTACCGGGCTGATCCTCGATATCTTCGCCCAACGGGCGCGTACCCATGAAGGCAAGCTGCAGGTCGAACTGGCCCAGCTGGAGCACATGAGCACGCGGCTGGTGCGCGGCTGGACTCACCTTGAGCGACAAAAAGGTGGTATCGGCCTGCGCGGCCCGGGTGAAACCCAGCTGGAAACCGACCGCCGCCTGTTGCGGGTGCGTATACGCCAGATCAAGTCACGCCTGGAGAAAGTGCGCAGCCAGCGTGAGCAGGCGCGTCGCGGGCGCAAGCGCGCGGATATCCCCTCGGTGTCGCTGGTGGGTTATACCAACGCCGGCAAGTCCACGCTGTTCAACGCCCTGACCGAATCCGAGGTGTATGCCGCGGACCAGTTGTTCGCCACCCTCGACCCGACCCTGCGCCGGCTCGAGCTCAACGACCTGGGGCCGATCGTGCTGGCCGACACCGTAGGCTTCATTCGCCACCTGCCGCACAAGCTGGTCGAGGCATTTCGGGCTACGCTCGAAGAGTCGAGCAACTCCGACCTGTTGCTGCATGTGATCGACGCCCATGAGCCAGAGCGCATGGAGCAGATCGAGCAGGTGCTGGCGGTGTTGGGCGAGATTGGTGCCGAGGGGTTGCCGATCCTGGAGGTGTACAACAAACTCGACTTGCTCGAAGATGTCGAGCCACAGATCCAGCGCAATGCCGATGGCAAGCCGGAACGGGTCTGGGTATCGGCACGCGATGGGCGTGGCCTGGAGCTGGTTGGCCAGGCGGTTGCCGAGTTGCTGGGGGATGATCTGTTTGTCGGTACCCTGTGCCTGGAGCAGCGTTTTGCCCGCTTGCGCGCGCAATTCTTTGCCTTGGGTGCCGTGCAGAGTGAAGAGCATGATGAAGAAGGGCGCAGCCTGCTGAGCGTGCGACTGCCCATGGTCGAACTGAATCGCCTGGTCAGCCGCGAAGGCATGGAGCCGCAAGTGTTTGTCCAGCAACACACTTTGCAATAAATGCTCGTCGAGGTCGCCGGGCAGCAGTGACAGGCATTCTGTAGCATTGGACGGCGCGCCGTGGGCGCGTCTTTGCTTTATCAGATGGAGAGCGCTATGGCTTGGAACGAGCCGGGTGGCAACTCGAACAATCAGGATCCCTGGGGCGGCCGCCGCGGTGGCGGTGGCGGCGGTGGTGACAAGAAAGGTCCACCGGATCTGGACGAGGCCTTCCGCAAACTGCAGGACAGCCTGAATGGCATGTTCGGCGGCAGCAAGAAACGTGGCGGCGGTGATCGCAATGTCGGCAAGGGCGGTGGCCTGGGCCTGCTGGGCATCGGCCTGGCGGTGCTGGCTGCAATCTGGCTGTACAGCGCCGTGTATGTGGTCGACGAGCAGGAGCAGGCGGTTGTGCTGCGCTTCGGCAAGTACTATGAGACGGTCGGCCCCGGCCTGAACATCTACTTCCCGCCGATTGATCGCAAGTACATGGAAAACGTCACGCGTGAGCGTGCCTACACCAAGCAGGGCCAGATGCTGACCGAAGACGAGAACATCGTCGAGGTGCCGCTGACCGTCCAGTACAAGATCAGCAACCTGCAGGACTTCGTGCTCAACGTCGACCAGCCTGAGGTGAGCTTGCAGCACGCGACCGACAGCGCCCTGCGCCACGTGGTGGGTTCCACTTCGATGGACCAGGTGTTGACCGAGGGTCGTGAGCAGATGGCCGTGGATATCCGCGAACGCCTGCAGCGCTTCCTCGACAACTACCGCACCGGTATCACCGTTACCCAGGTCAACGTACAGAGCGCGGCAGCCCCGCGTGAAGTGCAGGAAGCCTTCGACGACGTGATCCGCGCCCGCGAAGACGAGCAGCGTGCCCGCAACCAGGCCGAGTCCTATGCCAATGGCGTGGTGCCGGAAGCCCGTGGTCAGGCCCAGCGCATCATCGAGGATGCCAATGGTTACCGCGACGAAGTCATTGCCCGCGCCAAGGGTGAGGCAGACCGCTTCACCAAGCTGCTTGCCGAGTACCGCAAGGCACCTGACGTAACCCGTGAGCGTCTGTATCTGGAGACCATGCAAGAGGTCTACAGCAACTCGAGCAAGGTCATGGTGGCAACCAAGGACGGGCAGAGCAACCTGCTCTACCTGCCGCTGGACAAGATGGTCGAAGGCAGCCGCAAGCCGTCCGTGCCAACCACCAGCGCGTCGCCATCGGCTAACGATGCGGCCGCTCGTGCCGCGCAGGACATGCAACAGCAACAGCAGCCGCTGCGTACTAGGGAGAGCCGCTGATGAGCAATAGATCGCTGATCGCCCTGATCGCCGCCGTGGTCCTGGCCATTGTGGCCTGGAACAGCTTCTACATCGTGTCCCAGACCGAGCGGGCGGTACTGCTGCGTTTCGGTAAGGTGGTCCAGGCGGATGTTCAGCCAGGCCTGCACGTGAAGATTCCGTACGTGAACCAGGTGCGCAGGTTCGACGCCCGGCTGATGACACTCGACGCGCCTACCCAGCGGTTCCTGACCCTGGAAAAGAAAGCGGTGATGGTCGACGCCTACGCCAAGTGGCGCGTCAAGGACGCTGAACGCTTCTACACCGCCACGTCCGGCATGAAGCAGATCGCCGACGAGCGTCTGTCGCGTCGTCTGGAAAGTGGCCTGCGCGACCAGTTCGGTAAACGTACCCTGCACGAAGTGGTTTCCGGTGAACGTGATGCACTGATGGCTGACATCACTGCATCGCTGAACCGCATGGCGAGCAAGGAACTGGGCATCGAGGTGGTCGACGTGCGCGTCAAGGCCATCGACCTGCCGAAGGAAGTCAACCGCAGCGTGTTCGACCGCATGAGCACCGAGCGTGAGCGTGAAGCCCGCGAGCACCGTGCCAAGGGTAACGAGCTGGCTGAGGGTATCCGTGCCGATGCCGACCGTCAGCGCCGTGTGCTGCTGGCCGAGGCTTATCGCGAAGCAGAAGAAACCCGTGGTGATGGCGATGCCCAAGCGGCCGCTATCTATGCCAAGGCTTACAGCCAGGACGCTGATTTCTATGCGTTCCACCGTAGCCTGCAGGCATACCGCGAGAGCTTCTCGAGCAAGAGCGACGTGATGGTCCTGGACCCGAAGAACGAATTCTTCCGTTACCTGGACAAGAGCAGACCGTGATGCTCAGGCCCTGATTTTCATGCAGCGGCACCCCGCCTGGCAGCTAATGCACCAG
Source organism: Pseudomonas sp. 22515 (assembly GCF_052044625.1). Classification (NCBI taxonomy): domain Bacteria; kingdom Pseudomonadati; phylum Pseudomonadota; class Gammaproteobacteria; order Pseudomonadales; family Pseudomonadaceae; genus Pseudomonas; species Pseudomonas sp. 22515. Next base: position 305,804 of record NZ_JBQENN010000001.1, read on the forward strand.
GCGGGGTGCATCCTGAATGAAAAGGGGTGTATGATGAGGCAGCCGGGAAATTTCCCGGCTTTTTTGCGTCTGCAAGGTTGATTGGCACAGCGCCGGTTGACAGTTTGGTCAGCTCGCAAGGCAATTTGAGGGTGTCGGGTACGGTGGCTGCGCTGGGATCAGTGCTGCCCGCTGCTGTGCGCGATACCGGCTTTTCTGACGGTTTGCCTGCTGGCAAGCCGCCCGGACCAGAGGGGAAATGGCGTAATGGCAACGGTAGACCGCTGGCTGCTGCCAGATGGCATCGAGGAAGTACTGCCACCTGAGGCTGCGCGCATCGAGATCGCGCGCCGCCAGGTGTTGGACCTGTTCCAGAGTTGGGGCTACGAACTGGTCGTCACCCCGCATATCGAGTACCTGGAGTCGCTGCTTACCGGCGCCGGCCAGGACCTGGATCAGCGCACCTTCAAGGTAGTGGACCCGCAGTCCGGCCGCCTGATGGGCTTCCGCGCCGACTTCACCCCGCAGGTAGCGCGTATCGATGCGCACACACTGCGCCGTGAGGGCCCGAGCCGCCTGTGCTATGCCGGCAGCGTGCTGCACGCCCAGCCGCGTGCCCTGTCCACCTCGCGCAGCCCGATCCAGCTGGGTGCCGAGCTGTACGGCGATGCCAGCCCTACCAGCGACGTCGAAGTCATCAGCCTGATGCTCGCCACGCTACAACTGGCCGATGTGCCGGATGTGCACATGGACCTGGGCCACGTCGGTATTTACCGCGGCCTGGCCCGTGCCGCCGGCCTGTCTGGCGCGGTCGAACAGCAGCTGTTCGACGCCATGCAACGCAAGGCTGTCGATGAAGTGCAGGCGCTGACCGCCGACCTGCCGAAAGACCTGGGCAGCATGCTGCGCGCCCTGGTCGAGCTGTGCGGTGGTCGTGAAGTACTGGCTGAAGCCCGCGTGCGCCTCGGTCGCGCCCCGGCCAGCGTGCTGGCGGCGCTGGACGACCTGCTGGCGATCGCTGATCGCCTGGCGTCGCGCTACCCGGACCTGCCGCTGTACTTCGACCTCGGCGAGCTGCGTGGTTACCACTATCACACGGGCGTGGTGTTCGCCGTGTTCGTGCCAGGCGAAGGCCAATCGATCGCCCAGGGCGGGCGCTACGACGATATCGGCGCCGACTTTGGCCGGGCGCGCCCGGCCACTGGTTTCTCCACGGATTTGAAGACCCTGGTCACACTGGGGCGAGCGGAGGTCGTATTGCCAACTGGCGGCATCTGGATGCCGGACAGTGGCGATGCGGCCCTCTGGCAGCAAGTCTGCCAGTTGCGCAACGAGGGCCAGCGTGTGGTTCAGGCTCTGCCTGGCCAGCCGTTGAGTGCTGCTCTCGAGGCGGATTGTGATCGGCAATTGATTCAGCAAGACGGGCGCTGGCAGGTTCTGCCGCTGGCCCAGTGAGTTTCTGCGTCGGCAACAGGCCGGCAACCAAGTTTGCGTGAATGAGGACCAATGTAATGGGTAAGAATGTCGTCGTCCTGGGCACCCAGTGGGGTGATGAGGGCAAAGGCAAGATCGTCGATCTGCTGACCGAACATGCTGCCGCCGTAGTGCGCTACCAGGGTGGCCACAATGCGGGTCACACCCTGGTGATCAACGGTGAAAAGACCGTTCTGCACCTGATTCCATCCGGCATCCTGCGTGAAGGCGTACAGTGCCTGATCGGTAACGGCGTGGTCGTTGCCCCGGATGCGCTGATGCGTGAAATCACCAAGCTGGAAGAGAAAGGCGTACCGGTGCGCGAGCGCCTGCGCATTTCCCCGGCCGCGCCGCTGATCCTGTCGTACCATGTGGCCCTGGATCAGGCCCGCGAAAAAGCCCGTGGCGAAGCCAAGATCGGCACCACCGGCCGTGGTATCGGCCCAGCTTACGAAGACAAGGTGGCACGTCGCGGCCTGCGCGTGGGTGATCTGTTCCACCGCGAGCGTTTCGCCGCCAAGCTGGGTGAGCTGCTGGATTACCACAACTTCCAGCTGGTGAACTACTACAAAGAGCCAGCCATCGACTTCCAGCAGACGCTGGACGAGTGCATGGCTTACGCCGAACAGCTCAAGCCGATGATGCTCGACGTCACCGCCGAGCTGCACAACCTGCGCCGCGCCGGCAAGGACATCATGTTCGAAGGCGCCCAAGGCTCGCTGCTGGACATCGACCACGGTACCTACCCGTACGTCACCAGCTCCAACACCACGGCTGGCGGTATTTCCACCGGTTCCGGCGTCGGCCCGATGTACCTCGACTACATCCTCGGCATCACCAAGGCCTACACCACTCGCGTAGGTTCCGGTCCGTTCCCGACCGAACTGTTCGACGAGACAGGTGCTACCCTGGCCAAGCGTGGCCACGAGTTCGGCTCCACCACTGGCCGTGCCCGTCGTTGCGGCTGGTTCGATGCCGTGATCCTGCGTCGCGCCATCGACGTCAACAGCATCTCGGGCATCTGCCTGACCAAGCTGGACGTACTGGACGGCCTGGAAACCATCAACATCTGCGTTGGCTACAAGAACGAGAACGGTGCCGTCATCGACGCGCCTTCCGATGCCGACAGCTACATTGGCCTGGAGCCTGTGTACGAAGAGATGCCAGGCTGGAGCGAGTCGACTCTGGGTGTGAAAACCCTGGAAGAGCTGCCGCAAGCTGCGCGTGACTACATTAAGCGCATCGAAGAGCTGGTTGGCGCGCCGATCGACATCATTTCGACCGGCCCGGACCGCAACGAGACCATCGTGCTGCGTCATCCGTTCGCCTGATCTGCCCTCCAGGCTGATCTGACGCCGCGGCCCTGAGAAGGGCCGCGGCGTTTTCATTTGTGGGCATGTCTGTGCTGGCCAATATCCACCGGCAATCCACCGTTGCCGCCGCTACCGTATTCGCGGGTAAACCCGCTCCTACACTGGTTGGGCGTGGGCACACACCAGCGGTTGGGCGCAGGCCGTTGTAGGCGCGGGTTTACCCGCGAATGGGCCGGCACACGAAACCCCATTGCTAGACCTTGGCGCATTTCCCTGCTGCCTACGGCACAACCCTTGCTGTAAGAAGTTTCTGTAGATGCCATCAAAATAGTGGCGCCAGAAAACACGAGGGTTACACCGTGTCTGCCATCCTCTCACTGTTACGAAGCCGCCTCTTGCGGCCTGTGTTTGTTGCCCTTGGTATCGCTCTTTTGGTGCAGGTGCTGGTTGCCGTTGCGCTCACCCGAAGCACGGTCACTGCCCTGGAGGCTGACCTTGGCGAGCGACTGGGTAATGACAGTCGCCAACTCGCAAGCGATCTGGAGCAAGCCGGGCAAGATGTGCGCTCTGGGCTCGACGGCCTGTCCAGCAGTACCCGCCAGCGCCTGAGCGCAGGGTTGTCGGAGCGCCTGCAAAGCGAACAGCAGCAACTGCGCAGCACCCTGGAAAAGAACCTCAAGGACTCCGCCAACGACATGGCCGAACTGCTGGCTTCGGTTGCCCCGCGGGCGATCTGGGACAACGATGTGCCAGTGCTCTCCGACTTTGCCCGGCGTGCCCAGCGCAACCCCAATGTGCTGTTCGTGGTTTACGACGATGCACAGGGCCAGCACCTGACCCGTTACCTGAACCGGCAAAACCCGATCAACCAGGCTTTGATGGACAAGGGCCAGGGCGAGCGTGCGCTGGACAAGGTGATCAATGCCGCCCGACAAGACCCGGCGGTGTACTTTGTCGAAGCTTCGATCAACCCCAATGGCGCAGAAATCGGCAAGGTGGTGATGGGGGTTTCCACGGCGGGCATCGACCAGGAGCTCAAGGCCTTGGACCAGCGCTTCGCGGCGCTGATTGCCAGCGGTGAGCAACTGGTTGGCGACAGCCTGGTGGGTGCCGCAGCCGACAGCGGCAAAACCCTGCGTGAGCGCCTGGAGAAGGCGCAGGGCAGTGCTGCCACCATGCAGGCCAATACCGCGCAAACTGTGCGCGATGCCGCTGCAGAGCTGCGCTGGCGTATCGGTCTGGGCCTGGTGCTGGTCGGCCTTGGGGTGCTGCTGGTGGTGGCCCTGGTACTTGGTCGACGGGTACTGAGCAAGCTGCGCCTGTTGATTACCGCCCTCGATGACCTGGCAGCCGGCGAAGGTGACTTGACCAAGCGCGTGCCGCTCGACAGCCGGGATGAAATCGGCGACATGGCCTCAGCAGTGAACCGCTTTGTCGACAAGTTGCAGCCGATTGTGCGCGAGGCGGGTGAAGTGGCGCAGCGCACCGGTGTCGAGATTGGCGCGATGGCCCAGCGTAATGCCGGTGCCGATGCTGCCGCCGCGTTGCAGCGCGACGAAGTAGCGGCGAGCCTGCGCGACCTGTCGAGCATGGCCGACGAAGCCCAGGCCGAAAGCCATGCGATGCAGGCGGCGTTGCAGCAGGTGGTGGATATCCGCCAGGCCACGGATGAAAACAGCCGCACTTCGACCCAACTGGCGGGTTTGATCGAGAACCTGGCCGGGCAGGTGGATGCCGGCTCTCAGGTGATCGAGCGCTTGGCCAAGCAGAGCGAGCAGATCGAAGTGGTGCTGACGGTGATTCACGGGATTGCCGAACAGACCAACCTGCTGGCCCTGAATGCTGCCATCGAGGCAGCCCGTGCGGGTGAAACCGGGCGTGGTTTTGCCGTGGTGGCCGATGAGGTACGGGCACTGGCGAGCAAGACGCAAAGCTCTACGGGCGATATCCAGGCGCACATCGCAGCATTGCAGAAGGGCGCCAAGGAAGCTGTGGCCACCATCAGCCAGGCTGGGCTCAAGGCTAGCGAAGGCTTGCTGGTGCTGCGTGACAACGAGCGTCGGCAGCAGTCAGTGCAGGCGGCGGTGGAGCAGGTGCATGCGGCCATTGGCTTGGCCACCCGTGCGGCCGAGCAGCAGGCGAATGGCGCGCAGGCAGTGCGTGGGCGAGTGGAGACTATCCATGCTCAGGCTGAGCGTTCGGCTGAGGTGGTGATGCAGACCACGGCCAGTAGCAAGGTGCTGGATGATCTGGCGGCTCAGCTGCGCGCCAGCCTGGGCCAGTTCCGGGCCTGAATCCTGCGCGGTCCTTTGTGGGAGCGGCGTTGCTATGCTGTCGGCGACACATGACAAAAGGAGTTGCTCATGTCCGCCCAACTAATCGCTGCCCAGGCCGACCTGAATTTCCTGCACAGTGACAGCGTACGGCTCACTGACCCGATGACCGCCCTGCAAGCCTACTGCGCCATGACCTCGGACGTCCCCGGCTGGCTGGCCCGGGCCTTCCGCATTCGCGACTTTATCTCACGCCGTTTCAATGTCGCCGATATCCACGGCTTCTCTCGCGGCGATCCAACGCATGTGCCAGCCGTCGGTGAGCGCCTGGACTTCTTCACTGTCGAGGCCATCAGCGACCAGCAACTGGTCCTGACCTCGCGTGATACGCATCTGGCTGTAATGGTGAGTGTGGATCTAGATGATCAGGGGGAGGGGTGTCAGCGCTTGGGCGTGACCACCTCGGTGCAGTGCTTCAACACCTTCGGCCGGCTTTACATGTTGCCGGTCGGCAAGGCCCATGGGCCAATTGTGCGGCGCATGCTGCGTAACATCTGATGGCCTGATCATCGGCGAGCCCCCACAGGTACAGCGCAGGCCCTGAGACCGGTGCTGTACCTGAGGGCAAACCCGCGAAGAAGTTCATGCCTTGTTCAGATACATCCGCGTAGTCAGCAAGTAAACCGGCAACCCCGACACCACGATCAGCAACGCAGCATAAGGCGCCGCTGCCGCGAACTCGACGTTGGCTGTGTGTGCCCACACCTCGGTGGCCAGGGTGGTCATGCCGGTCGGGCTGAGCAGCAGGGTAGCCGTCAGCTCTTTCATGGCATCCAGGAACACCAGCGCAAAGGCTGCCGCCATGGCCGGGAAGATGATCGGCAAGGTCACCCGGCAGAACGCGGCAAAGCTGCTCGCGCCTAGCGTGCGTGCGGCTTCTTCCAGCGTCGGCGAAGCCTTGTTCAGCGCGGTGCGCACCGGTGATTGCGCCAACGGCAGGAACAGCAGCGCATAGGCCAACAGCAGCAAGGCCGTGGTCTGGTACAGCGCCGGCACGTAGTGCAGGGCGAAGAACACCAGGGTCAGGGCAATCACCAGGCCGGGCAGGGCGTGCAGGAGGTAGGGCAGACGCTCAGCCCAAATCGCCAGGCGGCCTTTGTAGCGCACCACCAGGAAGCTGATAGGCAGAGCCAGCAGCACACAGAAGCCGGCACCGCCCAGCGACACCGACAGCGAGGTGAACAACGCCTTCGAGATGGCCGCCACCGGGAATGCCGCCGACGAACCCACGCTCAGCCAGTAACCGAGCATCGCCAGCGGAATGCCGCTGCCCAGCGCCGCCAGGCCCACGCAGAACAGTTGCGCCAGCACCGCCCAGCCGCGCAGCCGCACCGGTTGCGCACGCCGGGCTACGCCCTGGCCGATACGTACATGGCGGGCTTTGCCGCGCACCCGCAGTTCCAGCCACAGCATTGCCAAGCACATCGCCAGCAGCACGGCAGACAGCATGGCCGCGTTGGCGTTGCTGAACTCCAGTTCGAACTGCTGGTAGATCGCCGTGGTAAAGGTTTGCAGGCCGAGGATCGACAATGCGCCAAACTCCACCAGCATATGCAGGGCAATCAGTAGCGCACCGCCGAGCATCGACGGCCACAGCAGCGGCAGGGTGACTTTGCTGAACACCCCCCAGCGGCTGCAACCCAGGGTGCGTGCCGACTCCTCCAGCGACGTGTCGAGGTTGCGCAGGGTCGCGGCAACGGGCAGGAACACCAGTGGGTATTTGGATAGGGCCATGACCATGATCGCGCCGCCCAGGCCTTCAAAGTCCGAACTTAGCGACACCCAGGTGAAGCTGCTGACGAACGACGGCACGGCGAATGGCAGGCACAGCACCACGCCCCACAACCGGCGGCCGGCCAGGTTGCTGCGCTCCAGCAGCCAGGCCAGTGCCAGGCCGACCACCATGCAGGTCAGTGTCACCCCGACCATCAACATCAGGGTGTTGCGCATCAGCCCCCAGACAAAGGGCCGCCACAGCAGGTGCAAAGCTTCGCGCCAGCCGGCCTCCCAGGCTTTGATGGCGACATAAGCCAGTGGCAGCAAGCTCATTGCCACAAGGAACAGCACAGGCAGCACTACCCAGATGGAAGGGCGCTTGCGGCGCGGTACGAAGCGTACCGGCACCGGTTCGGACAGGGCGGCAGTCATCAGAGCAGGCCGACCTCACGCTCAAGTTCGATGGCTTCCTCGGCATTGCCCAGGTCAGCTGGCGAGATCTTCGGCGGGCGCAGTTCGTCGAACGGCTTCAGGCCGCGGTCAGAAACCATGCCCTTGTGCAGCGGGTACTCGGCGGTGGTCTGGGTGATCACGCGCTGGCCTTCCTCGCTGGCCATCCAGTTGAGCAGGGCCTGGGCTTCTTTCGGGTGTTTGCTGGCCTTGACCACGCCTGCGCCGGAGATAGTGACCAGGTTGCCAGCATCGCCGTCGGCCAGGTAATAGAGCTTGGTGTCCAGCTTGCCGCGTTCGCGTTCAAGCGCGTACCAGTAGTAGTTGTTCACCAGTACCGCAGCCACTTCACCTTTTTCCACGGCTTTGAGGGCGACCATGTTGTTGGTGTAGGTCTTGCCGAAGGCTTTCAGGCCGGTCAACCATTCTTCGGTGGCTTCACGCCCGTGCATCTTCAGAATGGCCACGGCCTGCTCCTGGAACGCACCGCTGGTAGGGACGTAGCCGACGCGGCCTTCCCACTCAGGGTTGGCGAAGTCCATCACCGTGGTTGGCAGGTCTTTCTCGTCGACTTTCTTGGGGTTGTACACCACGATGCGCGTACGGGCGGTGATACCCATCCAGGTGCCGTTGGCGCCAACGTACTCCTTGGGCATCATGTTCAACGTGGCGTCGTCAATCTTGGCCAGCAGGCCCAGCTCGCCCAGATTGTTCAGGGGCGGGGACTCTTCGGTATAGATGATGTCGGCTGGCGAACGGTCGCCTTCCTCGATGATCTGGCTGGCCAGCTGGTTGCTGCTGCCTTTGCGGATGTCGATGTGAATGCCGGTCTTGGCCTCATAGGCCTTGGCAATGGCTTCGCCGATTTCCTTGTGCTGACCGTTGTACATGGTCAGCGTGACCGGTGCGTCTGCCATGGCGGCCGGAGCGCCGATGACCAGGCTCAGCACTGCGGCGGCCAGGGTACGCATCAGCGGTTGCGGGCGGATCGTCATGCGGGTACTTCCTCGCTTACGGCTACATATTTGGAAACAATGGTAAACGAAATTGTTTCTCAAGTGGCCGGGTGACGAGAAATTCATGGTCAGACCATGGTGCAAGGGGGGCGCTGGGCGTGTGTTGCCTGTACGGGCCTCTTCGCGGGTGAGCCCCCTCCTACGACGTGCGGGTATCGGGGGAGGGGGCACAAAAATCGCAGGCAAGAAAAAACCCACTAGCAAGCTAGTGGGTTTTTGTATGGTGCCCAGGAGAAGACTCGAACTTCCACGACCTTGCGGTCACTGATACCTGAAACCAGCGCGTCTACCAATTCCGCCA